>NZ_JBFWFX010000001.1:0-417209 GCF_050286925.1 Caloranaerobacter longqiensis
CAAATCCGGTGACAATGGCGGAGGGGTCACACCTGTTCCCATTCCGAACACAGAAGTTAAGCCCTCCAGCGCCGATGGTACTTGGCGGGAGACCGCCTGGGAGAGTAGGTCGTTGCCGGATTTCTTTTATTTTTTGTATAAAATTATGTTATAATCTAATAAGAATTCTTTGTTTAATTGGAGATGGTGTATCATGAATAGATTATTTAAACGAATATTATTTATTTTATTGATAGGTATTATATTTGTAATAGGAATGATAGGAATTATTAATTATAATATAATCAATTTTTCTAGTAAATATATTGTATCTTTAGAAGATGCACCAAAATGCGAGGCAGCTTTAGTTCTAGGAGCTTTAGTATATAATAATGGAAGAGTATCGCCTATTCTTCAAGATAGGTTAGATATTGGAATTGAACTTTATAAAAATAATATAGTGAAAAAAGTTTTATTAAGTGGAGATCATGGACGAAAATCATATGATGAAGTTAATGCTATGAAAAAATATGCAATATCGCAAAATGTACCAGTAGAAGATATTTTTTTGGACCATGCAGGATTTAATACATATGATAGTTTATATAGGGCTAAGCATATTTTTCAAGCAAAAAAGATTATTATTGTTACTCAAGAATATCATTTACCAAGAGCAATTTATATTGCTAGAAAATTAGGTATAGAAGCATATGGAGTCATAGCGGACAAACATATTTATCCTAAAATGCCTTTATATAAAAGTAGAGAGGCTTTAGCTCGAGTTAAAGATTATGTACTTGTAAATTTTTTGAAGCCAAGATCAAGATATTTGGGTGAGATTATAGATTTAAGTAGTGATGGACGAGTTACTGATGATAAAAGATAACTTACAAAGTTTGAAATATGTATTAAATGGGTAGTATAATGATAATATGATATTATACTATCTATTTTTTTTGAGGGGGGAAATTAAATTTGAACAAAAAGACCGGTTATATAATTAGTATTGTTATAATTTTAGCATTAGTTTTAATAAGTTCTTTTTCAAGTATCATAAATTTTATTACGGATTATCTATGGTTTAAGGAATTAGGATATACTAAGACATTTTTCACAAAATTAAGAACTCAATTTACAATAGGAATACCTACTTTTATTTTATTAACTTTATTATTAGCTTTTTATTTTAAATCTATCAAAAAAAGCTATTATAAAGTGGCTGGTATAATATCGAATAGGGCTGCAGAAAAAAGATTAAACTCTATAATTTGGGCTGTTTCAGCTTTGGTTTCATTATACATTTCTTCAATATTTGCAGGTAATTTATGGTTTACTATATTAAAGTTTATCAATTCAAACAATTTTAATATTAAAGACCCTATATTTAATAAAGATATATCGTTTTACATATTTAAATTGCCTTTGTTAAGTGAAATTATAGATTTACTATTACTACTTTTGTTTATATTAATTATTTTAACTGTTGTATTTTATCTAATCCTTTTGGCAATAAGAAGGCCAGGGGTTTATAATGAAGATGAATTTTATGATGTTCCGGTTAGAAACTTAGATTCTTTATTTAATAAGAGAATTTTTAAAGTTATATTATTTCAAATAGGATTAATAGGTTTAGTAATATTTATTATATTCGGTTTAAACTATATATTAAAAAGCTATGAAATATTGTATTCAACTAGAGGAAAAGTATATGGTGCAAGTTTTACTGATGTTCATATATCTTTATGGGTTTATAGAATAATGGCTTTTATATCTGTAATTTCAGCGATAGGATTTTTAATTGGTACTATTAAAAGAAAAGTTAGATTAGCATTAACAGGTCCTGTAGTTTTAATAATATTTTCTATGCTAGGAAGTATAGTTAGTGGATTATTTCAGCAGTTTATAGTTGAACCGAATGAGATTTCAAAAGAAGAAAAATATTTAAAATACAACATAGAATATACTCAAAAGGCATACGGATTAGACAATGTAAAAGAAATGAATTTTAATGTTGAACAAAATTTAACGAAAGAAGATTTGATTAAAAATAAAGAAACTATAAAAAATATAAGAATTAATGATTATAGACCTATAAATCAAGTATATAACCAGTTGCAAGGAATAAGACAGTATTACAGATTTAATGATATAGATATAGATAGATATTATATAAATGGAGAATATACACAAGTATTTTTAGCAGCAAGAGAATTAGATCAAGAAAAATTGAGTGACCAAGCTAAAACTTGGATTAATTTACATTTGAAATATACTCATGGATATGGACTTACTTTATCACCAGTTAATTCAGTTACACCAGAAGGGCAGCCTAAACTTCTAATAAAGGATATTCCACCTGTTACAGAGACAGATTTAAAGATAAAAAGGCCAGAAATATACTTCGGTGAATTAACTAATAATTATATAGTAGTAAATACGGATGAAAAAGAATTTGACTATCCAATTGGTGAAAATAATCAAGAAGCAGTATATCAAGGCTCAGCAGGTATAAAATTAAGTGGAATAAACAGACTATTATTTGCAATTAGAGAGGGAAGTTTTAAACTGATATTATCAAGTGATATTAATTCTGATAGTAAAATCATAATAAATAGAAATATTATAGATAGGGTAAAAAAGATAGCACCTTTTATTATATATGATAGCGACCCATATTTAGTTATAAATCAAGAAGATGGTAAACTTTACTGGATAATTGATGGATATACTGTAAGTAGTAGATATCCATATTCACAGCCTTATAGAGACACAAATATTAACTATATTAGAAATTCAGTAAAGGTAGTTATAGATGCTTACAATGGAACTACTAAATACTATGTATTTGATGAAGAAGATCCTATAATAATGACTTATAAAAATATATTTTCTGATTTATTTCTAGATAAAAGTCAGATGCCTAAAGGTTTAAGGGAGCATGTTAGATATCCTCAATTACTATTTGATATACAGTCTGAAGTATATAAGGTATATCATATAAATAATCCTGTTGTTTTTTATAACAAAGAAGACGTATGGGATATAGCTAAAGAAAAATATATGTCAAATGTTCAAAGGGCTGAATCAAATTATGTTATGTTTAAATTACCAGATGAAGATAAAGCAGAATTTCTTTTAACAGTACCTTATACACCAGCTACAAAGCCTAATATGACAGCACTATTTGTTGCTAGAAATGATGGAGAAAATTATGGTAAACTATTTATTTATAAATTTCCGAAATCTAAAACTGTAGACGGTTTAATGATGATAGAATCTAGAATAGATCAAGATTCAAATATTTCACCACAATTGACATTATGGAGTCAAAAAGGTTCTATAGTGTTAAGAGGAAATTTATTAGTAATACCAATAGAAAAGTCTCTATTATATGTAGAACCTATATATTTACAAGCTGATAATGAAAATAGTTTACCAGAGGTTAAAAGAGTAATAGTTGCATATAAAAATAAAATAGTTATGGAAGAAACTTTAGAAGAAGCTCTTACTAAAATCTTCGGACAGATAGATAGAGAAGAAGATAAAAATGGTGTAATTGATAATGTAGATGTAAATATATCAGATGGAAATTTAAAAGAAATAATAAAAAGAGCAAATGAAATATTTAATAAAGCTAAAGAGGCTTCTCAAAAAGGTGATTGGGCTAAATATGGAGAGTATTTAAATAAATTAGAAAATATTTTAAATAGTTTAAATAACTCATTAAACAATGAATCAGTAAATCAATAGGAAGGAGAAAGATTAATCCAATGAAAGTAGAGAGTTTTGAATTAGACCATACAAAAGTGAAGGCTCCTTATGTAAGGAAAGCTGGCAAGATAATTGGTCCTAAGGGTGACATAGTGCAAAAATATGATTTAAGATTTATACAACCTAATGTAGGTGCTATACCAACAGCTGCAATGCATACAATTGAACATTTGATGGCAACTTATTTTAGAGATGAAATAGAAAATATTATAGATATTTCACCTATGGGATGTAGAACTGGATTTTATTTAATAAAATTTGGAGAAACAGATGTTGAAGATATCAGAAAGGCTTGGATTAGAGTTTTAAAAAGAATTATAGAAACTAAAGAAGAAGAGGTTCCAGCTACGAATGAAGTGCAATGTGGCAATTTCAGAGACCATTCATTATTTTCAGCTAAAGAATATGCAAAAACAGTTTTAGAAAAGCTTGAACAAGAAGGTGAATAAAATGAAGAAATATATAGAAAATATAAGTCAAATAATAGGAAATACACCAATGTTTAAATTTGATAATAAAGCTTATGGTATACCAAATAATGTAAATATATTTGCGAAATTAGAATATCTTAATCCTGGTGGTAGTATAAAAGATAGAACAGTTTTGTATATGTTAGAGCAAGCCGAAAAAAAAGGTATTATTAAGCCAGGGGATACTTTACTTGAAGCTACAGCAGGTAATACAGGTATTGCGTTAGCGTTATTAGGTGTACAAAAAGGATACAGAGTTATATTAGTAGTACCAGGTAAATTCTCTATTGAAAAACAGATTATCATGAGAGGATTAGGTGCAGAAGTTTATAGTACACCTACAAAAGAAGGAATGGAAGGGGCTTATAGAAAAATAGAAGAATTATTAAAAGAAATTCCAAATGGTTATGTACTTAATCAATTTACAAATCCACTAAATCCAGAGGCACATTATGTAATGACAGGTCCAGAAATATATGACGATATGGATGGAGAAATAGATGTATTTGTTGCAGGTGCAGGAACTGGTGGTGCTTATTCTGGTATAGTTAAGTATTTAAAAGAAAAGAATAAAAATATAAAAGGAATATTAGCCGATCCAGTAGGTTCAATATTAGGTGGTGGCGAGTATGCTGCTTATAGAATAGAGGGAATTGGTAATGATTTTGTACCTGAAACTATGGATATGTCTTTAGTTGATGAAGCTATTTATGTAAATGATGATGAAGCGTATGATATGGTTAGGGATATTGCAGTAAAATCAGGACTTACAGTTGGATCATCTTCAGGAGCCAATTTGGTAGCTGCAATAAAATATGCAAAGAAATATAAAGGCGATAAGAAAATTAACATTGTAACTTTAATGCCTGATAGAAGTGATAGATATTTCAGTAAAGATATATATGGGTTTAATGATATGTATGAAAGTGATGAGGACTAAATTTCATTAGTCCTCATTATTTTTATTTCTTCAGCAGACATAGAGTCTAATTGTTTAGCTTTTATAGCTATATCATTTCTATTAATAATTCCTTTATCTACTAGAACTTCAATGATGCTTGCAATAGCTAAGGTATTTCTATAATCTATTTCTTTTAAATCACTTAATTGAGCAATAAAGTCTATATTGTTCATAATAACCCTCCTAACCAATTATATATTTGTATTGTTGACAAATTTATGAAATATATACAATAGTTTTGGGGAGAATAGTATTAATATTTTTTTATAATCCATAGGAAATTATAATAAAATCCCATATTTTAAAAATTTAATATTGATTTTATTGAAACTTTGTCTGGCATGTTTACATGCCAGAGTCGTTATAAACTACATTAATTTGTGGATAATTTTAAATATAATTTCCGTAATGGATATAGGCAAAATCTTCCTTAATTTATTTAAATTGAAGATTTTGTTCTACATATTTATGTTTTAAACGTTATGGTGATATTATCATAAAATAATCACACAAAATTTTGAAATCACCTTGAAAAAGATTATTTTGTATGGTAAAATTATGCTCAAAATTAGATAGGAAAAAAGCTTTGAAGGGAAATAGTAGATAATTTGCTTCCTTAAGAGAGCCGATGGTTGGTGGAAATCGGTGGGAGCGGTTATCGAATCCGTCCTGGAGCTTTTTACCCAAAAGTAAAACCGATGCACCGGTTATAGTGCACAAAAGTGAGCTTAAAGCTAACTAGGGTGGCAACGCGGGAAAACTTCTCGTCCCTAAATAATTTAGGGATGGGAATTTTTTTTTAGAATAAAGATAGTAAAAGAAGAGGGGTTCTCTATGTTAGATATTAAAAGAATAAGAAATAATCCAGATGAAGTGAGGAAAGCTCTAGAAAAAAGAGGTTTAGGTTCAGAAATTGATGAGGTACTGGAACTAGATGAAAAGAGAAGAAAACTATTAGTTCAAGTTGAAGAAATGAAGGCAAAACAAAATGCTGTATCAAAAGAGATACCAAAGCTTAAGAAGGAAGGAAAAGATATTTCGGAAGTACTAAATGAAATGAAGGAATTATCTCAAAAGATTAAGGACATTGATGTATTAGTTAAGGAAATTGATAATCAATTAAGAGAAGCTTTGTTAAGAATACCCAATACACCTCATCCTGATATTCCAATAGGAGATAGTGATGAAGATAATGTTGAAGTTAGGAGATGGGGAAATCCTACAAAGTTTGATTTTGAGCCAAAAGCTCATTGGGATATCGGTGCTGATTTAGATATATTAGATTTTGAGAGAGCTTCTAAAATTACAGGTTCAAGATTTGCTCTATTTAAAGGGTATGGAGCAATGCTTGAAAGAGCATTAATCAACTTTATGATAAACTTGCATACTAAGGAACATGGGTTTACAGAAATAATGCCACCATTTATGGTAAATAGAGATAGTATGATTGGAACAGGCCAGCTTCCAAAATTCGAAGAAGATGCTTTTAGACTACCTAGTAAAGACTTCTTTTTAGTTCCTACAGCAGAAGTTCCTGTAACTAATATACACAGAGATGAAATATTAAAAGAAGAAATGCTACCAATATACTATGTTGCTTATACACCTTGTTTTAGGCAAGAAGCAGGTTCGGCTGGGAGAGATACTAGAGGTCTTATTAGAAATCATCAATTTGATAAGGTTGAATTAGTTAAAATAGTTAAACCAGAGAATTCATACAGCGAATTAGAAACATTAACTAATTGTGCTGAAAAAGTTTTACAGCTTCTAAAATTACCATATAGAGTAGTAGAATTATGTTCTGGAGATTTAGGATTTTCAGCTGCAAAAACTTATGATATAGAAGTTTGGATGCCAAGTTATAACAGATATGTAGAAATATCATCTTGTAGTAATTTTGAAGATTACCAAGCAAGAAGGTTAAATATGAGATATAGACCAAATGATAAAGGTAAGGTAACATTTGTTCATACTCTAAATGGTTCTGGTTTAGCAGTAGGAAGGACATTTGCAGCAATACTTGAAAATTATCAACAAGAAGATGGAAGTGTAGTTATACCAGAAGTGCTAAGACCATATATGGGTGGATTAGAAGTAATTAAGAAATAGTCTAGGTATCAGGATATCCTGATACCTTGTTATATTAAACTTGATTTGACAAAAAATATATATTGATGTATCATATATAGTTGTGGTAATGATTATATTTTGTGCACCCGTAGCTCAGTAGGATAGAGCGGCGGCCTCCTAAGCCGTGTGTCGGAGGTTCGAATCCTCTCGGGTGCGCCATTTTTGTATATAGGAGAAGCTTGTCTATGGATGAATATTTCATGAGATTGGCTTTAGAAGAAGCATATAAAGCTTATAAAATTGATGAGGTTCCTGTAGGAGCTATTATTGTAAAAGATGGAAAGGTTATAGGAAGAGGACATAATACTAAAGAAACATTAAAGGACGCCACTTGCCATGCAGAGATTATAGCTATTAAAGAGGCAAGTAAAGCACTAGGAGGTTGGAGACTTTTAGGAACCACTATGTATGTTACTATAGAGCCTTGTCCAATGTGTGCAGGAGCAATAATAAATTCTAGGATAGAAAGACTTGTTATAGGTGCTAGAGATATAAAAATGGGCGGCTGTGGTTCTGTAATAAATATAGTTGATAATCCTAAATTTAATCACAGAGTAGATGTTGTATGGGGTGTGTTAGATAAACATTGCTCTGATATTATGAAAGAATTTTTTAAAAAACTTAGAGGAGATTCAAAAAAGTAATACATATATAGAAATTTTATTATTAGCTTATTAGCTATATTTTAAATATGGAGAGATGGCAGAGCTGGTCGAATGCGCCTGACTCGAAATCAGGTGTACACCCCCTAAGGTGTACCGAGGGTTCGAATCCCTCTCTCTCCGCCATATAAAAATTGATATTATTGTTTTTTTAAGACAAAGCACTAATTGATTTAAAAGTTAATATTATAATGAATAAATTCATAAGTGCACAGGGGAGTAACTAGCACTTTTTAAGTGTAATTAAGCCAACATCATGATAAGTTTTCTTATCTGGCTTAATTTTAAATAGTGAGACTTGTGTATAGCGTTATTACGTTATACTCAAGTCTTTATTTTTACAAAGACGAAAATTATATTTAAAATTATTCACAATTCAATAAGGTATAATAATTCCTTATGAATTAAAAAAGGAAGGTGTTTTTATGGAATCGTTAATATCAAATATTATTACTGATGCATCTTTACCAGTTCTCTTTATGATTATAGCAATAACTTTATATACGTTAAGTAAAGGAGCTGATTTACTAGTAGACGAGGCAGTAGCATTATCAGAGGAATTAGGAATACCAAAAATGATTATTGGTGCTACAATTGTGAGTTTAGGAACTACACTTCCTGAAGCTTCAGTTTCGGTCATGGCATCAATTACAGGCAATTCTAGTTTAGCTTTAGGGAATGCAGTTGGTTCTGTAATATGTGATACAGGACTCATACTTGGTATTGCAGCATTAATTTCCCCACTTAAAATACAGAAAGATGTTGTTAATAGGCATGGTTGGATTCAATTTTTTGCTGGATTATTGTTAGTGTTAGTTTCTATACCATTCACTTCTTTAAGATATATATTTACTAAAGGAGGATATATATCTAATTTATCTGGATTTTTACTTGTTTTCTTGTTAATAGTATATATATACACTTCTATAAAATGGACTAAAAATAGTAAAAATGAAGATTCAGTTGTAGTAGAGTCTAGCGGAAAAATAAAAAATAAATTTATGATTTTAATAAAACTAGTTTTAGGTGTAGTTATTATTATTATCTCTTCGAAAATATTAATTCCAACAGTACAAGAAACGGCTATGAGATTAAATGTTCCAAATAGTGTAATAGCAGCTACTTTAGTTGCATTTGGCACATCACTTCCAGAACTTGTTACATCTGTTACAGCTTCTATAAAAGGTCATGGAGAATTAGCTATTGGTAATGTTATAGGTGCAGATATTTTAAATGTACTATTCGTGGTAGGATCAGCGGCAGCCTTTTCAAAAGAAGGTATACACGTTACTCCTGATTTTTTCAAATTATATTTTCCAGCAATGATATTTGTCTTAGCTGTATTCAGATTAAGCACTATATTTAGTAAAGATAAATTAAAAAGAACATCAGGATTGATTTTACTATTAACTTATATTGTAATAAGCATATTAAGTTATTTGTAGTAAATAGATATTATTTTAAAGTAGATGTGTTTAAATAATCTTGAAAAGTAGCTTTGATTGTTAAAACTTACTGCGATAGAAACGTCTAAAATAGACATTTCATAGATTGTTTGCTTTTTATTATTTAGCGTTAGCTATTAGCCTGTCTTTTGTCTAAAATAGCTTGGCATGGCGTAATTTAGTATTATTTAACACTTTACAAAAACTAATAGGAGATGATATAATTATATTTGCATGACTTTAATATAATATATGTGGAGAGATGGCTGAGTCTGGCTGAAGGCGCTCGCCTGGAAAGCGGGTAGACGCGAAAAGCGTCTCGCGGGTTCGAATCCCGCTCTCTCCGCCAAAATTAAAGTTTGCCGTGCTAGATGGGGAGGTAGCGGTGCCCTGTAACCTGCAATCCGCTATAGCAGGGTCGAATTCCCGATTGAGGCTTACTATTGTGAGGTCTGCCCTGAGTAAGTGGCGTTGACGATTGGGTCCTACGCAACGGAAATTCATGAACCCCGTCAGGTCCGGGAGGAAGCAGCGGTAAGTGAACACTTCCGTGTGCCGTAGGGGTGCCTGATCTGAGTTAACTGCTCAGGTAACGCTTGGAGTAGTAAGTCGAGGTCGGGTGCACGGCTTTGAATTAAAGAACTATGATATAAATCATAGTTCTTTTTTTTGTAGAATTATGTAGAAAAAAAGAGGAAAATGTTGTATTATGTAGAATATATAGTATTGCAACTTTTTTATCAGAAAATTCAATAATTTTAACTACTTAGAAGCAATAGAGGGTGTTAGTGATGATATTTGGTTCGTTTAAGAGAAAATTGATTATTACTCTTATCATATTAGCTATTATTCCAATTATTACTTTGGGAATTGTGATAGATTTTACAGTAAAAGAACAAATAATAAATCAGGCAATAGATATTAAAACTCAGTTTGTTAATAATAAAGCAGATGAAATTAATAGATGGTTTAATGATAAAGAAAGAATTTTAGAGACTATTGCAACTAATTATTTAATTTATAAAAAAGAGAAGGATTTAGTAATTAATTCTGAAAAGGTAAGCGATTATCTTAAAAATTTAGCTAAAGAGATAGATTCTTTCTCAGATATATATATAATTACAAAAGATAAAGAAAAACATAACTCTATTTTATTGAATGATGAAATTGATATTAGAATAAAATTATTATATGATGAAGTTTTAAAGAATGGGAATACTTTATGGAGTCAACCTTATAAAGATTTAAAAACTGGAAAAACGTTTCTGACTGTGCTTATTCCTATAAAAGATGAAACAGGAGATATTAAAGAAGTAATAGGGGCAAATATATTTATTAAGTCTATAGAAGATATATTTAAGGAGTTAGAAAATAAATTAGCAGCTGATGGTTTTACTATTAGAGTTACAACTTTAGAAGGTAAAGAAATAAATTTTTTTTATGAAACTAATAGAGCAACTAATAGTTTTGACAAAGAACTAAAGAATATTAATTTAGCAGCATTGATAGATGGCGATAACGGAAAAATATCAATTCAAGATAAAGAGTATTTTGTTATTCAATCAATCATTTCTAAGGTAGGATGGAAATTAGTTTGTTTGATAGATAAAGGCGTATTTTATAAAAATATAATAAAAATAAATGAATACATAATAACAACTGTAATATTTACACTAATATTTGTAATATTATTAGCTTCATTTTTATCTAATCAGTTTTCTAAACCATTAGAAGAATTAAGAGAAGGAACTATTGAATTATATAAAGGTAATTATGATTATAAAATACCAATGTATAGAAATGATGAATTTGGACAATTAGCAAAAGCTTTTAATAGAACAGCAGAAGAACTTAATAAATCCTATAAAAGACTGAGCGAACAGACAAAAATGTTAATAGAAAATAATAAACAGTTACAGGGCATGAATATGGAGTTAGAAGCTTCATATGAACAGCTCCAATCGATGGCTTTAGAACTTAACGAGTCAGAAGAAAAGTATAGGTTATTAGTTGAAAATATGAATGATTTAGTATGGGCTATTGATTCTAATTATAGAATTACTTTTGTAAATGACCAGATTAAAGACATGTTGAAGTATGATAAAGAAGAAGCTATAGGTACAGATATAAGGGATTTTCTATCAAAGATATGGTATTTTAATAGTAAAGGTGGCAAGAGTGCTAATTTAGATAGTAATTTTGAGAAGTTGTTAGAAAGTGATTATGATAATATTCAAGTTGTGTTAATATCTAAAAATGGAAAGGAAGTAATAGGAGAAGTTAGTACTAGAAGAATATTTGATAAAGGAAAACTTGTTGGTGTGCATGGTGTACTAAGGGACATTACAGAGAGAAAAAAATTATATAGTCAAATTATAAGAAAAAATGAAGAACTTTTTACAATCAATAAAATCAGCAAAAACTTAAATTCTACTATGAATTTAGATAAACTTCTAAAAATGGTCGTTGATGATATAGTAGACCTCATGAAAATTCCTTTGTGTACGATAAGACTATTGACAAAAGATAATAAATTGAAATTAATGGCTTATTCAGGTGAACTGACAGATATTATATGGTTTGATGATATACCGATTGATGAAGATATTTTAGGGAAAGCTGTAATAGAAGGCAAAATTATTACAACTAGTGAATTTACTGAAGAAAATACAAGTAAGTACAATGAAAGGATTATCAAAAGTGGTAAAGTTAATTGTATAAATACTATTCCACTTATTGCAAGGGAAAAAATTCTAGGGGTGCTTGCAGTAGCTACAAAAAAAGAAATGAATGAAAGCCAAATTACTATTTTGACTTCTGTAGCTAATCAAGTAGCTATGATAATTGAAAATATAAATTTATACAATGGACTAAAAGAAAGCTATCTAAGAACGATAAAGACCTTAGCAGCAACAGTAGAAGCGAAAGATAAATATACAGAAGGTCATTCATATAGAGTTTCTAAATATTCATATTTAATTGCAAAACATATGGGATTACCTGACAAAGTATGTGAGGAAGTAGAAATAGGCGGTATTCTTCATGATATAGGGAAAATAGGAATTAAGGATTCAATACTTACTAAAGCAGGGGGACTGACGGATGAAGAATTTAATGAGATAAAAAAGCATCCTACAATAGGTGCTAGAATACTTCAAAATGTAGGTTTTTCAGATGTTGTTATGAATGTAATCAAATATCATCATAAAAGGTATGATTTAAAAGGGTATCCAGAAGAAAGCAAATTAGAAGAATTACCTTTAGAAGCTTGTATAGTAGGTGTTGCTGATGCTTTAGATGCGATGGCATCAAATAGATCGTATAGAAAGGCTATGAGCATAGAAGATGCTATTAAAGAAATTATAAGAAATAAAGGGACTCAATTTCATCCAGAGGTTGTGGATGCATTAGTGGATATATATAGAAGGGATCCTGAAACTATTATAGAGATTTCAAAATCTTACTGTGGTTAATATTTAATGACTAGCAGCTTTAGCTGCTTTTTTATGGTAGAAGTATTTAGTATCTGATATAATTAATTATGGAAAAACATCTATTTGAAGGTGATGAAATGGCATATCAAGCTTTATATAGAAAATATAGACCTAAGGATTTTGATAGTGTTTTAGGTCAAGAACATGTTACCACAATATTGAAAAATCAAATAATAAATAATAATATTGCTCATGCATATTTGTTTTCAGGAACAAGGGGAACAGGTAAGACATCTACTGCTAAAATATTTGCAAGGGCTGTTAATTGTTTAAACAATAAAGATGGAAATCCATGTAATGAATGTGAAATATGCAAAGGGATATTGAATGACACTATTATGGATGTTATAGAGATGGATGCAGCTTCGAACAATAGTGTAGATGATATAAGAGAATTAAGAGAAAAAGTTAAATATCCTCCTTCAAAAGGAAAATATAAGGTTTATATAATAGATGAGGTTCATATGCTATCAAAAGGGGCTTTTAATGCACTTTTAAAAACGCTAGAAGAGCCACCAAAGCACCTGTTATTTATTTTAGCTACTACAGAACCTCAAAAACTGCCAGCTACAATATTATCAAGATGCCAAAGATTTGATTTTAAGAGAATAAGTGTAGATGATATTGTTAAAAATATGAGGTCTATATGTGATGAATTAAATATAGATGTAGAAGATAGAGGTCTTAGGCTTATAGCTAGAAATTCTGATGGTGCAATGAGAGATGCACTCAGCATATTAGACCAATGTGTATCTTTTTCTGATGGAAAAATAACATATGAATATGTTTTATCCATATTAGGTACAGTAAACCTAGACATTATTTTTGAAGTAACCGACGCTGTTATTAATGGTAATTTAGACAAAACTTTAGAGTTAGTTGACAAGATAGTCAGAGACGGAAAAGATATTAATCAGTTCATTAAAGATTTGATTTTGCACTTTAGAAATTTAATGATAGCAAAAACTTCTAACAATATTGAAGACATTATAGATGCTTCTGATGAAATGATAGATAAGCTAAGCAAGCAGGCGAAAAATATTGAATTAAATGATATAATGAGAGCTATTAAGATATTATCTGACGTAGAAGTTAAAGCAAAATGGTCGTCTCAACCTAGAATAATTTTAGAAGTAGGGTTAATAAAATTTATAAAATCACAATCTGATATTGATATAGATAATTTATTAGAGAAGGTTGCAAGACTTGAAAAGATTATAGAAGAAGGTAAATTCCATATAAGTAAATCAAGTTATTCATACAATACTGAATTTAAAACTTCAATATCAGAAGATATTAAAAAAGATACTTCAGAGCAGAAAGTACAAGCAAAAGATGAGATATTTAAGAAAGATGAAAATATTAATAATGAGAATATAAGTTTTGACAAAATAAATTCAGAGTGGTCAAATTTTCTAAAGAGCTTAAAGAAAGAGAAAATTAGTATACATGCTTTATTGATGGAAGGAAAATTAATTAGCTTTGAGAATAATATATTAACAATAGCTTTCGAAGATGGTTTTGCTTTTCATAAAGATGCTATAGAAAAGAAAAATAATAAAGAGTTTGTAGAAAAATCGATAAGTAAATATTTTAATTGTGATATAAAGATGAAATTTATTATGACAAATGAAATAAAAAAGACAGGGGATAAACAGGAAGATAAAAAAAAAGATATAATTGAACAGATTAAAAATATTTTTGGTGAAGATTTAGTTGAAGTTGTTTGATATAATTAGTCTGACAAAATAAAATTAAGGAGGATGATATAATGGCAAAAGGAAGATTTCCAGGCATGGGAAATTTCAATAACATGATGAAGCAAGTACAAAAAATGCAAAAAGAAATAGCAAAGTTGCAAAAAGAGCTAGAAGAAAGAGAAGTAGAAGCAAGTTCAGGTGGTGGAGCTGTTACAGTTAAAGCAAATGGTAAGAAAGAAATACTAGATATAACTATAGATAAAGATGTAGTAGATCCTGATGATATAGAAATGCTACAGGATTTAATTTTAGCTGCAGTAAATGAGGCCTTAAGAAAGGCAGACGATATGGTAACTAGTGAGATGCAGAAAATTACTGGAGGAATGCCAGGTTTATTCTAAGAAGGTGATATAGATGGAATACTTTCCTAAGCCGATTGCAAAACTAATAGAAGAATTTTCGAAACTACCTGGTGTAGGTAAAAAGACAGCTCAACGATTAGCGTTTTATGTACTTAATATGAAAAAAGAAGAAGCATTAAGTCTTGCAAATGCAATAGTTAATGCAAAAAGGGATATCAAATATTGTAGTATATGTGGAAATTTAACGGATAGAGACCCTTGTATAATTTGTAGTAATAAAAGAAGAGATGAAACTTTAATATGTGTAGTTGAAGATCCTAAAGATATAGTGGCAATGGAGAGAACTAAAGAATTCAAGGGACTTTATCATGTGCTTCATGGTAGTATTTCACCTATGGAAGGTATTGGACCAGAGGATATTAGAATTAGAGAATTGCTTGTTAGAATAAAAAATAGTCCAGTAAAAGAAGTTATTTTGGCTACAAATCCTACCATTGAAGGTGAAGCTACGGCAATGTATATATCGAAGCTCATAAAACCAATGGGGATAAAAACTACTCGAATAGCCCATGGAATACCAGTGGGAGGAGATTTAGAATACGCAGATGAGGTTACATTATCAAAAGCTTTAGAAGGAAGAAGAGAAATATAATTATGTATATGCCTCTTGTATATTATAAATAAACTTCTTTCACTAAAAATAAAGTTCTATTAAAAAACATGGTCTTAAAGATTAAATATCTTTAAAACCATGTTTTTTTAGTAAATAATGTATTAACTTTAGCCATCTTTGTTTATTTTTATATATAGTCTATATTCAACCATACTATATTTTGCATACTTATTAAAATATACCTTATATTTAAAATTTCTCGTGATGAGAAAGGGAACATCTTGCCAATATGGAATAGTTTCAGAGATTATAAATAGGAAAATAACCAAATAAAAAAATCAATGCAATAAATTCTAAAATTTTATTTGTTCTTATAGAAAATCTATTTTTTCTATATTTCCAATATCCCCAACTGTTTATGATTTGAAAAGGAATGTATAATACTGAAATTGTAAATATTATTAATTGAAAGAGATAACTACCCATACTAAATTCACTCCTAATAATATTTATGGTTTTCAAATATAGATATTTATCCATAATATCATATCTTATATAATAAATGCTGAACTTTATTCTAGTTTTTTCAAAGGGAATTAATTAAAAACAAAAAAGATTTATTGATATATAAAGGCATTGAATCTGTTACTATATATCTCACAAAAAAACTCTTATCACTGCAAAAAAAGTTTTATAACTAAAAAAAGTTTTATTAGAAAGTATGGTTGAAGGGAAGAAGAGAAATCCTCTTTAACCATGTTTTTTTATTTAGAAAAAGAAGGTAAAAGAGGTATAATATTAGAATAATTAAATAAATAAAATAATCTTGAGACTATATGGTGAAAAATTTATTAATAAGTAATTGAGCATTATAGAAAATCATAATGGATTTGCTACTGAAGGGGTTATTGTCATATATTAAAAACATTAAACAGCATAGCAATTAATTTTAAAGATTTTTATATGATATAGTTTTTTTCAAGATTATTAAATAAAGCCTTTTAATAAAGGAGAATGAAAAGATGGATAGAAAAGATCAAGATATATTAGATTACAATAATAAATTTATGAAGAGAATTCTTAAATCTCTTTTATATACTTTTATTGTATTTATAATTTCAGTGTGGGGAGTGTTTTCAGTTATTGGGTTAATATTTAATAATATGTCAGTTGCACAGTCAAATACATGGGCAATAATAAGTATATGTATTGGGATAATATTCACAATATTTTACTGCACCTTTACCATCTTAGATGAGATAAAAAAATAAATATAACTTCTGTTGAATTATATGAAGAAAACTTAAAAGTGCGAGGTGATAATAGTGAAAGTAGTAGTTAAATTTGATGTAGATGCAGATATTGGCTGTATATAAATGGGGAAAAGGTTGGTTGCTATTATCGTTCAGAAGCATTTATAGAATGGTTAAACATTTTTATTTTACCTAATTCATCAAATAAATCAAAATTGTTAGAAAGTAAAGTAAAGAATTGGAATGAAAATCTACCATCTATATTTTTTTAACTAATTACCTAGTTTATAAATATAATTTTTTCATAGAGGAGTAAACTAATATGAAATATATGGGTAATAGAGAATATTAGAATATTTGATAACATTGTAATTAATCATTATAGATTAAGCCAAGAAAATCTTGCAGATATAAAGAATTATGTATCTATTAATGGATTTTTATTTATATCTGGATTTGGACATAAACATAAGATTGATAAAAAGATAAGGAAAGAGGATTTTATTCAACCTACTGATTTTGATGTACTAAATGATTCGTTTGAACTTATTGAGTATATTGAAAGTGAAGATAATAAGGAATTTTTTGCAACTTATATTTTCAGAAAGAAGTAGGCTTATAATATTCATAAAAATAAATCAAATAATGTTATTAGAGGTGATTGTATTGAGAGGAGCAATACTTACAAAACAAAAAATGTACTATACCTATATGAATAAGATTTTTGCAGCACTTAATAATATATAATTAGAATATAATTGGTTAATTTCAAATTATGAATGCAATCATTATCCAGATAAATTAATACCTTTTGATAAAGAATATGTGTGGATTTCAGGAGAAGATTTAACCCGAGTTGTATTTGAAAATAATATACAATTCATATGGGGAGTATTTTCTGCATTTGATAAAAATATTAAAATAGAGAATGTTCTAAAGTATCCCCTTTCCTATGCAGATGGAAACCCAAGTTTTTGGAGTAATAATTATAAAATGCAAAACCCCCTTGCTGAAATAGAAATAGTTTCTTGGGATTCAGCATCTGTTTTGATTATAGCAAAGCAAGACGAAGTAGTAGATTACTTTCTTAAAAGTTTTCCACTTGCAGAGGATTTAATAGAATATAATAGAAAACAATAAAATATGCTTATAATAATTATTAAGAAGAAAAAGAAATAAAAGACACGGATTAAAAAGATGATTTAAAACTTTTTTATAGAAATACTTAATCCTTAACCCTTAAAATTGTTATCTATGTATATCAAAAATAAACTCATATTACTTACAAATAAACTTCTTTCATTAAAAATAAAGTTTTATCAAAAATCATGGTTTAATATGAGTGCAAGCTCCATTTAAGCCATGATTTTTTTATTTTTGCTATATTAGAGAATGATTTAAAAAAACAAATTAATAGAAAAACCAAAATGGAAAAACATAAAGAGAAAAAGAATGAAATGATTTAAGATTCTTCAAACAAGTATAAAGTTTAATGTGCTAATTTATAATTATGTAAATTTTTGAATCAACGTATTTTTTTTGTAGGATATTAATAAAATACTTTACAAAAGCATATTCTACTTATATAATAATATACAAGTAGAATATAAAGGAGGGGTAGCATTGTGTCTCTTAAACATGGTATTCTTGGATTGCTTTCTTATAATTCAATGACCGGTTATGATTTAATGAAATATTTTAATGAATCTTTGAAGTTTTTCTGGAATGCTCAAACTAGTCAGATATACAGAGAATTGAATAATTTAGAGAAAAAAGGATTTGTGAAATCAGATATAGTTTATCAGGAAAATAAACCTAATAAAAGGGTATACACTATTACTAAAAATGGAAAAGCAGAATTTCTAAAATGGTTGAATGAATATTCATTAAAAGAGTCAGTAAAAGTAAGAAATTCTTTTCTTATGAGAGTGTTTTTTAGTGCTAATGCTGATCCAGATAAATTAATAGAGGCACTTTTGGAATATAAGAAGTATAATGTGGATTTTTTAAAGAGTTTAGAAGTTATCCATAAAAAATTGGATACATTTCAAGAAATTATTGACTCAAAAAATGAAAAGTTATTTTGGGAACTGACATTAAGAAATGGGATTATATCAGCAGAAGGCAATATTAAATGGGTAGAAGAAGCAATTAGTAAAATTAAAAATTTGAAAGGCGATGATAATAGTGAATAAAATTTTAGTTTTGAATGGTAGTCCTAGAGGAAAAAATGGGAATACACATAAATTAGTTGATAAGTTTTTAGAAGGTATAAAAGAAATTGATACAAAAACAGTTATAGAATATGTGGAATTAAAAAATAAAAATATTAAAAATTGTATAGGATGTTTTTCATGTTGGAATAGAACACCTGGCAAATGTGTTCAAAAAGATGATATGGATGAATTGTTAGAAAAATTTATTGAAGCAGATATTATTATTTGGGCAACTCCATTGTATCACTATACTATGACATCAATATTAAAAAAATTTGTGGAGAGGACTTTGCCACTAAATGAACCTTATATAGTAAAAAAAGGAGATGTATTTGGTCATCCAGAAAGATATGATATTAGAAAAAAGAAAAATATTTTAATTTCAAATTGTGGATTTCCAGAGTATCATAATTTTCAATTGCTTATAGATGAATTCAAAAAAATAAGTAAGGAACAATTAAATGGAAGCATATTATGTGTTGAAGGAGAATTATTATCAATAAAACCGTTGCAAAATAGAATTAAATGGTATTTAGATGGAGTAAAAAAAGCAGGAAAAGAGTTTGCTGTTGATGGATATATACATGAAGAGACATTAAAATTACTAAAAAAACCTCTTATTCCCATAGAAGAATTTATTGAAATGGCAAATTTAAGTTGGCAGGTTGATGAAGGAAATAAGTTATGATAACTTAAAAGGATATAATTTTCTTAAATTAATGAAACATAGTTTTAATCCTTTGAATGCAAAAGATATGAATGATGTTCTTGAGTTCGATTTCATAGATTTGAAAGAGCAGTATCACTTTATAATTAAAGATGGTAAATGTGAGTTAAGAAAAGGGAAAAGTGACAATTATACTACAAAAGTTATTACAACATATGAAACCTGGATTAAAATACTAATCATGAGCTTGATGGGGTGCAAGTAATGTTAGATGGTCTTTATAGAATTGATGGAGATTTGAATTTTATGATGAATCTTGAGAGAATATTTGAGTCAAATGATAAAGATAAGCAAAATGAACAGTTTTCAAAGAACAATAAAATATTAGGCATTGGTGGATAAAAATGGATGAGTCTTTCGTTTATACCATGGATTTTGTCATGGATATTTATTAATCGTAATTTATTGTTAGGAGTGATAGTTCCGTTAAGTATTAGCATAGGAATTATAGTTATAAAGAGAAAAGCTAAAAGTATTATTTATTTTGAAAAAATCAATGTATTATATTTTGCAATTCTTTTAATTATAGGCTATTTTGGAGATGAAATATTAGCAAATAACGGTAGTGAAATAAATTATTTTGCCATGGCTCTTATATGGTTGAATTCAGTTTTTGATAATAAACCCCTTACAGCAGATTATTTAAAATATAGATATGATATTTCTATAGAAAAGAATCCAGTGTTTATAAAAACAAATAATATACTTATATTATTTTGGAGTGGAATATTTGTTATTCAGGGAATAATTTATATAACATTGAAATCTTATGGATATTTTAAAATTACACTTTTACTTTATTTATTGATATTTGTTGCACTAAAATTTACGAATCGGTTTTCAATGTGGTATCCTAAAAAAATCGCTAGTGGAGATAGTTTGCTTGAATAATAAATAATATAGTGAATTTGATATTATTCTGAAGTTTAATATTAAAAAAATAAAGTTAGATATAAAAATGATTTAGGTTATTTATGTAGAATATTATATCTAAAAAGTTAAGATGATAATCGAAAGGGGCTAATGTTTTTATGCAAATAGAATACATTAGATTTATCGTAGAGGAAGTTTTTTTAAGAAATAATCGTTATAAATATGAATATATTTCAGATATTAAAGAATTCAAAGAAATAAATGATTATGCAAATCGAGTAATAGAATGGCTGAAAAGTGGCAAAAAAAAGAGATGGATAGGAGGTATATATAAATATATTTATGAACAGCAGTTAGATTTTTTAGATTATAAGAGTTACGATGAACTAACTAATCGGGATAACGGGATATATGTTATTGCAGATAATAAAGGTGATGTTTTATATATAGGTAAATCAGATAATAAAGATTTTGATTTGTTTTCTAGATTATTTGACCATTTAGTTCCTAAACTATCTGAACAATATCCTAATGGACAGGTTAATAACAATACTCCAGAAATATGGAGTGATGAAATAAATGCAGGGAAAAACTTAAAGATTTTTGTATGTTGTAATATTAACTTTGATCCTGAATTATTAGAAATATATTTGATTGCAAGATATAAACTAAAATATGGGCATAGTCCTAAATATAATAAAGATAATGCAAAGCCATTTAGTAAAAAGCCGTTATTAAATAGTCTTATTAATTATACAGATTTTTTAATGAGATTATAGCTAATATAAGAAAGTGTAGTATTACAAGGATAATTTTAAAAGAGTTTATTTGGCGTGTATAACCCTCCAAAAAATTGTAAATAATTAAGATAAAAATTATTTTGGGGGGTTTTAATATGTCTAATATATTTTCGCAAAATAAAGTGAAAATACTTTTAAATGTAAATAATCTATTAATTAATATGAAGGACAAGTTGATTCATCATAAAAGTAATGAAGAGGAATTTTTTAAAACTCTAAAAGAGGCACATTTTGAATGGAAAGAAGCAGAAAATTATTTCCAGAACGTAACGGATCCTGATTTAATAGATTTTGCTATTTATAATATGGAAGCTGCAAAAACAAAATATATCTATCTTTTAAAGGAAGCTAGAAAAAAAGGGATAAAAACATCCGTATAAAGGCTTGTAATATTATTTTATTTTTATTTATATACTTAAATAAGAAAACATTTAAATTAAGAAAACATTTTTAGGAGCGTGGGGGAAATGGGCTTAGGTTTAGAGATGGGGGTAGCTTTGTCATATATACTAGCATTAGTTGTAATTTTGATTGTTGTAATGCTTCTTTTAAAGCCATTAAAGCTGATTTTGAAATTAATAATTAATGGAATAATAGGGTTGGTATTGCTTTTAGCAGTAAATTTCGTTGGTAAATTCATTGGAATAAAGATAGGGATTAATATCATAACGATAATCGTTGCAGGATTTTTAGGGATACCGGGAGTAATTTTGTTAATAATAATAAATTATATTTTGTAAATAAAAGTGGTAGAATAAAAGAGGGAACGTTTTCCCTCTTTTTTCTTTACTAAAAAACTATTAATTTTTTTTAAAATAAAAATTTGATAAATTTATTTTATATCATGTTGTATCTATTGAACAATTTATATTTATCTGTTATACTAAAAATTGCAAACTGTTATATATTTAAAACTAAGATTTCCAGCATTATTAATGACCTGTTATATGAGGAATATAATATTGTATTATAACAGACAGGATAAAAAAATACTGTTCTATAACAATTGATTTTATTTTCATAAGTCAATAATTCCTTTATATTTATTGAAGGAATTAAAGCTAATATATAGAAATATTCTGTGTATTTATCAGGACACAAAATCATTTTAATGGTCAATATGAAAGGAGGAAAATTGATGGCAAAAAAAATGATTGAAATTCGTTGGCATGGCCGTGGTGGTCAAGGTGCAAAAACTGCTTCATTATTGTTAGCTGAAGCTGCATTTGCTACAGGTAAATTTATACAAGGATTCCCTGAGTATGGTCCAGAAAGAATGGGGGCACCAATTACAGCTTACAACAGAATTAGTGATAGTAAAATAAGAATACATAGTAATATCTATGAACCAGACTATGTAGTAGTTGTTGATGAAACTTTACTTAAAGATGTAGATGTAACAGCTGGATTGAAAAAAGAAGGTGCTATTGTAATTAACTCAGAAAAAAGCCCTGAGGAATTAAGACCATTATTAAAAGGATATGAAGGAAAAGTTTATACTATTGATGCAAGAAAAATTTCAATTGAAACATTAGGAAAATATTTTCCAAACACTCCAATGTTAGGAGCTATAGTTAAAGTTGCTAATATAATGGAAGAAGAAGATTTCTTAAAAGCTATGGAAGAATCTTTTGCTCATAAGTTTGCTACAAAGCCAGAGGTTATCGAAGGAAACATGGAAGCTATCAAGAGAGCCTTGAAGGAGGTTAAGGGCGATGAAAGATAATAAAAAAGTTACAATAACGACTGAAACGACTTGGAAAGAAATAACTCCAGGTGGAATCATTTACGAAGCTGGTAATGCACAAAATTATAAAACTGGCGAATGGAGATCAATGAAACCTATTTGGAATAGTGAGAAATGTAAGCAATGTTTATTATGCTTCCCTGTATGCCCTGACTCATCAATATTAGTTGAAGACGGAAAATTAGTAGGAATTGACTATGATCATTGTAAGGGTTGCGGAGTATGTGTAGAAGTATGTCCATTTAATGTATTTGATTTTGTTAAAGAAGAATAGTTGTAAGGAGGGAAACAAATGGCTATAAGAGAAAGATTAAGTGGTAACGAAGCAGTTGCAACTGCTATGAAACAAATAAATCCTGATGTTGTTGCAGCTTTCCCTATTACTCCATCAACTGAAGTACCACAGTATTTCTCACAATTTGTTGCTAATGGTTCAGTTGATACAGAGTTCATTGCTGTTGAAAGTGAGCACAGTGCTATGAGTGCTTGTGTTGGTGCATCAGCAGCAGGTGCAAGGGTTATGACTGCTACATCAGCTAACGGTCTTGCTTTAATGTGGGAGATATTATATATTGCTGCTTCATCAAGATTACCAATAGTTATGCCTGTTATAAACAGAGCATTATCAGGTCCAATCAATATCCATAATGACCATAGTGATTCTATGGGAGCTAGAGATTCAGGTTGGATACAATTATATTCAGAAGATAATCAAGAAGCATATGACAATATAATTCAAGCTATAAGAATAGCAGAACATAAAGATGTTAGACTTCCTGTAATGGTATGTATGGATGGTTTTATAGTGAGCCATTCAGTTGAAAATATAGAGCTATTAGAAACTGAAAAGGTTAAAGAGTTTGTTGGTGAATATGATCCAGGTTTAGATACATTATTAAATCCAGAGCAGCCAGTTGCTATGGGACCATTGGATTTACCACCACATTATTTCGAACATAAACGTCAACAAGCTGAAGCGATGAAGAATGCTAAGAAAGTTATTTTAGAAATAGCTAAAGAATTCGAAGCTTTAACAGGAAGAAAATATGGTCTATTTGAAGAGTACAAAATGGAAGATGCAGAAGTTGCTATTGTTGTACTTAACTCAACTGCTGGAACAGCTAAAGAAGTAGTAGATGAGCTAAGAGAAAAAGGAGTAAAAGCTGGATTAATTAAGATAAGAGTATTTAGACCATTCCCTGTTGAAGAATTAAGAGATGCATTAAAGCATGTTAAAGCTATAGCTGTAATGGATAAAGCAGATAGTTTTTCAGCTGCTGGTGGTCCAGTATTTGTTGAGACTAGAGCGGCTTTATATGATACAGAAACTAAGCCAGTTGTAATAAGCTATATTTATGGTTTAGGTGGTAGAGACGTAAGAACTGACGATATTATGAAGGTATACAATGACTTACTTGAAATAGTTAAAACAGGAGAAGTTAAGTCAGTTTACAACTACTTGGGTGTAAGAGAATAGGAGGTGCAGTAAATGGCTTTAAATTTAAGAGAAGCTGCAAAAAGACCTGAAAGATTTACAGGTGGTCATAGATTATGTGCTGGATGTGGTGCTTCTGTAACTGTTCGTGCTGTTTTAAGAGCATTAAAACCAGAGGATAAGGCAGTTATAGGTGCTGCTACTGGTTGTTTAGAGGTTTCAAGTTTCTTATATCCATATACAGCTTGGAAAGATTCATTTATTCACAATGCATTCGAGAATGTAGGTGCTACTATAAGTGGTGTTGAAGCTGCTTATAGAGTTTTAAAGAAAAAAGGAAAAATAGACGCTACTTATAAGTTTATAGCTTTTGGTGGAGACGGTGGTACTTACGATATAGGTCTTCAATCATTGTCAGGAGCAATGGAAAGAGGACATGATATGGTGTATGTATGCTATGACAATGGTGCTTACATGAACACTGGTATCCAAAGGTCATCAGCTACTCCAAAATATGCGAATACAACAACTTCTCCAGCAGGAAAAGTTGTTCCAGGTAAGCAACAGTTTAGAAAAGATTTAACTGAAGTTATGGCAGCACATCATATACCATATGTTGCTCAAACAGCACCATTTGGTAACTTTAGCGACATACATCAAAAGGCTGAAAAAGCAATATATACTGAAGGACCAGCTTTCTTAAATGTATTTACTCCATGTCCTCGTGGATGGAGATATGATACTCCAAAATTAATGGAAATAATTAAGTTAGCTATAGATACATGCTATTGGCCATTATATGAAGTTGAAAACGGTAAATGGAGATTAACATATAAGCCTAAGAAGAAGCTTCCAATAGAAGACTTCTTAAGACCACAAGGAAGATTTAAACACTTATTCAAACCAGAAAATCAACATTTAATTGAAGAACTTCAAAAAGAAGTTGACAGAAGATGGGAAATGCTTCTTGAAAAATGTGGAGAATAAAAAGAACCCTAACCTTTGATAGGTTAGGGTTTTTTTCTCTAAAAAACTCTTTGAAAAAATTGAATTATCCTTAATTTTTTGATTTAATATTATTAAAGAAATAATATATAAAAGGGGGATATGCTATGGCTGCACCAAAATTGAATGTAGAATTGAGGAACGAAGTTGGCAAAAGGTGTTCTATTAAATTGCGAAAGAATGGTTTTATACCAGGAGTAATTTATGGTCACAATAAAGAAACTAAAAGCATCAAACTAAATGAAGCTGAAGTTTCAAAGGTTTTAAACACAATAGGTTCTGGTTCTACAGTAAACTTAAATTTAAATGGAGAAATGATTCCAGCTATAATCAAAGAAGTACAAAAAGATATTATTAAAGGTAATTTATTGCATATAGATTTTCAGCAGCTTTCTGAAAATGAAGAAATTAAAGTTTTTGTTCCTGTAGTTTTATTAGGCAAGGGGAAAGTAGAGACTTCGACAACTATTATTCAACAGCAGATAATGGAATTAGAGATAAGATGTTTACCAAAATATATACCAAAATCTATAGAGATTGATGTATCAAATTTAAAATTTGGTGATTCTATTACAGTAGGGGACTTGAATTTAGGAGAAAATATAGAAATATTGCATGATGAAGATGAAGTCATAGCATCATTAACTGCAAATAGCAAGTATGAAGAACTTGAAGAGGATAAGGATGTACCTATTTATGAAAGTGATAAGAGTATATTAGATAAATAAACTTAAAGCGGCCTTTGGCCGCTTTAGTTTTTTTCACAAATTAGATTATTTATGAAAATAACGCTCATGCGGATGAATTTAGAAAAAACTAAATTCTTTCAAGCATTCGCTTTCATTTTCATAAAATATTTAAATAGATAAGTTTGTTAACAGTCTAAAGCGGCTTTTGGCCGCTTTTTTTCATGTTTAAAAAATATATTATTGGAGATAATGAGTAGAGAGAAAAACAAAGGAGGAGAAATTATGAATGATATACATATAAATTGCAACATAAGAAATGAAACAGGGAAAAATGCATGTCATAGAATTAGAAACAATGGCCAAATACCGGGAATTATATATGGGCGTAATTTTTCAAATTATAGCGTCCAATTTGATGCTAATGAGCTTAACAAAATAATTAAAGAATATGGAGAAAATGCACTGATTAATGTTGAAGTAGAAGGGAATACCTTTCCAGCAATGATAAAAGAAATACAAAGAGATCCAATTAAAGGCGATATAATTCATATCGATTTACAAAAGGTTTATGAAACAGAAAGAATACATGCTACAGTACCTATTGTGTTAAAAGGTAAAGAGTATGTAAAAAATATTGGAGTTATACAGCAGCAATTAAAAAATATAGAGATAGAATGTCTACCTACACAAGTACCAAAGAACATTACGATTGACATATCTAATCTTTTAACAGGCCATTCATTAAGAGTATCCGATGTAGAGTTTGGAGAAGAAATAAGTGTTTTAAACGATAAAAATGAAATAATAGTATCACTCGCATCTATGAAGAATGAAGATGATGAAGAAGTTGAAAATGAAGATGAGGTTAATTTAATATAAATCAACAAAGAAAAAACCTGTATCTAAGCTATATATAGTTTAGATACAGGTTTTTTTCAATTTTTTTCAAAAGCATAAAAATTATTAACAATGAAGATTATATTGAAATACATATAGGAATAAAACTAAAGTTTATTTGGTGCAAAGATATAAAACAATAAAGGCTAATTTTTGTTTTTGTTAAATAAATACCAAATACCACATTTTATCGACCACTTTTATAAAACTTATTGAAAAAATTTACAGAATTAATAAAATTTAAGATGAGAAAGTTATAAATAAGTGAATGAAAGGGTGAAAATTATGTTATATATAAGACCACCAAATTAAAATAATTTATTAGCAAATTGGCGTAGATAAGTTTTTTAGTAGAGTTAATATTAAAGTTGTTCAAAAAATAGTTTAGTATTTTAGCGTTAAATTTAGTATTAAATTTTTAATAATACAAATAAAAAAGAGGAATGGGTAAAAATAAAAGATTATAGAGGGAGGATGTAATAGTATGAAAAAAATGATGTTAATATTAACAATTTTCATTTTGGTTTTAGCTTGTACAGTAGGTGTTTATGCAGATTCTACTAATAATGAACAAGTTATAGACCTTAAAAAGAGTGATTTTAATGGATACCTTAAAGTAGAAGACGAACAGACAGTTGTAAGTAAAGTTTTAACTTTTGAAGAGCTTGTTGAAAGAATAGCTAAAGATAATAATATTTCAAAATTAGAAGCAACTAATGAAATAATTAGAAACTATGCTAAAAATAAAATTGGAATTAATAGTTTAAGTACAAATAACTTAAAAGCATTAATGTCTAATAAAACCTATAGAGTAATTAGTTCAAGATTTACGGTTACCTCTGTGTACAAGCCTAGTTTAGTTTTTTATTGTGAAACATCTGAAGGTGGTAGTTTTTGGGGAATAGTGAAAATATTATATGTAGGAATGAATAGAGAGTATAACGGCATTGTTAAACAATTTAATGGAACTGTTTATAGTAATTTAGAAAATGCCGGTAGGATTTTTTGGATTGTTAATGGAGATTTTTATGATAAAGGGACTACTACCTTTAGCGGTGGAGTTGATATTGGTATAGGAGAATCTGCTACTGTAAAATTCAACTTGTCTTATTCTAGTAACTATTATGCATATTGTTACGAAGAAGGTAGTTACAATATTAGATAATGAATCGATTATAATATTTAGATAATCTTACTCAGACTTGGGGGGCTAATTTTGAAAAAAGATTTAATTATTAGTTTTATTATAGGAGTTTTCATTATACTAATTCCAACAATAATTACAGGTCATACGTATAATACAAGCACTGCTATAGGAGGATTGTTATATAGTGAATTTATAATGCGAAATATTTCTTTTATAATTGGATTGCTGGTTATTTACGATGGGCTTAAAAATTATTTTAATAAATGATTTAATAGAATTTGTTGTTCAATATTTTAATGTTAAAAATCAAATGAAGTGTTTACAAAATAGCAATATAAGTAAAATAATTGTATTTTATTTAATAATAGGAGGTAGATGATATTACATCTGCCTCTTGTTAGATTATGTAAAAACATTAAAATTATAACAATGAAGATTATATTGAAATACATATAGAAACTAATAGAAACTAAAGTAAAACCATAAACTTGCCCTTGTTGCAAGGCTATAACTATTTAAAAGGTTTAATTTTGTTTTTGGGAAATACATACTAAATACCATATTTCATTGACCACTTTTGCAAAACTTATTGAAAAAATTTACAGAGTTAATAAAATTTAAGATGAAAAAGTTACAAATAAGTGAATGAAAGGGTTAAAATTATGTTATATATAAGACCACTAAATTAAAATAATTTGCTGGTAAATTGATGTTAAGAAAAGTTTCAATAATTATTTTTGTGATGTATGAAAAAATTCTATTATAAAAAACATAGAAAGGAATGATAGAAAATGAATAAAACTAAAAATTTATTTAGTTTTTTATTAGCATTATTTCTGATTGTTGCATCTTTTTCAGGAGTAGATGCTCAAAATGAATCAAAAATTTTGTCAGATGAAATAAAGAAAGAAATTATTGCTAATTTAATAGAATTAGGTGTTACGGATAAGTCAGTCCAATCCAATTTAATAAAAAAATTAGAACGTGGCGAAATATGAGACTGTATGAATGAAGATAAAGTATCTAAAATACCTCGAAGTTTGATTACACCTACTATACAAGATCCAGTTAAAAGATATGTTTTTGAGGATGGGTCTGTATTATTAGTAGAGATTTTTGGCGGAAATGCGAAGAAAAAACAAGTTAATAAAATTCATGATATGTTTGCTAATGATATGTTTATACCTGAAAATATAAGTGGTTCTGGTTATACAATAATAGAAGATCAAAGAGTATCAATAAAGAGAGGTCTAGTTGCAATAGGATTTACAATTGATTATTGTTATGTAAATGGAGGATATGATTATATAATAGATGTTCGTAAACCATATTGTAATGTTGTAGGAGGAACATATAGTGATTTGAATTTAAGTATAGTTAGAAAAAGAGAAACTGCTAGCTTACCTGCAGAAGCTGTGGCAAGTGCAAATGTTAGTTTTATTGGTGGTATAGCTGCTGGAGGCACTCATTTTTGTGTGTTTAAGCTGCAAAATGATAAATATGAAGTAACTTATTATTAACGAGGTAGATTCTCTATGAAATTAAAATATAGTAAAGTTGCTATATTATTTTTAATAACAATTTTAATTTTACTAACTTTTTTTACTAAAGCGTTAACTTTACCAAATAGTTATTTGATACAATTGGCAGCTATATTAGGGATTATTGTTATAATATTGATAATATTTAAAATAATAGTATATTATTAAGGTTTTATTAAACTTTTTGGCTGTTAAGAATAGAGCGTGAAGTTATTCAAGAATTAAATTCAAACATTGAAAAGGCTTGCAAAAAAGACACTTAAATTGTTAAGTGTCTTTTTTGCGCTTCAAAACTTATGCCATCAGAAGGAATTTAAGAAGATTTATAGAATAATTTAATTGCAAATAATGTTAAAATTTAACTTATGAGGTGGTTTTTTATGCAGTTAAATATAGCAGTTTGTGATGATGAACCACTACAAGTAGAGATAATTACTTCGTATTTAAAATCATTAGATATTAAATATAAAATAGAAATAATAAAAGCTTTAAGTGGAGAAGAGTTATTAAAGAAAATAGAAGCCAAAAAAATAGATGTAGCTTTTTTAGATATAGCGATGGAAAATATGAAAGGAATAGAATTGGGAATGGAAATAAGAAAAAAATATCAAGATTGTATTATAGTGTTTATAACTGGTTTTGAAAATTATGCCCTAGATGCATTTAATATAAAAGCTTTAAACTATATATTAAAGCCTGTTACAAAAAGTGAGTTTAATAAGTGTATGGAAGATATAATTTTAAGAATAGAAGAGAAAAGAGCCTTTAAAGAGAAAAATAGTGTCTTAAGTATTTATAACAAAAAAGGTGTGGTTAAGATAAAATATGAAGATATATATTATTTTGAAAAAATACTAAATAAAATAAAAGTGTATACGATAAAAGGAGAATATGAATACTATGGGACTTTAAAAGGACTAAAAAAAGAGCTGGATATGAATAACAGTTTTATACAATGTCATCAAGGATATATAGTAAATAAAGCAAAAATTGTAGAATTAAGAGATGGACAAATATATATAAAAGATATTAATAGATTTATACCTGTTAGCAGAAGGATGAAAATAAAGGTGAAAAAAATTTTAAAGGAGAACTTATTTTAGATTACAAAACTAATATGAGTATATGGATAATAGTAAAATACATACCAAATACCATATCTCATCGACTACTGTTGTAGAACTTATTGAAAAAATTTATAGAATTAATAAAATTTAAGATAAGAAAGTTTCAAATAAGTGCATGAAAGAGTGAAAATTATGTTATATATAAGACCACCAAATTAAAAATTTTGATGGTGGAGGTTTTGAAATAACTTATGGCATAGAAAAAGATGATACAACAACTAATGATGATTTCAAGACAGAAAGCTATATAGCTTTTCATGTTTTTTATGCTCCTAAGCCAGATTTTCCATTAGATACTCCTAAATAGTTTGCTGTTACTACGAATAAAACTTATTGTTCTGTAGATCTTGCAGATTATTAATTTTTAAAATTATTTGATTATATAGGGAAATAATTTAGGTGATTATATGAAAAAAATCAAATTAATAGCTATAGTATGTATATTATTATTACTTATAGTTATTCATACAAAAAATGAACAGTTAGGAAAAGAGTATTTGCGAACAATAAATATACTGACTCATATAGTAAAATCTATGATTGAAAATTTAGAAAGCGATAATCCGGATCCAGAATATCATCAGAAATTATTAGAGCAAATTCAAATTATAAATTATTTTTTAACTGCCCATGAAGATTTAGCGTTTTTAGATGAATCTATTTATTATATTTTTGATGACAGACAGTTTAATCAAATAAAGACTAAAGAGAAAATACTGCTTTTAAAAAGATTTTATAATAGTTTAGATTGGCTATCAAAAGAGATAGACTATTATAGCAAGTATTTTATTTCATTAGATTTTCATTTTCATGGAGAGGGTTTTATAAAGAATAAACCTGTTGCAACTTACTATTACTTAAATATCCGAAAAAGTGCAATTGAGGCTAAATTTAGAGAAATTTATAAAGATAAAGAATAAGTCGAAAACCTGTATCTAAATTATTATACAATTTAGATACAGGTTTTTTTCTGCAAGAACATGGGTTAACATTACTATAGAAAAAAGTAGAAAAAAATGATATAATGAAACAAAATCTCCGATTTTAATGAATTAAGGAAAATTTTGTTGAAATCCAATGTCAAAGTGTGGTGAAAAACAATGAGAATAGCTCTATTAATTCTTTTGTTAATTCCCTTTATAATGTTGCAAACCTATATAATAAAAGACATTTTAGAAGTAGCTAGAGAGAGTATAAAGCATAATTCTTATAGCAAGAATAATAGATTAAATAAATATAATTATTACAGACGTTCTAAGTTTAATAAAAATAACATAAGAGCAGTCAAATAATCGTCATCTTTCAGCTCCAGTTGTGAAAACCCATCCTGCAACTATAGCAGTAATAGGTGCTACTAAAACTAATCCTATACTACCCACAAGAGTCCTCATTATTTCTGCACTTACAATTTTTAAGTTTATTATTCTAATAAGACTTGAATTTTTAGTCATAAATAACATAAGTAAAGTTAAATATCCCCCAGAATAAGCTAATAAAAGAGTTGTTGTCATTGTACCAATCACTGCTCTACCAATATTGAAACCCGATTGAATTAATTCTCTTGTCTGTATGCCAGGTTTTTTAATCTTAATTTCTTCTATAGAAGCAGCAACATCCATAGCTATATCCATAGCTGCTCCAGAAGCACCAATTATAATTGCGGCGTAAAAAATATGTTTCATATTAAGATCAAGATGACCACTAAATACAAGAGTTTCTGCAAATGGTGAAGTCATTCCATAAAGAGATAATTTATTCCCAAAAAACACCGTTATTCCTATGGTAACAAATAGCCCACATATCGTTCCAATAAAGGCAGCTATGCCTTTTTTGGTAAACCCAGCTACGGAAAAAATTATTATAGCTGTCAATAACGTAAGTACTAATGAAGTAATAAATAAAGGCTCTTTTCCGCTTAACAGAGCTGGAATTAAAATATTCCATATTACAAATAGACTAGCTATGAAAGAAAACAATGCCTTTAATCCAGTAAACCTAGCATATAAAATTAAACATAGTATAAATACTGCAAATAAAATAAATTGCCAATCCTGTCTATAAATATCAATAGCTTTAACTCCTTTTATTTCCCCATCTTTTTCTAATATACTAACTATTATCTTATCTCCTATTTTGTAATAATTATCAAAATCTAGCTTTCCTACTAATTGATTTACTGCTTTTAATTTTTTTCCTCTATATTTTCCTTCTTTTATTTCAACTACTAATGACTGAAAACCTATTTTGGCTATTCCCGCTTGAATTACTTCAGAGTTATCAGTTTCGAAAACAATAGCTTTAACTTCAAATAGATTGCTATTTTGTTTATTTCCTGAAATTAAATCCTTTGTATTTATTATGGCAAATATAAGTAATATCAATCCTATAACAAACAATATAGGTATAGTTTTTTTCATCGGAAATCACCTCATATAAGAAAGAGTAATACAAAATAGCCAGGATAACCCCGGCTATTTTGATAATTCAACGCCCATTACACTTGCCAAAGTTCTTGCTATTTCAGTATTATCTTTAAATCCAGTGAATTTTTCTGCTCCTACACCAACTGCTGACATAGGTATTGATGTTCCTGAATGCGCAAAAGTTGTCCATTCTATATTTGCCCTTTCTGAAATTATATGAGTTGTAGCTATAGCTACAGGACCATAATAAGATGGACCATATTCTGAAATATCATATTTAGCTTTATTGTCTGCTAAATCCATAGCTTTAATGATTTTTGCCTTTTCTGCTTCAGTCAAATTATCTAATCCAAAATTTTCAGCAATATATTTAAAATATGCTTCTCTATTTCCATCATATTTTTTAGTTAATACATCTTCAACAGAAGCTTTAACGTCAAGAAGTTCATTTAATTTTAAAAAATAATTTTTAGCAAATCCTAATCCCATACCACCAGTTTCATGGTCTCCAACAACTACAATTAAAGTTTTATCTGGATGTTTTTTATAAAATTCATATGCTTCTTTAACGGCATCATCAAATGCTAAAACATCATATATAGCACCAACAGCATCATTTGCATGACATGCATGATCTATTCTTCCACCTTCAATCATAAAAAAGAATCCATTAGGATATTTTGATAAAACTTCTATACCCTTTTTAGTTATTTCTGCTATGCTTGGAACTTGATTATTTGTGTCATGAATTCTATCAATTTCATATGGTAAATGGGATAGTGTAAATGCAGCAAATACTTTTTCTTGTCCTTTTGGTGAATAATTTCTAAACCTATCAGACTGTTCTTTTCCATAAAACACTTTATATCCTCTATTAGCAAATTCTTTCATTAAATTTCTATTATCTTTTCTTTTTGAGCCATTCATACTTGGCATTTTATCAACCCAGCCTTGTGGTAGGAAATGTCTAGCTCCACCGCCAGCAAAAAATTCGACGTTGCTATCTAAAAAATCAACTGCAATCTCATTTTCATTACTTCTGTTTTCATTATGAGAGGCAAATACTGCTGGTGTTGCATGCGTTAATCTAGTTGTAGTAGCTATACCTGTAGCCATTCCCTTTTCTTCAGCTACTTCAATAAGAGTTTTTACATTTGTACCGTCAGGCAACTTTGATATTACGCCGTTATTAGTTTTATGTCCTGTAGCAAGTGCTGTTCCAGCAGCCGCTGAATCAGTTATCAATGAATTTGCAGAATATGTAGTATTAATCCCTGCAATAGGTAATTGATTAATTAATAATTTAGCAGATTTATCTCCAGTTTTTTCTTGTAAAAAATATTCTGCAATTTGTCTTTGAGCAGATCCTAATCCATCACCTATAAAATAAAATACATACTTTGGAGCTTTTTTTGTACTTGCTTCAGTTACAGTTGTCTTAAGCACTTTTGTACTACCTTTAGTACCTACCATACCATTAGCAGCTATTAAAATAATAATTAATACTGCTAACAGCATCTTTGAGAAACCTTTTTTCTTCTTAAACATTTTAAATCCTCCTTTTTTTATAATCCATAAGGAAATTATATGCCTTATTAAATTGGATAAATTCAAATATAATTTCCGTAACGGATATAAGCAAAATTTACCTTATACAATTTATTTAAATCGAAGATTTTGTTTAAATCATAATAATACTAATTTCAGAATATCAGTTAAATATTAACATATTATTAACTAAATGTTAATTTTATGTTTATCAACTAGCATATTACGAATTGAAATTAGATTGTTTTTTAATTAAAATAGATATAAGAATATTTTTGGAGATGACTTAAAATGAGAAAGATAAATGTAAGTGAGATAATAGATAAAGTTAAAGAAATGTGTATAAAGGCTAATTATGAATTAGGGGAAGATGTGCTGAGAAAGCTGCAAGATGCTAGAGATAAAGAACAATCTCCCATTGGAAAAGACATTCTGGACAAGTTAATATTAAATGCAAACATATCAAAAAATGAGCAAATGCCAATGTGTCAAGATACTGGAATGGCAGTTTTTTTTGTTGAAATAGGACAGGATGTATATATAGAAGGTGGGAATTTAACTGAAGCAATAAATGAAGGAGTTAGACAAGGTTATAAAGAGGGTTTTTTAAGAAAATCAGTAGTTAAAGACCCAATAATAAGAGAAAATACTATGGATAATACACCTGCAATAATACATTATGATTTAGTCGATGGAGATAAACTTAAAATAAGTTTTGCCCCAAAGGGATTTGGAAGTGAAAATATGTCTGGTTTAAAAATGTTAAAGCCGTCAGATGGGATTGAAGGCATCAAGAAATTTGTTTTAGATGTAGTAAAAAGTGCAGGTGCTAATCCTTGTCCTCCTATTGTCGTTGGTGTAGGTATCGGGGGAACAATGGAAAAAGCGTGTATATTAGCCAAGAAAGCTTTATTTAGAAAGTTAGGAGAATATAGTCCTATAAAGCATATAGAAAAATTAGAAAAAGAACTATTAGATGAGATAAATAAAACTGGAATAGGTCCTCAGGGATTAGGAGGAAATGTTACAGCTTTATCTGTAAATATAGAAGTTTTTCCTACTCATATCGCTGGATTACCTGTTGCAGTTAATATAAACTGTCATGCAGCAAGACATATAGAAGTAGAGCTATGAAATAGAAATTAGAATATAGGGAAATGCTATGAAGATAAGAAGGTGGATTTAATTGAAAGAAATAAAAATAACTACTCCATTAGATGATAATATTATAAAAAAATTAAATGCTGGAGATAGAGTATATATTACAGGTACTATTTATACTGCTAGAGATGCAGCACATAAAAGGATGGTAGACAGTTTAAAAAATGGCGAAGGATTGCCTTTTGATATAAATAATTCTATAATCTATTATGTTGGGCCATGTCCACCAAAACCAGGGCAAGTGATAGGATCAGCAGGACCTACTACAAGTTATAGAATGGATGATTATACTCCTATATTATTGAAAGTCGGATTAAAAGGAATGATAGGAAAAGGTAATAGGAGTAAAGATGTTATTGATTCAATAGTAGAAAATAATTGTGTGTACTTTGTTGCTATAGGAGGAGCAGGAGCTTTGATTTCAAGTTGTATTAAATCCTCAGAAATTATAGCTTATGAAGATTTGGGGGCAGAAGCTATAAGAAAACTTTATGTTGAGGATTTACCAGTTATAGTTGCTATAGATAGTAGAGGAAATAACTTGTATGATATAAACTTAAAAAATCAAAGATAGAAGGAGAAAGGTTATGAATATAGGTGAAAAATCTCTTAAATTACATGAAAAAACTAAAGGTAAGATTTCTATCAAATCAAAAGTTGATATTGTTGACAAAGAGAGTTTATCACTAGCATATACACCTGGAGTTGCAGAGCCTTGTAAACGTATAAAAGAAGATAAAAATAATATATATAAATATACATCTAAAGGTAATATGGTTGCTGTTGTAACAGATGGTAGTGCAGTTTTAGGGTTAGGAGATATAGGGGCAGATGCTGCATTACCTGTTATGGAAGGAAAAGCAATACTTTTTAAAGAATTTGCGGATATAGATAGTTTTCCGATTTGCATTAATTCTAAGGATATAGATACAATAGTTAATACTGTAAAACTTATAAGTTCATCCTTTGGAGGTATAAATCTTGAGGATATTTCAGCTCCAAGATGTTTTGAAATAGAGGAAAGGTTAAAAAAAGAACTAGATATTCCTGTATTTCATGATGATCAGCATGGTACAGCTATTGTAGTATTGGCAGGTCTTTTAAATAGTGCAAGGCTTTTAAAAAGGGAATTAAAGAGCTTCAAAATAGTTATTAATGGGGCAGGAGCTGCAGGAATAGCAATTTGTAAATTACTTTTAAAAGTAGGGATAAAAGATATAATTGTATGTGATAGTAAAGGAGCTATTTATAAAGGTAGAGAAGGTTTAAATTGGGTTAAAGAAGAAATTTCTCATATCACAAATCCAAGAGAAGAAAAGGGGCAGCTTAGAGATGTAATTAAGGACAAAGATGTATTTATAGGAGTGTCAGTACCAGGAGTTTTAACAGGAGATATGATTCAGAGTATGAATGATGACCCAATTATATTTGCTCTTTCTAATCCTGTACCAGAGATTATGCCTGATATTGCAAAAGAACATGGTGCAAAAATAGTTGCTACGGGTAGATCTGATTTTAGTAATCAGATAAATAATGTATTAGCTTTTCCTGGTATTTTTAGAGGAGCTTTAGATGCTAAGGCAAAATCTATAAATGATGATATGAAAATAGCAGCAGCTCATGCAATTGCATCTATTATAGAAGATGATGAATTAAATAGTGATTATATAATACCTAATCCATTTGATAAAAGAGTTGTAAAAAGAGTATCAGAAGCCGTAAAAAATATAATAAATGCTTAGAAAGTATGATATGAAAGGAAGAGAATTATGAGAAATGTCATAAAAGAGGTGATAACAAAAAAACCAAAACCTTTTTGGGAAGTTATTTTAATGATATTAATTTCTGTAATAGGTGTGAATTTTCTCATAACATTATGTAATAAATTAGGTGAAAAATATGCTGGTATTGCTAGTATTATCATATTAATACTTTCTATAGGTGTTTGTATATTTATAATAAAAAGGTTATTAGAATGCTACACTTATATTTTAGTAGATGATGAACTTCTATTTGAAAGAAGTGTTGGTAAGAAAAACAGTTTAATCTTGAAAGTTCCTATAGATGATATAAAAATTATAAAGCCTTATAGAGAGTTAAAAAATGATGAAAGCATTGCTTATACTTATAAATTTATCTGTGATAAGGAATATGATAAATTTTATTTTGGAGAATTTGAGAAGGAAGGTAAAAGATATAGATTTATCTTTAAACCAGGTGAAAGGTTATTAAAAGCTTTAGGTAACAAAGTTTTTAGTAATGTAGAAAGCTGAGGATATTAAAAATTCTCAGCTTTTTGTATAATTTTTTCTCTATATTAAATTTAAATTTTGTTTTTTTTTCTTTTATACATAAAATAGTCTGCTTTTTCAAAAGCCAACTGTAGATTATTAATACTATTTGTATTAGCAAATCCAAAGGTTACACTAATAGTGAAAGGAACTTTTTTACTTTTTAGCGAGATATTACGTTTAATTCTGTTTATTATTTTTTTAATTATATCATTTCCTACATTAGGAACTATAATTATAAATTCATCTCCACCATATCTTATTGGTATATCTTTTTTTCTTATAGATTCTTTAATAGATTGTGAAACTATTTTTATAGCTTTATCTCCTGAACTGTGTCCCCAATTATCATTTATACTTTTTAAATTATCCATATCTATTATTATAAGTCCATATGTTTTATATTTAGGGAAATTTAAAATACCGTTCTTAAAATGTTCCCAGAAATTTCTATTATGTAAATTAGTAAGAGAATCTATGTATGCAAGTTTCTTATAATAATCTATGTTGAATATATCTGCAGTTATTGAAATTAAATAAAATACATTATCCTTATGTAATATTTTTTTACTTGTTATTATATATTCTTTATATTTTATTTTATTTTGGTCTTTATCTTTACTTAAATTTAAAATATTAGAGTTTTTTACTAAAGAGTTATAGAATTCCGATTTTTCTGAATTACAGAATAAAATCCCTCCATTTTCACATAATAATAAAATAATGCCTTCTTTCATTTTCACATCCCCCAATAGACCTATTTTTGACTCATTGTTCTTTATTAGAACATAGTTTTCAAAAAAATAAAATACTCTTAAATTAAATAATGTTAAGAGGTGAATATTGTATATGAAACTAATAAACTATAAACAAGACAAAAATTTAATTGGTAAAAGATTGAAAATAGCACGTTTAAAAAATAATCTAACCCAACAGCAAGTTTCTATAAAATTACAAACTATGGGCGTATATATAGATAGAGCGAGTATATCAAAAATAGAACAATGTAAAAGGATAGTTACCGATTATGAATTAGTAGCTTTTTCTAAACTTTTAGGTGTCAGCGTAAATTGGCTGTTAGGTATTGAAAAATAATAAAGTTTGTTAATCCCTGGAGGGATTTATAAAATTTTTAGTTATTTTAGAGTAATACCATCCAAGTATTACTATAATTATTTATTAAAAAATTGTCAAGTTCTTGTATTTAAGGTAGTTTAATTATAAATATACTGCAAATTTAAAAGTATTATTTAGAAAAAACTTTATCAATATCGTTTACTATTGCAATATCAATACCTCCACTATTTGCTATTTGTCTCAAAATTTCTATAGCTTTATAGTGAGGCATAGGTTTACGATAAGGTCTTTCTTCAGTAAGTGCTTGATAAATATCTAAACAAGCCATAAGTCTTGAGTTAAAATCCAATTGTTTATTATTTTTTCCAAAAGGATATCCTGAACCATCTAATTTTTCATGGTGATTTGCTGCCCATTCAGTAATTTCTTTAAAACCGCTTATTTCGCTTAAAACTATTCTAGTATAATAAGTATGAGTTTTTATTATATCAAATTCTTTTTCTGTCAATTTACTATTTTTATCTAATATAGAATTAGGTATTGCTAGTTTTCCTAAATCGTGTAAATCTGCAGCGATAATTAATTTTAGTTTTTCTTCTCTATCTTTATTATAATAATCGCTCATTTCAGACACTTTTAAGCTTAATCCATATGAATGTTTAAGTGTAAATTTAGATTTAGAGTCTATAATTTTTGAGAAAACTCTTGTTATATCATGTATTTTTTTTAGATTCAAATTTTTACTAAATGAGGGTACATTAGACTTTAATGCTTTAATTATGTATTCATCTTTCAAATCCAGCCAAAAGCTGGTGTTTTTACTGACTTTCAGAAATATATTAACTAACTTACTAGAGAATAGTTTGTTCTCATTAGCCTTTACGAAGGATAGTACTTCATTTCTATTTTTAAAATATGAATTTTTCAAGTCAAATTTTAAGTCTAATGTATCAGCTAAGGAAATTATTTGAGACATTAAAGGAATACTATCTTCTTTTTTGCCAAAAAAACCGCTTCCATCATAATTTTCATGATGATATAAAATTACACCTTCAACATTAGTCAAGAATGGGTAATTTTTCAAATTTTCTTCAGATATAATACAGTGCTTTCTACAGCTTTCAATACTGTTTAATATATCTACATTCCTATTTTGAAGGGTATCGTGTATGGCTTTTTCACTTATACTGTTATCATGTAAAAGGGCTAGCGATACTAAATCGAAAATTTCTTCTGGTTGCATTCCCATTTCTTCAGCCATTTTTAAAGAGATGTATGCAACTCTTTTTGAGTGATTTAAAGGTACTCCAAGTATGTCAGTTTCAATGAAATCTAATGCCCATGATACAGCGAGTAAAAATTCATTTAGATTAAATTCCATTGTATTCCCCCTTAAATTATACTAATTATGTTTCTATTATAACATTTATTAGTTTTTATAAAGTGATAAATGATATTAAATAATACAAGGTAATGACGAACTTTTGGCATGCTTTACGAATAAAATATTAAAAAAGGGTAAAAATCTAGTTAATAATTATTTAAGGGGATGGTAAAATGGACCTAAAAATATGTAAAATGTGCAATAAGTTAGATTATAATGGGATAGATTTATTAGGAGTACATATATGCAAAGAATGTGAATACGATATTATTAACATAGATGTTAAAGATATAAAATATGAATATTACAAGACGATAATTAAACATATTTGGATAGAATATTTAATAGGTTCAAATTAAATTTTATTGACATGGGTTTATTCATTCCATGTCTTTTTGTTTTGTATAGATTAGATTATAATACAGATAAAGGAGAAAAATAGTATTAGTAGAATTTATACATTAGGAGGAACTTTATGAGAGTGCCTATTATAGAAGGATTAGACCATTATATTAATAAAAATAAAACGAGATTTCATATGCCAGGGCATAAAGGTAAAAAAGCTTTGATAGATTGGGCAAATTTAATTCCTCAAATAGACGTTACTGAGATTGAAGGAACAGATAATTTACACTCACCTAATTCAATAATACTAGAGAGTCTTAAGTTAGCTTCTAAAACATTTAAGACAAAAAGAACTTACTACTCAGTTAATGGTACTACTGGTGGTATTTATGCTGCAATAATGTCATCTACCAAACCAGGCGATAAAATTTTAATCCAGAGAAACTGTCATAAATCGGTATATAATGCTATAATATTAGGAAAATTAAATCCGATATATATATATCCTAACTATAATAGTGAGTATAATATAGTTACTGATATAAATCCTGATGATATAGAAAAAGCACTTTTAAAACATAGTGATATTAAAGCTGTTGTTATAACAAATCCTTCATATTTTGGTGTATGTAGTGATGTAGAGAGCATAGCTAAAATAGTACATAAATATAATAAAATTTTAATAGTAGATGAAGCGCATGGCAGTCATCTTATATTTAGCAACAAACTACCTAAATCTGCCATTGAATCTGGTGCAGATATAGTTTTACAGAGTACACATAAGACTTTGCCTGCATTTACACAATCATCTATGATTCATGTATGCAGCAATAGAGTTGATTTAGAAAGACTAGAAACAATGCTTACAATTCATATGACTACAAGCCCTTCTTATATTTTAATGTCTTCGCTTGATTTTGCTAGAGCTTATATGGCTAAGGAAGGTAAGCAAAAACTGAATACTTTAATAGAAAATATAGAGGAAATTACGTCTTTTATGAATAACATTGAGGGAGTTGAAGTCTTTAATAACAGAGATAAAAAAGTATGTTTTGATTTTGATATAACTAAAATATTGATTAATCTTACGGGTATAAACATAAATGGAAGTAGATTAGAGGAAATTTTAAGTAGAGATTATGATATACAGGTAGAGATGTCTGATATTTATTATGTATTAGCATTGACTACAGTTTTTGATGAATATGAAGATCTAGAAAAATTGGCATTAGCTATTGAAGATATAGCCAAAAAAGAAGTTTATAGAGCAGATAAAGTGGACAAAGTAGATTTTAAATATATTAAACCAAAAACAAGAACTTCTATTTATGATGCTTTTTATAGTGAAGTAGAAAATATTTTAATTACTAAGAGTATTGGTAGAATATCAGCTAATTTTGTTATACCTTATCCACCAGGGATACCGATATTATGTCCAGGAGAAGAAATTACAGAAAGTATAGTAGAATATATTAATTATTTAAAAACGATGAAAATACAAATTTTAGGTCTTAGTAAAGATATGAATGAAATTAAGATTATAAAGTAAAGGATGGTACAAATGAGAGGAATATTTATTACAATAGAGGGTCCAGACGGGTCAGGTAAGAGTACACAAATAAGGTTACTAGAGGAATATTTAAAAGATAAAGGCTATAATGTAGTAGTAACTAGAGAACCTGGTGGAACTAGAATTAGTGAGGATATAAGAAAGGTTATTTTAGATACATCTAATACAAATATGTCGCCACATACAGAAGCTTTACTATATGCAGCATCTAGGGCGCAACATGTATATGAAACTATTTTACCAGCTTTAAGAAAAGGGAAAATAGTTATATGTGATAGATTTGTAGATTCTAGTTTAGTGTATCAAGGTTTTGCTAGAGGATTAGGAATTGAGAAAATTAAAGAAATAAATGATTTTGCAACAGAAGGGCTTGAGCCTGATATTACTTTATTTTTTGATATAGATGTAGATGTTGCTTTAAAGAGAATAGGAAATAGAACTACAAGAGATAGACTTGATAAGGAGAATGTAGAATTTCATAGAAAAGTGTATGAGGGATATATGAAGATCAGAGAAATGTATTCGCATAGGATAGAAGTAATTAATGCAGCTTGTGATATTGAAAATACATTTAAACAGGTAAAAAATGTAATAGATAGACTGTTAGAATTAAACGAAAAGGAGGTGTTAAGATGAAACTTATTATAGCAATAGTTCAGGATGAAGATGCTCCTAAATTAATAGATGTTCTTATGGAAAATAATTATGGTATTACTAAATTAGCATCTACAGGAGGATTTCTAAAATCAGGTAACACTACACTACTGATAGGTGTCGAAAAAGAAAAGGTTGATGAAGTTATTAAAATCATAAAGGAGCTTTGTCATTCAAGAAAGCAAGTTACAACTTCTCCTTCACTTACAACTGTATCTTCAGGAGTTTACGTGCCGTATCCTGTTGAGGTTCAAGTTGGTGGTGCAACAATATTTGTAGTTGATGTAGACCGTTTTGAAAAGATATAGGAGGATTTTTTATGAAAATAAGTGATATATCCGGTAAAAACGGCAAAACGCTTAACAAAATTAATGAAGTTAGTAATAAAAGTGATGTTAATAGAATAAAATTTAGTCAATCTCTAAAGATTATGGAAGGGCTAAATAAAAAAGAAAGATTAGATTTGCTGCTAAAGCAGATAGACAAGCAGGCAGAGAGATTATCTAAAAAGATAGATATAGGTGAGTTGATAGCTTATAAAAAATTAGTTTCACAATTTATGAAAGAAGCTTTGGAATCTATGGTTAAATTTAGTAAAAATAGTTTTCTTGATAGAAGAGGAAGGCATAGGATTTATGCTATAATAAAGAAAGTAGACAAAGAACTTGAGAAGTTAACGGAAGATGTATTGAAAAAGGAAAAAGACAATCTAAATATATTAAAAAGACTTGACGATATTAGGGGACTTATTTTAGATATTTATCTGTAGTTGGAGGATAAAGTATGGATTTTAATGATATAATAGGGCATGAACAAAATATTTCAAAGCTTCAAAATGCAATTAGAAATGATAGTGTAGCTCATGGTTACCTTTTTGAAGGACCTAAATCTATGGGTAAAAAGAAACTTGCTTTTGTCTTTGCTAAAACTCTGTTATGTGAAAAAAAAGGCATAGAGCCATGCAATAAATGTTCATCATGTCTTAAATTCGATTCAGGAAATCATCCAGATTTTGATATAATAAATCCTGAAGGGAATTCTATAAAAAGAGAACAAATAGAAAAATTACTTCATTCTATCAGAATGTTGCCTTATGAGGGTATAAGAAGAGTATATGTTATAGAAGATGCATATAAAATGACTCAGGAGGCACAAAATAGTTTTCTTAAGACTTTGGAAGAGCCACCTGAATATGCAGTCATTATACTTATAACTGATAATAGTAAGAGCCTTTTGCCTACTATAGTTTCAAGATGTCAAGGAATAAAGTTTTCATATGTTGAGAACGAAAAGATAGAGAAATTATTAGTGAACAAGTATGGTTGTTCTAGGGAAGAAGCAAGTTTTATAGCTTCATTTTCAAACGGGATAGTAGGAAAGGCTGTTAAATTAATACAATCTGAAGAATTTAGAAAATTAAGAGAGGATATTATTTCTGCTATAGATGATATTATTTACTCAGACAAATTTAGAATATTTAGTTTGAGTCAAATTTTTGTTGAGAATAAGGAAAATATAGAAGAGATATTGGATTTATTAACAATTTGGTTTAGAGATATTATGATTATTAAAGCAACAGGAGATACTAGATTTATAATGAATAAAGATAAAATAGAGCTTATATATAAGCATAGTAATACTCTGTCAATGGAAAAAGTAAGTGATATAATAGAAAATATTGAAAAAACTAAAGAAGATATAACTTCTAATGTTAATTTTCAGCTGGCTATTGAAGTTATGCTTCTAAAAGTGCAGCAGGAGGTATAGTTTTTATGGTTACTGTAGTAGGAGTTAGATTCAAAAAGGCTGGCAAGATATATTATTTTGATCCAGCTGAATTAGAAATTAAGAAAAATGATTATGTGATTGTTGAAACAGTTAGAGGTGTAGAATTTGGGCAGGTTGTAGTAGGACCGAAAGAAGTGAGTGAAGAAGAAATAATTTCTCCTTTAAAGCCTGTAATAAGAGTAGCAACTGAAGAAGATATAGAAAAGCATTATGAAAATAAGGAAAAAGAAAATATTGCTTTTGATATATGCTTAAAAAAAATAGAAGAACATGGTTTAGAAATGAAACTAATAGATGTTGAATATACATTTGACAACAATAAGGTTATATTCTATTTTACAGCTGATGGTAGAGTTGATTTTAGAGAACTTGTAAGAGATTTGGCTTCAGTATTTAGAACTAGAATTGAATTAAGGCAAATCGGAGTAAGAGATGAAGCTAAAATGATAGGAGGACTTGGGCCTTGTGGAAGGGCTATGTGTTGTGCTAGCTTTTTAGGTGAGTTTGAACCTGTTTCTATAAAAATGGCAAAAGAACAGAATTTATCATTAAATCCAACTAAGATTTCAGGAATTTGTGGTAGGCTTATGTGTTGTTTAAAATATGAGCACGAGACTTATGAAAAATCATTAGAAAAGCTGCCTGAAATTGGAGCTTTAGTTGTTACTCCAAAGGGGAATGGTATAGTTATAGAAACTAATACATTACTAGAGTCAGTAAAGGTTAAAGTTAAACAAGGGGACACAGAAGAAATATTTTTATTTTCAGTTGATGAAATTGAAGTTGTAAATGAAGATGAAGAAGATAAAGATAAAGAGGTCTAAAATGACCTCCTTATTTATTTGATTTATTTAATTCTGCTTGTAAAAGTTCTTTTATTTCGGAAAATTCAATACCTTCATTATTACAAAAGTCTCTTATTGTAATACTTGTGCTAGGGATTTTATTTTTTATTATGTCTTCAATGGTTTCTTTATCTAATCCCCAATCTAATAGTTCTTTAAAAGTAGTTTTACCTTTTATAATGTATTCATTTTCGCTACTATCTTCACTTACTTTTGTTTGTGTTTCAATTGGAGATGTAATATCAACTTTATGATTTTCAATATAATCTAATTCTTTTTCATTAAGAGTTCCTAAAGATTTCAGTAAGTCAACTGCATTTTTAGGTAAATAAGTATTTTCTTCTGGTTCATAAGGCAATCCTTTGTATAAGGCTACAAATAGTTTCACCGAATCACTACCTATTTCTATACCTTCATCTAGCTGATTACTAAAAATATTTTCTAAATCTTTGCTTTTAAAAGAAGAAATATCATCTATATTTTCAAGATGAAAGGCAAATTGTAATTTATCAATGGGAATTTCAAATAAAGTACTGATATCTTGAAAAGTATATGAACCTCTTATATCTGCTGGATTATATTGACCTTTAAATTCACCTTCTTTAAATCTTGCAGGTATTTTAGCAGATTCAGTTTGCCACAAGTTTAAATATGATGTTGTTAATATACCACCAAATAATATAATAAAAATTGTTAAACCAAGCGAGTAGGACTTAATTTTCATTATTATTTGCCTCCTTTCGTAGATAATTCTACAGTTGATGGTATAGGACAATTATTTTCAGATGTACATTCTAAACATGTTATACATTGATGATTTTTTACAACTTGATTTTTTGCAACTTCTATATTCATAGGACAAACTTTAGAACATACATTGCAGTTTACACATGTTTTAGAGTTTCTTCTGACTTTAAATATCCTGAAAAAGTTAAATATCCCTAGTAAAGCTCCATATGGGCAGGCATATTTACACCAAGGTCTTTCTACGAATAAAGAAAGTATTAAAGTTAAAATAAGAACTAATATACCGCCTATAGCTGCTTCGCCGCTCCAGAAATTAAATAAAGCATAATAAGGGTCAATATTAGAAAAGACTAATTTACCAGAAACTGCTGTCATATATAGTACCCAAGCTAAGACTCCATATCTTAAAAATCTGAGATATTTGTCTATCTTATATGGGATAAAACGATTATATTTTTTTCTGAATATTTTTTTGCCGATTTTGCCGAACCATTCTTGTATTGAACCAAGTGGGCATATCCAACCGCAGAATACAGGTCCAAATAGTAGTGCTAATAATAAAACTAGTAACATGAGAATAAAAGAAGATGTATGTATTTTTTTAACGAAAGTTCCAACAGTTATGAATTGGTATATTGAAACTACACCTCCAAATGGGCATAATGCATGGAGTGAAGCGTTAGAAAAAAGTGGGATATTTATATTTGATTCACTTAGCGTATGATTTATACTAATAATTGCTATTATTATGAAAAATAAAATTTGAACAATAATGCGAGGTTTAATTTTGGTTAATTTCTTTTTTTTCATTTTATCAACTCCCATTTTCATATTTTTAATTTAATTATAGAATCGTTTTGTGACAATTTTATGACATTACTGTGGAAAAACATTGACGTTAATCTATGTTAAAAATAATAAAAGTACTTTTATAAAACAATAATAAATGTTAAAATAAAGGAGAACACTACTTATAGTGTTATATCGATTACGATATTCATCTTGACTTTTTGTAAATCAAGATGAATATTGGTAAAGTTTCAGAAGAATCTGCTTATAAAAAACCTCGGACTTTATGTTCAGAGGAAGAAGTTGAGATTCTTTTATTCCCAGAAGGAGGTGAACCTAATGGCTTACAAAATTACAGATGCTTGCATCAGCTGTGGAGCATGCGAGCCAGAGTGTCCTGTAAATGTTATTAGTCCAGGAGAAGATAAATATGTAATTGATGCAGATGGTTGCATTGAGTGCGGTGCTTGCGCAAATGTATGTCCAGTAGATGCACCAGTACAAGAATAATTATAAATACATAAGAAAGACCCAGTTAGGGTCTTTCTTTTATGCATTTTTCAACTAATTTGTTTGCTGCTTTCATTCCACTATTTAACGCACCCTGCATCCATCCATGCTTAGGGGAAGTATGTTCACCTGCGAAAAAAACCTTATTATTGAATTCTGGCTTTATCATAGTGTAAGAAAATAGCTTTTTTTGTTCAGGCAAGAAATAGCAGAATGCCCCTCTAAACAGAAGTTCATTGTTCCATTGTATGGTTTTATAATCTGTCACAATACTATCTAAATAACCTTTTTTTAGACCATGAACCATTTCAATTTCTCTTTTTATTTCTGTAAATCTATCGTTATCTTCCAAGTTGCCGAGTCTTACAGCATCTAAGTTGAAATTATATGAAGCTAAAAGAACTCCAGGATCGTAAGGCGAACAATTTGAATTGCAGGTAGCATGGTCTGATGGATACCATATAGATGAAATTGGAAGATCAGTATGTGAGCCACCACCAATTATTCTTTCAGAAGGGCTTCCTTCTTCCCAGAAACGTTTATTACATAAAAATAGAGTTTTTTGTGCATTTGCATAATTTACTTCTTTAATTGCTTGCATTTTATTATTACTAAAGAGTGGGTAAATTTCTATAGTTCTAAGGGTAGAAAATGGAATTGCACAAATTATATAATCAAAAGATTCTTTTATTTCTTGATTTGAATTTTTTATTTTATATTTAATTAAAACTTTATTATTAACATTGTCATTATAAATTCCAGTTACTATACATCCTGTCTTAAAAATTACTTTTCCTAATTTATCAATAGAGATGTTTTTATATTCTTTTGGATTTTCTGAGATTAAAGAATTATAAAAAGCATATGGAAGACTAGAAAGACCATCTACAATTTCGTATAAATATGCAAAATCTTGAGGGTATTCTTCTTGTAAAAATTCTATATAACTGTAATAGTAAAACGAACCTGCTAGAGGTACAACATTAGATATCAAATCTATAGCTCCTTGACTAAGTCCCATAAACTCCAGAACCTGCCTCATATTAAGTCTAGTCCAAAATAGCAATTGAGGATGATAAATAGATTTGATTTGTAAAATTTCTTTTCTTATAGTTGGAGGCATATTTAAAAGAGGTATTCCAAATCCATAATTCACTAATTTTTGCCATGGAGTTCGTTTTTCCCATTTTGTAAGTTTGTATTTAGGATATATTTTTTCCATTACATTTTTTCCTTTAGGATCATTTCTAACTCTTGTATTTCTTAAGTAAATAAAAGCATTTGGATTATCTTGTATGAAAGGCCTAGTTTTTAGGTTAAATAAATCTATGTAATGCCATGTAGTTTCATGTGAAACGGGGATTCTCATAGGACCTAATTCGCCGTAAAGTTTTTTATCTTTATCAAAATAATACGTATAGACTCTTCCACCTATACGATTTTCTGAAGCTTCGAATAAAGTTATATTAAAACCTATTTTTCGAAGTTCAAACGCTGATGATAACCCTGCTAAACCAGCGCCTATAATTCCTATTTTTATACCTTTAAAAATACCTGGCATAGCTAAAGAAGTTATTTCTTCAGGAGGATTAAGTAATGAGATAATATTATTGTAATCGTTTAATCTACATACTTTATTTAATGCATTTATTAAAAGTTTATGTCTCTGTTTTTTAGTTGGATTTATAGGTTGAATACATGAAAATTTTTGTTGCAAAAAATCACCCCTTAATAAAATCTTTTATTTAAAATATATTTAGGAAATCTTATAAAATGCTATAATAGTAATAAGAAAGTTATGGGAGAGTGACAAATGAGGAAAGTAATCTTAAAGGAAGATGAGAGAATAGATGATTTACAATGTGAAGGGTTAAAAATTATACAAAATACTAAAGGTTTTTGCTTTGGTATGGATGCTGTATTATTGGCAAATTTTTGTGACATAAAGGATAATTCAGAAATAGTAGATTTAGGTACGGGAACAGGCATAATTCCATTATTGTTATGGGCTAAAAACAAAGTAAAAAAGATATATGGAGTAGAAATCCAAAAAGATGTTGCAGAAATGGCTAAAAGGTCAGTTTTTATGAATGAGCTTGAAAGGTTTATAGAGATAGTAAATATTGACCTAAAAGAAGCTCCTGAGATTCTTGGTATTAATAAATATGATGTAGTAACTAGTAATCCGCCTTATATGATTCTAGGTAGCGGGGCTATTAATCCTGAAGATAAAAAGGCTATTTCAAGACATGAAATAATGTGTACGCTTGAAGATGTCATAAGGGTATCTAGTAGGCTATTAAAGCATAATGGAAGGTTTTTCTTAGTCCACAGACCACATAGAATCGTTGATATATTATGTCTATTGAGGAAATATAAACTTGAACCTAAAAGCTTAAGGTTTGTCCATCCTAAAGTTGGAGAAAGACCTAATTTAATTTTAATAAAGAGTATTAAAGCGTCTAAACCTGAATTGAAATTTTTAAAACCACTTTATGTATACAAAGAAGATGGAAGTTATACCGATGAAATTTATGAAATTTATGGAATGGAGAGGGGGAAGGATGTTGAGTAAAGGTGTATTATATATATGTCCTACCCCTATTGGGAACTTAGAAGATATTACAATCAGAGTTCTTAATATATTAAAAAGTGTAGATTTAATAGCAGCGGAAGATACTAGACATACTTTGAAGCTATTGAATCATTATGATATAAAAAAGCCACTAACAAGTTATCATGAGCATAATATAAAACAAAAAGGGAAATTTTTAATAGATAAGCTTTTAAAAGGAGAAAATATAGCTTTAGTTTCTGATGCTGGAATGCCAGGGATATCAGATCCTGGAGAGGATTTAATAAAGCTTGCGATTGAAAATGATATAAATGTAGTTGGCCTACCAGGACCTAGTGCATCTTTATTAGCTTTAGTAATTTCGGGTTTTTCTACAAGGAGATTTGTTTTTGAGGGATTCTTGCCTTCTAATAAAAAAGAAAGAAGAGAAAGACTTAATAAAATTAAAAGAGAAGATAGAACTATTATTTTTTATGAATCTCCTCATAGACTTATAAGTTCCTTAAAGGATATGAAAGAAATATTAGGAGACAGGAAAATTGCAGTTGCAAGAGAACTTACAAAGAAGTATGAAGAAATTTTCAGAGGTACTATAAAGGAGGCAATCGATAAATTTCAGAAAGATGGTATAAAAGGTGAATTTGTGTTGGTAATAGAAGGAGTAAAAATAGAAGATGATGAATTTGATGACAATTGGTGGGCTGACATGGCAGTAAAAGAACATATATTGTTTTATATAAATAAGGGATTTAATAAAAAAGATGCAATTAAAATAGTGGCAAAAGAAAGAAATATGCCTAAGAGAGATGTCTATAAAGAAAGTTTGTCTATTTAAGCTTAATAAAGAATTGGGGTGTGGGAAATGAAAATTACTAAAGATATGGTTATTTATGATATTATAAGAGATAATATAAAAGCTTTAGACGTATTAAAAAAGTATGGTTTGTATTGTAATTCATGTAATGCAGTTTATAATGAGTCAATTGAAGTGGCTTCAAGAGTTCATCATGTAGATTTAGATAAGTTACTAGAAGATTTAAATAGTTTAGATGAGAATAACAAAATTTTCGATTTAAACAAATCAAGGTAGATTTTATTCAAATCTATAAATGGAAATTATATTCAAAATTATCTACAATTTAATAGGGAATATAATTTTCTATGGATTATAAATAATAAAAGCAGCTTAATAGCTGCTTTTATTATTATAGATTCTTTAATTCTTCAAGACAAGCTGGACAGATGTTTTTACCTTTGAATACTTGTACGTCTTTAGCTTGTCCACAGAAAATACATGCTGGTGCATATTTTTTTAGAATTATATGTTCGCCATCTACATAGATTTCTAAAGAATCTTTTTCACCAATCTCAAAAGTAGTTCTTAATTCTTTTGGAATAACAATTCTTCCTAATTCATCTACTTTTCTAACGATACCAGTTGACTTCATAAAATTCCCCTCCTAATATTAATTTTAGTCATAATTCGACAACTTCCTACAAAGAAATAGTACCAGATATGCCAATAAAAGTCAACATAAAATTTAAAATTTCCAAAAATTAATGTATTTAATTAGTATGAGTTTATTAAAAAAATATCTAGTTATTAGCCAATAATTGTTAATTTATTAACTAATGAATGTGAGTATTAATTGACATATTTTTATCAATAATTTGATTTGTCAACAAGCTGAATTTATTATTTTTCTATTAGTGATTTAATATTTCAAATGGTATATAATTATAATAAAGAATACTAATGATATTGGTTTTGAGGGGTTGATTTAATTGGATTTAATCCTTCCTAAATTGAGGAAAATAGGGAATGAAAAAAATGTCAAAATTTATCTTGTAGGTGGTTATATAAGGGATTACTTACTTGAAAAGTCTAATGAGGATATTGATTTTGTTGTTGAAGGGAATGTAGAAGACATAGCTAAAGAATTTGCTGAATCTATAAATGGAAAGCTAATTACTTTAGGTGGTAGACATAAATTTTATAGGATTGTTGATAATAAAAGGAATGTTACAGTAGATTTAAGCCAATTGAAAGGCAATGACATAAAAGAGGATTTATTAAACAGAGATTTTACCATAAATAGCTTAGCGATTGATATAGATAAAATAGAAAAAGGGAAAATTCTCAAAGAAAATATTATTGACGTAGCAAATGGACTTGACGATTTAAATAAAGGTATTATCAGACATGTTAAAGAAAATGCTTTTGAAGAAGATCCGATTAGGATGTTAAGAGCAGTTAGATTTATGTCGCAGCTTGAGTTTGAACTATATGATACCACAAAAAGGCTTATAAAGAAAAATAAAGACAAGATAAAAAACATGCCTTATGAGAGGATAACACATGAGTTATTTAAGTTATTAAAGTATAGAAGAACTTACTACTATTTTAATTATATGGATAGAACGTTAAATATTTTAGAAGAAATTTTTCCAGAAATAGAACCTATGAGAGAGATAGGAAAATGTAAGTATCATGTAGTCGATTCTTTAACTCATTCAATTTACACACTTAAAGTAGCAGAAGATATTATCTATGCAGATAGTTATTTTGAAGATCATGTAAGAAAGGCATACGAGGAGCATACTAAAAAAATAGTTGCATCAGGGCATACAAGATTAGATTTAATAAAATTAGGGGCATTTTTTCACGATGTAGGGAAACCATCAGCTAAAAAAGTAGATGAAACAGGAAGGATAAGGTTTAAAGGACACGAAATAACAGGAGCAGAAATAGTAAAAAAAATTGCTGAAAGACTTAAATTAAGCATAAAAGAAAGAGATTTACTTTATAAAATGGTTGCAAAACATATGCTTCCGTTAGTTTTATATAAAAATAATGATGTAAGTGGAAAGGCTTTATATGGAATGTTTTCAGAGTTAAAAGAAGATACTTTAGATGTTTTACTTATATCTTTAGCAGATATAATAGCGACAAGAAAGTTACTGTATCCAGAAGAAGAAATGGGGAAATTTAAAGTTCATATAGAATATATGGCTAATAATTATCTAACAAGATACAAAGAAATAGAAAAGATATCTAATATTATAACGGGAAAAGAGATTATGCAAAAATTTGATTTGGGTGAAAATGTATTAGTCGGTGATTTGCTAGAAGAAGTAAGGAAAGCAATATATTACGGTAAGATAAGTGCTAATAAAGAAGCCGCATTAAGATATATTGAACAGATATTGTAAGTTTTGATAAAACATATAGAACTCGTATTATACGGGTTCTATTTTGTTTTTTTGAAATATCTTATTTTTTAAAGGCATATAATTTGATAGGAAAGAGGGGGGAGAATTTTGATAAATTATATATGGTTTTTCTTGATTTTTATTGGAATAATTGTTTCGATTATAAACGGTAATATAGATTCAATAAATACAGTTATTATAGAAGATACGCAGGAAGCTGTAAAATTTGCTATAAGTTTAACTGGGATTATGGCAGTATGGCTTGGACTTATGAATATTGCGAACAAGTCTGGGCTGATAAATGCATTTAGCAGAATATTGAGACCTATTACTAGGCTCTTGTTTCCTGAACTTCCACAAAATCATCCAGCAATAAGTGCGATAATTATGAATATGGTAACTAATATGTTTGGAGCAGGCAATTCTGCTACAGCTTTAGGAATTAAGGCTATGGAAGAGATGAATAAACTTAATGCAGACAAAAAAAAGGCTTCTAATGCAATGTGTATGTTTTTAGTAATAAATATGTCTTCAATACAGTTAGTTCCTCTCACAGTGCTTAAAATTAGAGCAGATGCAGGTTCGTTAAATCCTACAGAGATAATTGGCACATCTTTAATAGCTACTACAATTTCTACGTTAGTAGGAATAATAAGTGTCAAGATATTTCAATTAAGAGGTTGATAGTATGGTTTATATATTAAATTTAATTTCTATATCTATAATACCAATAATTATATCCATCATATTAATTCATGGGTATCTGAAGGGGATAGATTTATATGATGCTTTTGTTGATGGTGCTAAAGAAGGATTTAAAACATCTATTAGAATAATGCCGTATCTAATAGCTATTTTTGTAGCCATAGGGATATTTAAACGTTCAGGTGCTATGGAGATTATTGTGAACTTTTTTAGTCCTTTAGCTAAATTTTTATCTATACCGAAAGAAGTAATTCCTTTAATTATAATGAGACCTATTTCAGGCAGCGGTTCACTAGCAGTAGTAAAAGATATAATAACTACATATGGCCCTGATTCTTTTGTTGGTAGAGTGGCATCAACAATGATGGGTTCTGCTGAAACTATTTTTTATACTATGGCTGTTTACTTTGGTGCTGTGGGTATCAAAGATGGTAGATACACTTTAAAAGCGGCATTATTATCCCATCTGGCTTCTGTAATCGCTTCAGTTATAGTTTGTAGACTGATGTTTTTTTAATAGGTTATTGAAACTGGAAAAATTTCTTGACAAATAGATATATTTTTTTGTATAGTTTTTGATAAATAAACATACTATAATAGAAAAAACTATGAAGGGAAGAGTAGGCTTAACATTCTAATTATAGAGAGCCAGGGTTGGTGAAAACTGGTATTAGAGGTTAAGCTGAAGATGGCCCCTGAGTTGAATAGCTGAAAGTTAAGTAGGCTATTACGGGTTTGTATCCGTTAAAATTACAAGGTTATTATTGTAACCTACTAAGGCATAAGTCGTGAGGCTTATGTAAATTAGGGTGGTAACGCGAATTAATCCTTCGTCCCTATATGTCAGGGGTGAAGGATTTTTATTTTTAAATGTAAAATTGAAAATGGAAAATGTAAAATTATTAATAGTTAATAGTCAACAGTCCATAGTTATCAGTTAAGTTTAAAATTAAAATGATATTTAGCATTTAAAATTTAAAATTTATTTAGAATGGGAGGAGATATATTATGAATAAGACTTTTTATATTACAACACCAATTTATTATCCAAGTAATAATCTTCATATAGGACATACATATACAACTGTTGCTGCAGATGTATTAGCTAGATTTAAAAGACTTACAGGGTATGAAGTTAAGTTTCTTACTGGTACAGATGAACACGGACAAAAGATTGACAAAATAGCTAAAGAAAAGGGGATAACTCCTAAGGAATATGTGGATAAAATCGTAGAAGACATTAAGAAGCTGTGGAAAACTTTAGAGATTACAAATGATATTTTTATTAGAACTACGGATAAGCAGCATGAAGAAGTAGTTCAAAAGATATTCACAAAGCTATATGAAAAGGGAGACATATATAAAGGTTACTATGAAGGACTTTATTGCACTCCTTGTGAGTCTTTCTGGACAGAGAGTCAACTTGTGGATGGAAAATGTCCAGACTGTGGAAGGGAAGTTGAACTGACAAAAGAAGAAGCTTACTTTTTCAAATTATCAAAATATCAAGATAGATTAATTAAGTTTTTTGAAGAAAATCCAGAGTTTTTACAGCCTGAATCCAGAAGGAATGAAATGATAAATAATTTCTTAAAGCCAGGACTTGAAGATTTATGTGTATCAAGGACTTCATTCGATTGGGGAGTTAAAGTTCCATTTGATGAAAAACACGTAATATACGTTTGGTTTGATGCAGTATGCAATTATATTACAGCTTTAGGTTATTTAACAGATAAAGATGAAGATTTTAAGAAATTTTGGCCTGCTGATGTGCATTTAGTAGGTAAAGAAATTGTCAGATTCCATACTATTGTTTGGCCTGCTATTTTAATGGCTTTAGATATAGATGTTCCTAAAAAAGTTTTTGGGCATGGTTGGATATTATTTGAAGATGAGAAAATGTCAAAATCTAAAGGGAATGTAGTTTATCCAGAACCTTTAATTGAGCTTTACGGAATAGATGCATTAAAATATTTCTTATTAAGAGAGTTTTCATTTGGTCAAGATGGTTCTTTCTCTAAAGAGAAGTTTTTACAAAGAATTAATTCAGATTTAGCTAATGACCTTGGAAATTTAGTTAGCAGAACAGTAGCCATGATAGAAAAATACAATGGCGGAATTATACCAAAGCCAGTAGAAGATGGAGAATATGATGAGAGTCTAAAAGAAATGGCAACTTCGACACCTTATAAAGTTGAAAGATTAATGGATAAATTAAACTTCAGTAATGCTTTAGAAGAAATTTGGAAATTGATAGGAAGAACAAATAAATATATAGATGAAACAATGCCTTGGATTTTAGCTAAAGAAGAAGATAAAAAAGGCAGACTTGATACGGTACTCTATAACTTAGCAGAATCACTTAGAATTATATCTGTATTAATAAGACCTTTTATGGAAAGAACATCAAATGCTATTTGGAGGCAGTTAGGATTAGATAGTGGGCAAGGAACATCATGGGACGACATAAGTAAATGGGGCAGGCTACCTTCAGGATTAAAGGTTAGAAGAGAAAATCCAATGTTCCCAAGATTAGATATTAAAAAGGAATTAGAGAGATTAAATAAAGTAAATGAAGAATTTTTAAATAAAAGACAAGGCGCAAACTCAGCTAATGAAACAGATGAAGATAATTTTATTACGATAGATGATTTTGATAAAATTGATTTGAGAGTAGCAAAAGTTATAGAGGCAAAAAAACATCCTAATGCTGATAAACTTTTAGTTTTACAACTTGAAGTTGGAGAGGAAAAGAGACAGGTTGTTTCAGGAATAGCTAAATATTACAATCCAGAAGATTTAGTAGGAAAAAATGTTATACTTGTAGCTAATTTAAAACCAATTAAATTAAGAGGTATTGAGTCACACGGTATGGTTCTTGCTGCAAGTAAAGGTAAAAAGTTAACATTGGCAACTGTATTAGACGAAATAAAGAGTGGAGCAAGAGTTCAGTAATAATGTAAAATTGAAAATTTAAAATGTAAAATTATTTAGTGAAGAAAGATAATAGGGGAGAGAAATATGTTGATAGATAGTCATGCACATTTGGATGATAAAAGATTTGATAAAGACAGAGATAAAATTATTAAAAATTTAAAAGATAATGATGTGTCGATAGTCATAAATCCCGGTGCTGATTTAGCGTCGTCTGTAAAGGCTGTTGCTTTAGCAGAAGAATATGAAAATATTTATGCGGCAGTTGGCATACATCCTCACGATGCTAAAACTATGGATGAGGATACAATAGAGGTTTTAAAGTCATTATTAAAAAAAGATAAAGTTATAGCTGTAGGAGAAATAGGGTTAGATTATCATTATGACTTTTCACCAAGAGATATACAAAAAAAGTGGTTTAGAGAGCAGATTAAATTAGCAAAGGAATTTAATTTACCAATTATAGTACATGATAGAGAAGCACATAAAGATGTATATGACATATTGAAAGAAGAACAAGATGGTACATTAAGAGGTGTACTACATTGTTTTTCTGGTAGTGTAGAAATGGCAAAAGAATATATAAAAATGGGATTTTATATATCTTTTGCAGGGCCAGTTACTTTTAAAAATGCAAAAACTCCTAAAGAAGTGGTAAAGGCTATAGATATTAACAGAATACTGATAGAAACAGATTCGCCATATCTTACACCACATCCGCATAGAGGAAAGAGAAATGAACCTTTATATGTAAGATATGTTGCTGCAATGATTGCAGAATTAAAAGGGATGACTATTGAAGAAGTTGCGCGTATTACTGCTGAAAATACAAAGAGATTATTTAATATAAATTAAAAACGGCTTTTAGCCGTTTTTTTTTTGCTCTGTTGAATTGAAGTTTTAAAGTAATATTGTAGAACTTAAACATCATATTTAAAAGAAAGTAAATAAGTCAAAGTGAAATATTTACTTTTTTAAAACATTATGTTACAATAATGAAAAATTGTATAAATCTACTATTTATGAGAATTTATAAAAGGGGAGTTGTGATGATAAAGAAAAATAACAAAAAGACTATAAATCTTATTATTTTCATAATATTAATTATTTTAATCTTAACATCATGTTCTAATAGTAAGGAGTCTTTAAATGTGAAGATAAAAGGATCACAAGAAGAACAAAAAGAACAAGAAGATAAAATGCAAGATTTAGAAGAAGAGAAAAAGATTAGAGGTATAAAAAGCAGAGATGCAAAATATGTGGAAGAAAAACTATTAGATTATGAAATCAAGAAGATATCAGATATAGAGTTCTACAGTCTATGTGCATATAAGTTAGCATGTGAATTGGTAGGTGATGAGTTATGGTATATTGGATACGAAGAAGAAAAAGACAGATTAAGTATCGATTCAATAAATATTAAAACAGGAGAACACAAAGTGCATAAGGTAATATCAACTTCTTATGACAGAATATATTATGGAGGTGAAAATATTTGGTTTAGTTTAGATTTTAGTTTTTGTTTAGATGATTTAAGGGAAAGAGCAAAAGTACCTTTATTGAGATATAATCTGAAAGAAGGGAAATTTTATGAATATACAAAGAAAGAGTTGCTGAACGTATCTTATGCTACAGTATTTGAAGATGGTAGATATGCTTGGGTAGGGAGTGAAGGAGGCATTATAAAAATAGATTTAAAAAATAATTCTATTAAGACAGAAAATAAATATGGGAAATATGTAATGAGTATAATTGGTGATTCAGAACGTATATGGATTGGTTCAATAGGGTATGAAAAAGAAGGAGGAGTGAAAGAAATAGATAAAGATGGTAACATTATAGCAGTCTATAATAGATCTAATTTTCTAATAGATAATTTCGTTGTAGATTTAATTTTAGATAAACACGATAATCTCTGGATAAACTGGGGCGGAGAGGGATATGCAGGAGTAACTTGTCTAAATTTAAAGACAAAAGATAGTAAACATTTTATGGGATTTATAGATGAAAGATTTTCTCCAGAAAAGATGATTGATATTTTAGATGAATATAATGGTTTTTTGTGGATGGACGAAGAGGGAGTACTATGGGCTACGGCAATAGATAATAATGAGGATTTTAAAGATGATTTATGCTATTTTGACTATACAATTAACGATTGGAGAAGATACCATTTTGTACCTAGAGGTAGTAGTTACACCGCATCATCTTTTGGGGAGTATGCAATTATTGGTTGCGGTTGGAAGAATGGGGTAGTGTTATTTAATAAGCGTACCGAAGAATTTAACTGGATAAATAAAGACTGGGATGTAGGAAAGATTTTTAAGATAGGAGAGAAAGAATTTTTGCTACTTACAGATGAAGGCGTTATGAAGATAAAGTTTTTTGATAAGCATAATTAAATATTATTGAAGATAAAATGGTGGAATTGAGGTAACTTTATTCCACCATTTTTTTATGAAGTAAATTAAGTTTTGTTGAGTATATTTTTATAGATTTTATAAAAATTTTAAATTAATGGTTTATATTTTGATATGAAATTGGTTTATATATAGTGAGAGTGATTAACCGGTTAAAAACTCTCGATAAAATAAAAATAAAAAAAGGGAGATGATTTTATGGCTATTAGATTACAAAATGGTGTTCAACAAATAAGAAGTTTCAATTTTGAAAGTGATGAAGATGAATTTTATATTTACTTTGAAGAAGACGGAAGAGCAAACTTCTGGTCGTATCCTATTAAAGAGGATACAGATATAAAGATGTATTTGTATGAAGATTCAACACTTATAGAAATGGCAACTAATAGAAATAAAACTAATCGTAATGTCTTAATTGAAAATCGACGAGTAAAAGCCAATAAGAAGTATAAAATCAAATTAAAACATGTAGGCGGCCCTATTGGCGATTATAAAATTAAAGTTCGTCAGACATCAGTAGATAAAGGAAGCAGTAATGAAAAATTTGATTTAGGCATAAAAAGAATCTATTATAAATACACAGGCAATCCAGAAAATTATGGTAATGAACATGCAGTAATTTCAGATAGTTATAAAGAGGCAGAGAATGGAACAGTCTTTGAATTAGGAAGAGAAATAAAATTTAAAGTAGAAGTTAAAAATTATACAGATTTTAAAAAACCAAAATATAAAGTAGTAGTATACGATGAAGACAATAATTTGCTCGATTGTGATTTAAATGAGACTCCTAGTATAAGAGGAGATAAGATAAATAATGCATATTTATATGTAACCATAAAAGAACCTGGACGTCAGAAACTTAAGTTTGAGATCATACCAGAAGAGAGAGGTTGGGAAGATGAAGATAATAAGGATAATTGTATATATAGAGAATTTGTTTGGAAAGATAGCAGTGATATAAATACGGGAGATGATATAAAAGATGCGCAAACATGTTTACTAAAAATAGGATTTAATATAGGTAAAGTAGATGGTAAATGGGGTATTTTAAGTACTACTGCAACTAAAGCCTTCCAATAAATTAAAAAATTAAAAATAACAGGTAAACTCGATTCCGAAACATTAAGACTCTTAAGAGAATCCGTTAGGAATAAAGAGAAATTAGAATACTTGGCAGAAGAATATTATAGAACAGCAGAGAAATCGAAAGCAGGTTTTATCAGATTATTAGAATTTGGTATTGGATATCTAGTTATTAACAATCCTAATGGGAATGAGAGTTGGGGAACTCCAGATACAATTAGATCTTTAGTAGATGCTGCTAAGAAATGGGCTAAAAATAATAATATTTTACTTCAATATAATGATATTAGTTTGAAAGAAGGAGGCGGATTTCCACCACATAAAGGGCATAGAAGAGGAAGAGAGGTAGATATTAGACCTATTAGAAAAGATGGTAAAGTAGGCTCTATAAAAATTGGAGATTCGAATTACGATAGAGCTAAGACAGAAGAATTTATTAAAATACTTTTAAAAGATCCAAATGTTAGATTAATATATTTCAATGATGAAGAAATAAAAAATAAATATAAAGATAAAGTTAAAAAGAAAAAAGGGCACGATGATCACTTACATGTGGCATTTAAGAATTAGCAAGTTATATGAAATGAGAAAAGACCCCAGTAACGTAAATTTGCTCCTTTCATATAATGTTATTAGGCAATATTAATTGCATAAGGAGTTGATTAAATGAGAAGAGATTGTGATAAAGATTATCCAAAGGATAAAGACAAATGCCCAATGATGCCGATGCATCCGATGTATCCAATGTACCCAATGTACCCAATGTATCCGATGATGCCATATGGTGAAGGTAATCCAATGATGCCAATGTATCCTATGTACCCAATGTATCCAATGTATCCAATGTATCCAATGTATCCCCCAATGATGGATGAAGAAATGGACATGGAAGATATGGAAAAAATGTATCCAATGTATCCGATGTATCCAATGTACCCTATGTATCCAATGTATCCAATGATGCCAATGTGTCCGCATCGTATGATGCCTGGTATGTAGAAAATGTTATTAGGGTTAAATGCTAATAATTAGTATTTAGCCCTAATTTTTATGTTTAGGATAAATTACTACAGAAGTACAAGAATATAAGTGTATATTTGGGAAATAATAACTTTTAAGAAGCAAAAAATAGCAAAGAAATAGTAACATTTGGTTCTAAAGGTGTAAACATCTAATAAATTTGACAAAAAATAATATTTACAATACAATACATTAAAACTCTAAGTTTTGGAGGGGTTGAAATGAGTATAAATTTCATCAATAAGAAAATATTGCTATCATTTATTATATTATTAATTCCGCTGATAGTTATTTTGGGAATTTATAAAAGTAGCGTAAAAGAAGTCAGTGTTATTATAGATGGTAAGGAAATGCATTATAAAACTACAAAGGAAACAGTTGAAGAACTGTTTAACAAACTCAATATAGATTTGAATAAGGAAGATTATGTTAGTGTAGGACTTGATGAAAAGATTAAAAATGGTATGGTAATAGAGATAAATAAAGCTGCTTCTTTAGAAGTTTTTCTAGGAAATAGAGCTATAGAAGTTAAAACGTTAAAAAAGACTGTTAAAGAGGTACTAGATGAATTGAGCATTGCATATGACGAAGATGATTATATTATGCCAGGATTAGATAGTGATATTGTAGATGGTATGAAGATAAAAGTTATTCAAATAAATAAAGAAACAGTTTTGAAAACAGAAGTGATACCATATGAAAAAATAATAAAATATAATGATAAGCTTGAAAAAGGTAAAGTTAAGAAGATACAGTCTGGTAAGAATGGTATTAAGCAGATAGAGATTAGCAAAATTTATAGAAATAATAAGTTAATTTCCGAATATATATCTGGTGAAAGAATAGTACAAAAATCTGTTCCACAGATATTAGAAATCGGGACTAAAGATTATTTTGTTTCATCAAGAGGAAATTTTAGATTTAAAAAAAGTATAATTATGAGTGCTACAGCTTATGATTTATCATACGAAAGTACAGGTAAAAAACCTGGTGATAAGGATTATGGAATTACAGCTATGGGTACTAAAGTTAGACGTGGAGTAGTAGCAGTAGATCCAAGAGTAATTCCTTTAGGTACAAAATTATATATTAAATCTTTAGATGGTACTAAAGACTATGGTTTTGCTATAGCTGAAGATACAGGAGGAGCAATAAAAGGTAATAAAATTGACCTTTTCTTTGAAAGTAGAAGTGAGGCTTTAGCTTTTGGAAGAAGAAAGGTAAAGGTTTATATTTTAAGTAATTAGTATAGATTATTATCATATCTTCTTGTCTATAAATTCAAGCGGCTTTTGCCGCTTTTTTTGATAGGTATAATGAGCCTATTCTCTATTTTACTAATAAATTTGACATCTTTAGGTTTATAAAAGATAATTTAAGATAGTTAGATTAGCAAGGAGGTTAAAAAATGATAAAAGAAGTAATTGTGGTAGAAGGAAAAGATGACATAGCAGCCGTGAAAAGAGCAGTAGATGCAGAAGTTATAGCAACTGGAGGATTTGGATTATCGCCAGAAACTATGAAGAGAATTAAGACAGCTGCTAAAAAAAGGGGAGTTATAATATTTACAGATCCTGATTATGCAGGAGAGAAGATACGAAAAATAATTTCCAAAGAAATTAAGAATTGTAAACATGCTTTTCTACCTAAAGAGAAGGCTGTTAAAGGAGATAATATAGGAATTGAAAATGCTTCTAAAGAAGATATTATAATAGCGTTAAAAAATGCAAGAGTTGAATCAATAGATGAAAGGAATGAATTTACTAAAGAAGATATGATAAAATATGGACTAGTTGGACATCCTAATTCCAGCAAAAAAAGAGAGGAGCTAGGAAAAATATTGGGTATTGGATACTGCAATTCTAAACAATTTTTAAAGAGATTAAATAATTATGGAATAACTAGAGAAGAATTTATAGAGTCAATTAGGAGGATTGAAAAATAGATGAGTGAAAGAAAGTTGTATTCCCCTAGAGTAATTAAAGAGATAATAAATGAATATGGATTTGCTTTTTCAAAGAGTTTAGGGCAAAATTTTTTAATAGATAAAAATATCATAGATAAAATATGTGATGGAGCAGAAATAAAAGAAAGTGATCAGATAATAGAAATAGGCCCGGGGATAGGGACTTTAACACAGGAATTATGTAAGAGGGCAAGAAAAGTTGTAGCAATAGAAATAGATAAAAATTTATATCCTATACTTAAAGATAATTTATCTAGTTATGATAATTTCTATTTAGTTGAGGGAGATGTGTTAAAAATAGACCTTAATGCATTAATATCTAATTATTTTGATAATGATGGAGAAATAAAGGTAGTTGCTAATTTGCCATACTACATAACAACACCGATTATTATGAAATTATTAGAAGAAAAGATAAGAGTAAACAAGATAGTAGTAATGGTTCAAAAAGAAGTAGCGTTAAGAATGAAAGCTAAACCTGGTTCTAAAGATTATGGTGCACTCTCTATTGCAGTACAATATTATTCTGAACCTCAGATAATAGTTAATGTACCTAAAAATGTATTTATGCCACGTCCTAATGTTGATTCGGCTGTGATTATGTTAAATATATATGAAAAACCAACTGTTGAAGTGAAAGACGAGAAACTTTTATTTAAAATTATTAAAGCTGCATTTAGCAAGAGGAGAAAAACTCTAGTTAATGCATTAAGTTTAGGAGAGCTAGGTATAGCTAAGGAAGATATAATATCTATACTAAATGAGTGTAATATTGATGTAAAAACTAGAGCAGAAAATTTGAGTTTAGATGAGTTTGCAAAGATAACTAATTCTATTTTAAGTAAATAGTTCACTATTCCCCCTTATACACATATATTTATAATAAGATGTTGGAAAGGGGGAAATAACATTGTATGAAAAGCAGGTCTATATGAGGAAATTTGTAATGCTAGAATCCAATGATGTAGGATACTTAAATAATAAAAATAACCTAAAAGGATATGCTAAGATAGAGGTCAGAAGTGGTAGAGGAAAAATACAGTTAAATATAGAAGAAACTAAAAATATAGATGAAAATGGTATATACGTTGGCGGTTTACTTTCTGTTATTGATGAACAGCTGATAAAAGTAGAGATGGGCAATATTGTATTAAATGAAAATGGTAAAGGAAATTTATTGTGGAAATTCAATCCAGAATCAGTAGGAGGAACAGGTATCTCTATTGATAAATTTAATACAATATTTGTTCAGCTTTATAGAAATAATAGTGAAGAAATAGTAATTCCTTTAGTAGGTTATATCAGAAATAAGGACGATTCTATTAATAAATTAATTAAAGATATAGAAATTAAAATGAATGGTCGACGTGAAATAGAAAAAATAGATAAAACAGAAGAGGTAGAAAATATTGATGATAGAACATACGAATTAAACAATATAACAGAAGAGAGTGTAGAGGACGATTCTATAGAACATGATGAAATTCAAGTTGAGAATGAGCAGGTACTTATTCAAAATGAAACTGAATGTGAACAAAATGAAGATGAATATTTAGAAATAGAAAATGAAGAAGATATTTTCATAAAAGATGAAGAAGTAGAAAATACAAGTGAGCATAAAACAGAGGAAGTTAGATATAAAACAAATAATAATGATGAGTATGGACATTCTATTAATTTGAATTATGATTATACTGAAAGTAATAGAATTTATAGCAGACATATAGCTAATTATTCTTTGAGTATATTAAAATTCTTTGAAAAAGTTAATCCTTTAAGAGAGGAACTGAAAGGATATACTTGGTGGGAAATAGAATATGATAAAAAGAATATTTATAGAGGGTTTTTACCTTTTTATAACTATATAGTTAACACCTATTATCCATACCAACTTAATTTTAAAAATATAACCTGCCATAATTTAATTAGAAAGTATGGGCATTATATATTTGGTATTGTAGAAGAAAATGGAGAGATTAAATATTATGTTTATGGTATCCCTGGCAGATTTGCTAAAGATGAACAACCTTATAGAGGAATGACTGGATTTACTACATGGATACCGAGAAAAGGTAGGAATAGAGAGAGAATAGGTTATTGGTTACTTCATATTGATGCTATAAATGGTAGAATAGTAAGTCCTCTAAGACCAACTTATCCTAGATAAATTTTAGCCCATTTAACAGGAGTTGTTTTTTTAGTTGAAATGTTGGGAATAATTAGATTATGATATAGTTAACGATGTGTTTTGGTTGAGGAGGATTGTAATGTGTAGTAAAATGAACAGAGAAAATAAAGAAGCTGAATGTCAGGTAATTTGTCCAAACGAAAATATTGTTAACAAGGTAAAAAAAGAATTATTAAATGATGAAATAATCGTTGAATTATCTGATATATTTAAAGCATTGAGTGATCCAACTAGACTTAAAATAATAAATGCACTTTCAAATAGTGAATTATGTGTATGTGACATTGCAGCTATATTAAACATGAGCCAGTCTGCTATATCACATCAATTAAGAATATTAAGGAATTTAAGACTGGTAAAATATAGAAAGGACGGAAAATCGGCAATTTATTCGCTTGATGATGACCATATACTTCAACTATTCAATCAAGGACTAGAGCATGTAAAACATGGGTAGAATAAAAATGTGAAATTGAAAATGAAAAATGTAAAATTAAATAAGGACTATTGGCTAGCGGCTACTGGTGATTAAGACTAATGACTATTAAAAATATTGATTAATTTTTAGATTAAAAAGGATATTTCAGGGTATTAAAAGAAATAATTTATAATATAGTTTGATAAAAAAGGAGGAATTTTTTATGGCAAATGTAATAATTTATACTAGTAATACTTGACCACATTGCATAACTGCTAAGGAATACCTTTCGGGTAAAGGTGTAAACTATATAGAAAAGAATGTGCAAACAGATCCAGCTGCTAGAAGGGAACTTATTAAGATGGGATTTATGGGTGTTCCAGTTATAATTGTAGATGGCGAAACTATAGTTGGTTTTGATAAAAATAGATTAGATCAGTTATTATAGAAACTCCGGGTTTCATACCCGGAGTTTGAATTTGGTAATACTTTTTACGGTTTAATTATTATATTAAGAAAAATTAATATTTTTTAAAAGAAAAAACTTGATTAAATATACCCTAATGGGGTATTCTTATGTTAGAAAATATAATATCATAGGAGGTTAATATTATGGCTGATATAACAATTTATACAAGCAGTACTTGCCCACATTGCTATGCTGCAAAAGATTATTTCAATTCAAAAGGATTAAGTTATACTGAGAAAAATGTATCAGTAGACCCTCAAGCAAGAAAAGAGCTTATAGAAATGGGTTATATGGGAGTTCCTGTTATAATAGTTAACGGAGAAACTATTGTAGGGTTCGATAAAAGTAGATTAGAAGAAATATTAAAATAAAACCCAACTAGAATTTCTAGTTGGGTTTTATTTTGCCTATTTATTTAATTCTTTTAGTAATTCTTCAAGGTTAATACCATGAACCATAGCTGCTTGTTCTAATGACTCCATTTGTGAAGAAGGGCAGCCTAAGCATCCCATTCCGAATCTTAATAATATTTCTGCAGCTTCTGGTTTAACTCTTAATATTTCACCTATAAGCATATCTTTTGTTATAGCCATTTAAATTCCTCCTTCTTAAAGTGTTCAATATAATCATAACATATTTTTTACTTTTTTGTGTGACTAAAATCACAAATTACTTTAATTTTAGCAATAATTGACCAGATTTAACTTGCTGTTTTTCGGAAACTAATATACTATCAATTTCGTCACTTTTTTATCTAATCAAAAGTGTAGATAAATATAATTTACGTAATTTGACAAAATATCTTGCATAAAAAATAAAAATAAAAGTGAAAATATAACTAAGGAGGTGGTTTGATGTCAGATAGAGAGAAAACAAATAATCAAGATATTAGTATAACTAGTGTTATACTTAGAGTAATATTGACATCAATAGTAGTTTGGATAGCGGCTTTTCTAACGCCTGGATTTAGTATTAGCAATTTGTGGAGTTTAATTTTATCAGCAATAGTAATAGCTGCATTAAATTATATTATAGAACAATTTGCAGGAATTGACGCATCACCTTTTGGGAGAGGATTGACAGGATTTATAGTAGCAGGAGTAATTTTGTATGCTACTAAATTTATAGTTCCAGGTTTTAACATTTCTGTTGTTGGAGCAGTTATTGGAGCTTTAGCAATAGGTATAATAGATATGGTAGTACCAGGGAGAGTATTTTAAAAGGTCGGCAAATGCCGACCTTTTTGCTAATTATTATTTTTTTTGAGTATTTTGTGTTGTGTTGTTTTGTTGATTACTTGTTGGAGTACCTTGCGACTCTTGCATATATTGAGGTTCTTCGTTTTTAACGAAATCTACTCTGGATTGTAACATTTGTGATATATTTTCTATTTGTGAAGATAATTGATTAAACATTTGTTTAGCTTGTTGATCTTGTGTATCTAATGAGAAAGTTTTTAAATCAGCTGCTAAACTTTTAGCACTACTCAAAACCTTTTCAAGTTTATTAATTGTTGTCATAATTAAAACCTCCTTTAACATACTAATTATAGTTTTTGCTAATTATCTGCAATGTATATCTATAAGATTATAGTAATCAATGAAAAAAACAGATATAAATTCATTAAATAGAAATTATGAATAGTAATCGTAAAAAATGAGATTATAAAAACGGGTTGTAGAAAAATCTAAGATTTTTCTACAACCCGCTTTTATAAATTTTTCTATTTAATATAAGCACTACATATTTGTTTGCTGCCAATATGGACAATTATTTCTATTAAATCCGTTATTGAATCTATTATTTGATTTATTTCCTCTGCCAAAACCTCTTTTTCCAGCAAAACCTTTTTTTCCAGCCCAAACAGGTCTATTATTTTCATCCCTTAATTTAATCTCTTTATCCTGAGTTTTTATTGAGAATGGTACAAATATAGTAGTTTCTTGATTATTTACATTAAATGTTCTGTAAAATCCTTTGATTTCAATTTCCATATCTTTTGCAAGATTTAACTCTTTAAAACTATCCATAAAAACTATTCTGCCTAGATGAACATTTACGAACTTATTGTCATCAGTAGTTATATCTATACTGAAAGGTGGATTAGTTGTATTGATATTTGATATTTTACCTTTAATAGTAGTTAAATCATTTTCAGTTAAAGTATAAGCATATTTTCCATCAGTAATATTAGGTTTTCCAAAGCCCATATTCCATCCATATCTTACTGGTTGATTTAGATTAGATTGTTCATCTAGGCTATCTGCAAAAGCTAGACCTGCTGTGGCAAATATTGATAAAGCTAAAATAGATGTTAAAAAGATTAGTTTTTTGTTTTTCATTTTGAAAAACCTCCTTTTAATTTTTTTGTTTAATTTTTTTCTGTGATTTTATTTTATCCTTTATATGTGACAGTTTTGTGACAGTTTCGGTAACTCTCGGTGAAATGAATATGGCTTATCAACGGTATGAAAATATATAGTATAATAAAATCAAATTAACTTAATTTGGAGGTGTATAGATTGAATAGCGTTAAGATTCTTATTGTTGAAGATGAAGACAGAATGAGAAGGCTGATAGGAGATTATCTAAAAAAAGAAGGGTATATTGTAATAGAAGCTGAAGATGGAAAGTTGGCATTAGAAAAATTTTTTAATGATAATATAGATTTAGTTATACTTGATATAATGCTGCCAGAATATGATGGTTGGACTGTTATGAGAGAGATCAGAAAAGAATCAAATGTGCCTATTATAATTTTAACTGCAAGAAGTGAAGAATCAGACGAATTATTTGGATTTGAACTTGGAGCTGACGAATATGTTACAAAACCATTTAGTCCTAAAGTATTAGTAGCAAGAGTTAAGGCTTTACTTAGAAGAAGTAATTCTTTTTCTGAAGAAGATATATTGAAAATCGGTAGTTTGGAGTTAGATTTAAATGGTCATAGAGTATTTAATAATGGAGTTGAAATAAAATTGACTCCTAAGGAGTATGAACTGTTGGTTTACATGGTTAAAAATAAGGGGAAAGCTTTAAGTAGAGAAACTATATTAAATGGAGTTTGGGGATATGATTACTATGGAGATTTGAGGACAGTAGATACTCATATTAAAAGACTTAGATTAAAACTTAAGGAAAACAGTCATATTATTGAAACGGTAAGAGGAGTTGGATATAGATTAGAGGTGAAAGAATGAAAAGGTCATTAAAAACTAAATTGTTTTTAAGTATTTTATTATTAACTTCAATAATTTTAAGTTTAGTATGGTTTTTTAATGTTAAGTTTTTAGGTTCTTACTATATAGAGAGGAAAAAGGACAATTTAGTATCATATAGCAATTATATTAAGAACATATATAAAGGTGATATAGAGAAAATATACGATGAGTTAGAAAAAATAGAAAATCTAATAGGTGGAAACATTACGATAGTGGCAAGTAATGGAGAAATAGAATATCCTATATCATATAAACCACAGTACGGAAGACAGGGAAGAGGATTAATGAGAGGTGGTTTAGGTAAATATATTTCTATTTCAAAAGAAGATTTAAAAAATGTATTAGCAGGTAATACTGTTATAAATATTTCTAAACATCCAAAATTTGATATAAAAATACTTTCCGTTGCTGCTCCTTTGAATGACAATAAAGTATTAATAATTCAATCATCTGTAGCATCAATTGAAGAAGGAATAGACATAATTAAGGACTATTATATATACATAGCAATTGTTTCCCTAATAATTGGCATAATATTGACCTTTATACTTACGAAGATAATTACAGAACCTATTGTAAGGTTAAACAAGGTAGCACGAAAAATGGCAAATTTAGATTTCAGTCATAAATATAAGGTTGTAAGCAGAGATGAAATAGGGCAGTTGGGAGAAAGTTTGAATTATTTATCTGAAAAATTAAGTTTTACAATAGATGAATTGAATAAAGCAAATGAAAAGTTAAAAAAAGATATAGAAAAAGAAAGACAATTAGATAGAATGAGAAAGGAATTTATTTCAAATGTTTCTCACGAATTAAAAACTCCAATTGCTCTTATTAAAGGGTATGCAGAAGGGCTTAAAGATAACGTTATAGAGGATATTGAGAGTAAGAATTTCTATTGTGAAGTTATTATGGATGAGGCTGAAAAAATGAGCAAATTAGTCAAAGATTTGCTTGACTTATCACAGTTAGAATCTGGTCATTATTCATTAAATAAAGAAAAATTTGATATATGCAAGCTTGCAGATAAAGTTTTAAATAAATATAGTCCGATATTTAAAGAAAAAAATATAAAAGTTAGCATACAAAAAGATAATGATAAAATATGCGTTAATGGAGACAAAGTAAGATTAGAACAGGTTTTAGTAAATTTTATTAATAATGCTTTAAATCATATAGGTGCAGAAAGAGTTTTAGAAGTTACTATTAAGCAATTAGCTAATAAAGTAATTGTAAGCATTTATAACAGTGGAAGTTTTATACCTGAAGACGAGATAGACAGAATATGGGAAAGTTTTTATAAGATTGATAAGTCTAGAGCTAGAAAATATGGTGGAACAGGCTTGGGATTATCAATAGTAAAAAATATTTTAAAGCTTCATAATAGTAATTATGGAGTAAGGAATATAAAGAATGGGGTTGAATTTTGGTTTGAATTAGAATCATTATCAATTGATAATAAAAATTGTTAATACATACTCTTAAATATCATTGAAATTTAGGGGTTACATTTAGTTGAAGTATATAATATAATGTAATATATCAATATCAATTGAAAATGGGGTGTGATTATTGAAGAATAATGTAGTAGACGAAAATAAAAGATATAAAATTGCAAGCAGGGTAACGTGGATAACAATAATTTTAAATGTAATACTGGCTGTAGGGAAAATAATTGTAGGTCTTATTTCTAACTCAAATGCTATATTAGCTGATGGAATTCATACGATTTCAGATATAGGAAGTTCAATTGGGATTGTTATAGGTTTTTTTATTGCGAAAAAACCTGAAGATGAAGAACATCAATATGGGCATGAAAAAGCTGAAACTATTGCGGCATTTTTACTTTCATTGATGTTGATTGCAGTGGGAGTAAAAACAGGAATTTCTTCTTTGAAACTTATGTTATACCAAACTACAAGAATACCTGCTATAGAAGCTATTTGGGCAGCTGGTATATCGATAATAGTTAAAGAACTTCAATTTAGAATGGTTATGAACGTTGGGAAGAAAATTAATAGCAAGGCATTAATAGCTGATGCATGGCATCACAGGTCAGATGCTTTATCATCTATAGCAGCATTGTTTGGAGTTGTTGGAGCTAGAATGGGCTATCCATTACTAGATCCTCTGGCTGGATTAATAGTATCTATAATAGTTGTAAAGGTTGGAGTTGAATTTTTTATACATGGATATAATGAGTTGATGGATGTATCGATTGAAGAAAGTAAATTGTATGAAATTGCAGAAAGATTAATGAAAAACACTAATATAAAAAATATAAATGATATTAAAGTTAGAAAACACGGTTCAAAAGTATATGTTGATATAAAAATTTGTGTAGATCCTGATATAACAGTTTATATGGGACATAGTATAGCTGAAGAGGTTGAAGAAGAAGTTAAGAAAAGTTTGGATAATGTAAAAGATGTTATGGTGCACGTGAATCCTTGTTCAAATCATGAAGAAACAAATTGTTTAGTATGTAAAAATAAAACAAGTAAATATGTAAGTAAATGGAATACAAAAGATGAGGAGTAGAGTCTTGTTAAACATACCTCTGTATGGTATAATCAAATAAACAAGAATTTAGGAGGAGAAAAATGACCGATGTATCAATTCCTATAGCGTTTAGTGCAGGAATTCTTTCTTTTTTATCTCCATGTGTACTTCCTTTAATACCAGCGTATATAACGTATATTACAGGTACTGCATTTGAAGAAGAGCTTGCAAATAGGAAGTTTTTAGCTGTATCTAGAACTTTGGGATTTGTTATTGGTTTTACTATTATTTTTATGATAATGGGAATTTCAGCAAGTCTTGTTGGACAAATGTTTATTAAGTATAAAAGTATATTTACTAGAATTAGTGGAATATTGATAATATTTTTTGGATTAAATATGATGGGTTTTAAGTTTGGGTTTTTAAATAGAGAAAAAAGAGTGAAAATTCCTAAGATTACCAATTGGTTTAGTTCAATACTTATGGGAATGGCTTTTGCTGCTGGATGGACTCCGTGTATAGGGAGTGTGTTAGCAACTATATTGATCTATGCAGGGACGACTGCTACCTTATCTAAAGGGTTTTATTTATTATTATCTTATTCTATTGGATTAGCAATTCCTTTTATTTTAACTGCACTTCTTATTAATCAATTTAGTAAGTTTTTAATTAAGTTTGAAAAAATTATCCCATATATTATGAGGATAAGTGGTGTCATAGTAGTTAGTTTTGGTGTATTAATATTTTTAAATAAAATGTACTTAATTTCGAATTTTTTTCTTAGATAGAACCGGATGGAGGTATGGAGTATGAATAAAAAGCTTGTTATAGTAGTTGTTTTAGCTATAACTTTAGTGGCTGTTTTATCTTATGTATCTTATAATACAGTACCAAATAGTATTAAAGAAGACAGTTCAAATGAAGAAAAAATAGAGATTGAAGATGAAAGTTTAGTAGAAGAAGTTCTGCCAATGCAAATAGGAAGTATTGCACCAGAATTTACTTTAGAAACTTTGGAAGGTAAAATGGTTTCTTTAGAAGATTACAGAGGGAAAATTGTATTAATAAATTTTTGGGCTACATGGTGCCCATATTGTGTAAAAGAAATGCCAGACTTAAACAGATTATACCTTGAAAACAAAGACGATAACTTTGTAGTTTTAGGGATAGATGTTGCAGAGAATAAATCTAAAGTAGAAAACTTTGTAAAGGAAGGAGGATATGAATTTCCTATTTTATTAGATAAAACAGGTAAAGTTGCTCAAAATTATCTAGTTAGTGGTTTACCTATGTCAGTTATGATAGATGAAAAAGGAAGGATTAGAGCACTACACTTAGGTATGATGACATATCCACAGATGAAGGAAATGTTAGATAGTGTAAGGAGCAAGTGATAGTATGAATTCTTACTTTTTTATATATAAATCAATAGGGATTAGTTGGTTTTTGTTTTTGACCATAATTTCAATATTTATTAGTTATTATATAACCATTTATATAGGTAAAGATAGAGGGCTTAAGAAAGATGAAGTAGACGATATGTTTTTTATATTGGTTATATCGGGATTTATCGGAGCTAGATTAGGTTATGTTGTATTTAACTTAGATTTATACAAGGGACATTTGGAATATATTTTCTCTATAAATCATGTAAATCTAAGCTTATTTGGAGGGGTTATAGCAGGTCTGATTACACTGATAATTGTATCAAAGAAAAATAAATTTTCTTTTTATTATTTGTTTAAAATATTTCTTATTCCATTTTATTTTAGTATGTCTTTAGTAATATGGTCTTTGTTTTTTGAAGGTCGTTTGATTGGTAAAGAGTATAGTGGGTTTTTATCCATATACCATTTATCTGCTTACAGACATCCAGTTGTACTTTATTTGTCGCTTATATTTATCGTTGGATTAGCCATAGAAGCAATAAACATAACAAAATCTTCTATCTTAAATAAATTAAGGAAGATTTTGTTGAAATCCAATACGGAAATTATATTAAAAATATCTACAATAATGAAGGATAATAATTTCCTATGGATTATAAAAAGAGGAATTTTGGGGAAGTATGTTTCTTATTTAGTTTTCGTTTTAATTTTGGTAAGTTATTATTTAATTAGGACAAAATTAGCAATTTAATATGAGAATAATTAAAACGGATTGACTTAAACTAATAAATATATTAGAATTATGTTTAGAAAATACCCTTATAGGGTATATAAATTAATAAAGATAAACTTATATATGAAAATAAAGTTATTGCTTATGCATAAGGCTTGTTTTCATAATAGTTATGATAGGAGGATAGTAATGAAGGTAGAAATAACACAAGTGGCTCAAGAGAAATTAAAAGAAATAATGGATGAAAAAGGAGCAGCATCTCAAAGTGTAAGGATATATATTGCAGGCTTTGGATGAGGTGGTCCAAGTTTTGGGCTTGCTCTGGATGAGCAGAAAGAAAATGACGAAAGCTATACAGTAGGGGATATTAAATTTGTAGCAGATAAAGATGTTACTTCTCAATTTGATTATTTCAATATCGATTATTTAAATGACTGGTTAAGAAGAGGATTTTATATTACTACAAATGGAGGATATTCTTCTTGTTAATTTAAAGGCAGAACCTTTTGGTTCTGCTCTTTTTCTTTTGAAAATAATTTTAAATATAATTTCCATTTATGGATATGGGCAAAATCTTCCTTATAATTTATTTAAATCGAAGATTTTATTCTAAATATAAAATTATTTTTTAAAAATAGTATATACAAAAACGTCAATTCCATCTATATTTTCTGCTGTAGCTTGTAGTTTGAAATTTGGATTTAATCCATTTACAAATGCTTCTTTCCAAGTCCTATCTAAATCGTATATTATACTATAATTTATTCTGCACTCTCTCCAGGTATCAATTAAAACCTGTTTTTTTACATAGAATTTTATTATATTATTGTCTTTATAAGTTATATTATAACTGTTGTTTAAACTTTCTTCGAAGTTATAATCTTTAATTACTTTATAAATATCTTCTGCCGATTTTATATTGCAATTTTCCTTTATTTTTTTTCCCCAATTATAACCATGATGTTCATATACATATGTTGTCAATTCTAATCCTGCTCTTTTCCAATTATTTAATGCGGCTTTTACTAATTTTAAATAGTTATTCTTTTTATTTTCCTCAAGAAGAGTAAATTTCTTAATTAGTGGGTTGATAACATCATTTGGGAAATTGATTTTGAACACTTTTATTATACTATTTTCCATGTCTTTCAAAAGTTCTAGTCTTATATTTTCGTTATTATGCAAAATATCACCTTCTTGTAATACATAAATGAATAGCTTTATTGTTAGACTATTTTTAAATCTATTTTTATGGTAACCAGAAATTTATTAAATATCATGCAAAAAATTATTTGATTAAAAGAAAGTAGTATGCTACAATAAAAATACACCCCACATGGGGAGGGGTAGAAAGGAGGATATTGATGGATTATAAAAAAATAACTTTAAAAATAGAAGGTATGACCTGAGCATCTTGTGCTAAAAGGGTAGAGGATGCTCTATCAGGATTAAATGGTGTGAAATCAGCAGTTGTAAATCTTATTGCTGAAAAGGCTACTATAGAGTATGATTCAAAAGTACTTAATATAGAAGATATAGTTAAATCTATTGAAAAAACGGGATATAAAGTGCCAACTAGAAATGTTAAGCTTAAAGTTGAAGGTATGACTTGTGCTGCTTGTTCTGCAAGAGTAGAGAAAGCATTAAACAAAATAGATGAGGTAAAAAATGCAAATGTAAATCTTACAATGGAAAAAGCAACTATTGAAATTTATGAAGGAGCCATTGAAGTTACAGAACTTATTAGAGTTATAGAAAGAGCAGGCTATAAAGCTTTTGAAGAAAATAAAAAAGATGAAGAAGATAGTAAAAAAAGAGAGAAGGAAATAAATCATTTAAGAAGACTTTTTATAGCATCTGTAATATTAAGTATTCCGTTATTATCGACAATGTTCTTTCATATGGCAGGAATACACACTATATTAGACAATGGATATGTACAGCTTGCATTGGCTACTCCAGTACAATTTATTATTGGATATAGGTTTTATAAAGGGGCTTATCACTCTTTAAAAGGTGGAGGAGCCAATATGGATGTTTTAGTGGCTTTAGGTACTTCATCAGCGTATTTTTATAGCCTTTATAATTTGATTGTAGGAGTTAAAGAATATTATTTTGAAGCATCTGCAGTTATTATAACTTTAATTCTATTAGGAAAGATGCTAGAAGCGATTGCTAAAGGTAGAACATCTGAAGCCATAAAGAAACTTATGAATCTGCAAGCTAAAACGGCTAGAGTAATAAGAGATGGAAAAGAATTAGACATACCTGTAGAAGAAGTTGTGGTTGGAGATATTGTAGTAGTACGTCCTGGAGAAAAGATTCCTGTTGATGGTGTTGTTATTGAAGGGAATTCTTCTGTAGATGAGTCGATGCTTACAGGAGAGAGTATTCCTGTAGACAAAAAAGAAGGGGACGAAGTTATAGGAGCTACAATAAATAAACATGGAACATTTAAATTTAAGGCTACAAAGATAGGGAAAGATACAGTATTATCACAGATAATCAAATTAGTAGAAGAAGCTCAAGGTTCAAAAGCTCCTGTACAGAGATTGGCTGATAAGGTAGCAGGTATATTTGTACCAGCTGTTATAGGGATAGCTGTTCTAACTTTTGTAATATGGTACTTTGTAAATGGAGATTTTGCTAATGCTTTAATTAATGCAGTAGCGGTATTAGTTATAGCTTGTCCTTGTGCATTAGGGCTTGCAACTCCAACTGCTATAATGGTTGGTACAGGTAAAGGTGCAGAAAATGGTATACTGATAAAAGGAGGAGAATATCTAGAAAAAGCACATCAGATAAATACACTAGTATTTGACAAAACAGGAACTATAACAAAAGGTGAACCAGAAGTAACAGATATAATAAGTTTTAATAAATCAAAAGAAGATATTTTAAAGTTTGCAGCAATTGCCGAAAAAGCATCTGAACATCCTTTAGGGCAAGCTATTGTAAAAAAAGGTGAAGAAAGTGGTATAAAATTGATTGACCCAGAAAGGTTTAATGCAATACCGGGTCATGGTATATTTGCGGTTGTAGAAGGTAATGAGATATATTTGGGTAATAGAAAATTAATGAAAGACAAAAACATTGACATAAAAGATATTGAAGATGAAATTGTAAATCTTGAAAATCAAGGTAAAACTGCAATGATATTATCGGTAAATGGTAGAGTAGAAGGAATTATAGCTGTTGCAGATACAGTAAAAGAACATTCTAGGGAAGCTATTAAAGAGCTTAAATCAATGGGTATAGAAGTTTATATGATTACAGGAGATAATGAAAGAACTGCTAAAGCCATAGCTAGAGAGGTAGGTATAGAAAATGTAATAGCTGAAGTTTTACCTGAACATAAAGCACAGGAGGTAGAAAAATTAAAAGCACAAGGTAAAAAAGTAGGTATGGTTGGTGATGGTATTAATGATGCTCCAGCTTTGGCAAAAGCTGATATTGGTTTTGCTATTGGTACGGGTACAGATGTCGCCATAGAAGCTGCTGATATAACCTTGATGAAAGGTGATTTGAGAGGTATAGTATTAGCTATTAGATTAAGCAGAAAAACTATGAGGACTATAAAACAGAATCTTTTCTGGGCGTTTTTCTATAACACTGCAGGAATTCCTTTAGCTGCTTTAGGATTTTTAAATCCTATGATAGCTGGTGCAGCTATGGCTTTTAGTTCTGTTTCAGTAGTATCAAATTCTCTAAGATTAAAAAGATTTAAAGGACAAAATCTTTGATTAAAATAAATTTAAGGAAGATTTTGCCTATATCCATTGCGGAAATTATATTTAAAACTATCCACAATTTAATAAGGAATAATAATTTCCTATGGATTATAAAAAAATAAAAGAAAGGGTGTATCTTATGAAAAAAGTATTATTTATTGAGGGAATGAGTTGTAATCACTGCGTTATGGCAGTAAAAAAAGCTTTAGGTGAAGTCGAAGGAGTGGCATCAGTAGAAGTAGATTTAGAAAGTAAAAAGGCAGTAGTTGAACTTTCTAAAGAAGTAGAAGAAAATATATTAAAGGATGCAGTAACTAAAGCAGGATATGAAGTTGTAAATATTCAATAGTATGGGGAGAAATGCTATGAATGAAGGTAGAAGAAAAGCATTAAATTTGCTTAAAACTTCAAAAGGTCAGATTGAAGGTATAATAAGAATGATTGAAGAAGACAGATATTGTGTTGATATCTCTAAGCAAATACTCGCTGTTCAAGCGTTGCTTAAAAAGGCAAACTTGAACATAATAGATCAGCATATAAAACATTGTGTAAAAGAAGCTGTTCTTAAAGGAGAAGGTGACGAAAAAATTGATGAAATTATTAACATATTAGATAAATATGTAAAGTAGAAAGAACAAAGTTACAAATGTGTAGACAAAATATAGATACTAATTACGGTTGCGGCTTTAAGCCGCATTTTTTTCTTGCATTTATCCATATTTTCGAATATGATATAAGTATACTTAAATATAATTTTAATATGAACCTGGTTAGGAGAGGCTACTATATAGAAATACGCCACTGCCCAGAAACATCCAGAGATGCCAATGGGTAAACAGGGATAATCGAGAAGGTTATACCTAATGTGGCTGGGTTAAACCCTAAGCTATATAGAGCTAAAACCCAACAGGTGAAAGGCATACCCTTCACTTGTTGGAGGGTTTTTTTGATGTATTAAAATAATATTTTTCTGTAATACTATAATTGCTTGTTAAATCGAAGATTTTGTTTTGAAAGGGTGGTGATGGTTATGGACTCTGGTCCTATACCTGGGATTAACTTTAAAAAATTTATATCAAGAGGAGCCATAACCTTGCCACTTAGGAGTGTGTGGCTCTTCTAAAAGGAGGGAGATAAATGAAGGAAAGAATTACCAAACTTATAAACGAAAAAAGATATGTTGAAGCCAAAAAAGAAGTCACAAAACTGAATGTAGTAGACATTGCAGAACTTTTGGAAGAGCTGGATAAAAATTCGTATTTAATATTATTTAGAATATTACCTAAGGACATGGCGGCTGAGGTATTTTCATATTTATCATATGAACAGCAGAGATATATTATAGATTCGATAACAGACAAAGAGATAAAAAATATAGTAGATGAGTTGTTTTTTGACGATATGATAGATATTATAGAAGAGATGCCAGCAAATGTTGTAAAGAAAATACTTAAAAATACAAAAGAAGAAGAAAGACTATTAATTAATCAGTTTCTAAATTATCCAGAGAATTCAGCTGGAAGTCTTATGACAATAGAGTATGTTGACCTTAAAAAAGAAATGACAGTAAAAGAAGCAATAGAACATATAAAAAAGACGGGCGTTGATAAAGAAACTATATATACTTGTTATGTTACAGATAAAAATAGAAAACTAGAAGGATTAGTATCTTTGAGAAAATTAGTTATAAGTGATGATGATAAAACAGTCGACGAAATAATGGAGAGAGATATAATATATGTAAATACTCATGATGACCAAGAAGAGATAGCTTATCTATTTAAAAAGTATGATTTAATGGCAATTCCTGTTGTTGATAAAGAAGGTAGGTTAACAGGTATTATTACAATTGACGATATAGTTGATGTTATCGAGCAAGAAAATACAGAGGACTTTCAAAAAATGGCAGCAATGTCTCCATCAGAAGAAGAATATCTTGAAACTAGTACTTTGTCATTAGCAAAACATAGGATTACATGGCTTTTAATCCTTATGATATCTGCTACTTTTACAGGAAGTATTATTAGAAGATTTGAAGAAGTATTACAGTCTGTTGTTATATTAGCTGCATATATTCCTATGCTTATGGATACGGGAGGAAATGCTGGAGCTCAAGCTTCTACATTGATAATAAGAGGGATGGCTTTAGGTGAGATAGAAATAAAAGATATTTTGAAAGTTATCTGGAAAGAATTGAGAGTTAGCACAGTAGTAGGAGTTATTTTGTCCTTAGTGAATTTTATGAGAATTTATTTTATAGATAAAGTTAGTTTAAAAGTTGCAATAACTGTATGCTCAACATTGTTTTTTACTGTTGTTCTAGCTAAAATAGTTGGAGCTATGCTTCCAATAGGAGCGAGAAAATTGAAATTAGACCCAGCTATTATGGCTAGTCCTTTAATAACTACAATTGTAGATGCGGTTGCATTAATACTATATTTTTCAATGGCGTCATGGATAATGGGATTATAAAAGGGGGATTTGCCCCCTTTTTTTTCTAAAATAAAACAAGTACAATTTAATGTTTTAAAACGAAATTTTTTTCTTGTCTTGACATAAAAAAAGTACTAATGTAAAATTTGGTCTAAGTAAATTTATTTAATTAGAGGTGATGAAATTGGTTCTAGATCAAAATAAAACGCCGTTATTTGATGCATTGAAAGAATATCATGAAAGAAATGTTATTCCATTTGATGTTCCAGGGCATAAACATGGTAAAGGTTTAAAAGAATTTGCTGACTTTGTTGGTAATAAAGTATTAGAAATAGATGTTAATTCAATGAAGCCACTTGATAATGTTAGTAATCCAATTGGAGTAATAAAAGAGGCTGAAGAGTTAGCAGCTGAAGCATATTGGGCTGACCATGCATTTTTTCTTGTTAACGGTACTACATCAGGAGTACAGGCAATGATTATGAGTGTTTGCATGCCTGGCGATAAAATTATATTACCGAGAAATGCACATAAATCGGCAATAAATGGGCTTATATTAAGTGGAGCACAACCTGTATATATACAGCCTGAAATAAATAATACTCTTGGGCTTGCCATGGGAGTATCTTTAGAGAGCGTAGAGAAGGCAATAGCTAAACATCCAGATGCTAAGGCTATATTTTTAATAAACCCAACATATTATGGAGCTACATCAGATATTAAAGAGATAGTGAAATTAGCACATAAGCATGGTATGGCAGTTTTAGTTGATGAAGCACATGGAGCACATTTTAAGTTTCATCCAGAATTGCCGTGTGATGCAATGGAATTAGGAGCGGATATGTGTGCTGTTAGTATTCATAAAACTGGAGGTTCATTAACTCAAAGTTCGCTTTTATTGTTGAAAGAGGGATTAATTGAGAAGAAAACGGTTAGAACCGTAATAAATCTTATGCAGACAACTAGTGCGTCATATTTACTTATGTCAAGTATAGATGTGGCAAGGAAAATGCTGGCAGTACATGGAGAAGAAGTACTTACTAGAGTATTAAAGCTCTGTAGAGATGCGAGAAACGAAATAAATAATATAGATGGATTATATGCCTTTGGTAAGGAGTTAGTAGGAACACCTGGAGTTTATGACTTCGATGAAACCAAGTTGGGTATAAATGTTACAGGACTTGGTATTACAGGATTTGAGGCTTATGATATATTGAGAGACGAATATAATATACAAGTTGAATTGGGAGACGTTTTTAATATATTAGCTATAGTAAGTGTTGGAGATACTGAAGAATCTTTAAATGCATTAGTTGAAGCACTTAGAAGTATGAGTGTAAAATATAAAGGCAATAAAAAGAGATATGAAAATGTCATGTTAGAAAATCCTGAAGTAATAGTTTCACCAAGAGATGCATTTTATAGCAGTAAGAAAGTTGTAAGATTAGAGGATGCTGAGGGAGAAATAAGTGGTGAATCAATTATGGTTTATCCTCCAGGAATTCCTATCGTAACTCCTGGTGAGAGAATTAGTAGAGAAATAATCGAGTATATAAAATTATTAAAGAGTCAACATAGTTTATTGCAGGGAACAGAAGATCCTTATGTAGAATATATTAAGGTATTGGGAATGTAGTTAGAGACTGTTGTTTTTATTTTCACAGATTTTAAAAAATAAGTTTGTCAATAGTCTGTAAATCTAAAAATCTGCCATTTGGCAGATTTTTAGATTTTGTATTTTGATAAATCCTTTTTAAATTCATCTGTAACTTTTTTAAATTCATCAATATAATCCATCATTTTCTGTATTTCTTGTGTATAAGTTGTAACATTTGCACTAACTTCTTCTGAAGAAGCAGAATTTTCTTCGGCTATAGCAGCTAAAGCTTCTATATTTGATGAAACCTTATTAATAGATTTTGTTTCTTGTGTTAACTGATCTATCATTTCTATAAGAGATTGAGAAACATCTTGTATTGCTAAAACTACACTATAGTTATCACTTGCTACTTTTGATAATTTATTGTTTTCATCGACTAAAACCATATACTGTTTTTCAATTTGCTGTACAAGAATATTAATATCATTAATAAATGTTAATAAATTATTATTTATATCATTTACTGCTTTTTTAGATTGTTCTGCTAAAGTCCTTATTTCTTGAGCTACAACAGAAAAACCTTTACCCATCTCTCCAGCTCTTGAAGCTTCTATTGATGCATTTAGAGCTAAAAGATTAGTCTGATCTGAAATAGCTTCAACTGTTTCTACAATTTTATTTACATTTTTAGCTTTTTCTTGGAGTTTTAGTCCACTTTCTTTTACTTTAGAGAATTCGTGTAAAACAGATTCCAAGCTGACAGAAGTATTTTTTAGTTCCTTATATCCATTATCTATTTTATTTACAGTATCTAGTAGAATATTTTTGTTTTTATTTTCTTTATTAACAATATCATTTAAAGTTTTTATATTATTATTTAACAAGTATGCAGCTGTTTCAGTTTCCTGTGCTTGGTTGATTGCTCCTTCAGCAACCTGTTCAACAACTTCAGAAATTTCATTAGAAGTATTGTCCATATTTTTTGAAATTTCATTAAATTTATTGCTAAATACATTAAGTTCATCAGTCATGCCTTTAAAGCCTACAAAATCACTTTTAAGTATACTGATATATTCATTTAAACTTTCGTTTATATCTTCAAACATATCTTTAGTAACAATTTTTACTTCTTCAGAGAAATTTCTTTCTTTTAACTGTTCCAATCTAGATAAAATACTCTTTTTAGGTAAAAACAATAAGCTTGATATAAAATAAGGAACAATAAAACTCCAGATTAACCAAAATAATTTTGTTGAAATATGGCTTGTACTCTCTATAAATAATATAGGCAAACCTATTAAAATAGAGCATGCAACTGCAATTTTTAATTCTATTTTTTTAATAAAACCGAATGACAATAATCTATTTGGTAGATAAGATTTATAATAATAAATTTCTTTTGGGAAGGTTATATGTAATTTTGTAAAGTCATTTCTTTTTTCAAGTATATCTATTGATATATTTTCATTAAAATATTCTGCTGCACCTTCTATTAGTCCGTGTAGATATCCAAACATTCCTCTAGGAGAACTGTATGTCATTTCGGCAGATTTTTTACCTACTGCTTTGACATTTAAAATAGGAGGTTTTGCTCCCGGTATTTTTTCTGTCATAACTACATGAACATCATACATAGATTTTAAAAATGAATATAAGTTTTCATGTTGAAAGAAAGCTGGATAATCTTGAGAGAAAGTTTTTATGTTGTCTTTACCTATTTCTTTCCAAACGTCATATGTAGTTTTATTTAATTTTTCAGCGATGTATTCTACGATTTTTTTAGGATAGCTATCTTCAACATCTTCAGTTGGTTTAAATATTTTATTAGGGTCTAAACCTGCATTTGAAATTGCTTCATTTGTAAGATCATCACCATAAAGTTTTCTAGAAGTTTTAATCCAAGTAGAAACTATTGTACCTTTCATATCAATTAAATCCCTCCTTAAAAAATATGCAAAATATGTTTACTTCTAAAGTAAACATATTTAATTATTTAAAATATTTATATAATTCACGACAAACTTTATCTATACATACTATATATTATACCAACCTATATTTCAAGTAGACTAAAATATTACTTTTATGTACTTAAGTCTGCACAAAGGGGTGACAATAATTGATTGATGATAGATTTATATATTTGAAAATATATTCTAGTAGTGAAAAGAGAATTATCATAAAAAAGTTAGAGGAAACTGTGAAATGTGTAGTAGCAGCTCAGATTCCTAATTCTATTGAAAACATACATCCAGAGTTTGTAAAAGTTCAAGTAATACTGGCTAGAACAAATTTGGTAAGAAAAATGAGAATGTTTGGTGGAGAAGGATGCTTAAAATATTCAGGCTGTGATATATGTGATGAAGGGCATTGTATTGCTATTTCATATGAAGATGAACTTAAGGAGAAATGGGAGAACAGATATAATAGTATAATGAGAGCTATTGAAGATAGCATCAAAGCTACAGAGGGATTAGTAATAACTATGAATAATAGACCTATAATAGCAAAATTCCATAATACGTGTGGAGGTTCTACTGAAAACTCAGAAAATGTTATAGGAAATAGAGTAATGTATTTGAGGAAAGTGTTATGTGATTATTGTTTAAATTCTTCTAATTGGGAAGGATATAAGGAAATTCCGATAGAAGAAATTGAAGAGAAACTAAAAGTAAGGTTTCCAAATTTGACACCAACGCTAAAAATTGATATGAAGGGTTTTATAGAGGAAATAGACAGAGATGAGGATGGAAGAATAACAAGCATAAAAATAGGTGGAAAGGTGTTTAAAGGTATTGAAGTTAAGGAAATATTGGAGCTTGATTCTACTAGATTCAGTATCGCACCTAAGATACTTGGGGTCAAAACTCGCGGACAAGGAGATGGTTTAGGACTTTGTCAGCATGGAGCAAATCAAATGGCTTTAATGGGTTTTAAGTTTGAAGATATTATAAATTATTATTTTACAGGTGTTGAAATTAAAAAAATTTGGGAACCGTGTATAAAAAAGCCTTTAAAAGAGAGAATATTAGTAATTGACCCTGGACACGGGGGAGATGATAATGTCGGAGTGAAAGGCCCTGGTGGATTGATGGAGAAGGATGTGGTTTTAAAAATAAGTAAAAGATTAAAAGAGCTTTTAGAAAATTTAGGAGCGACAGTTTATTTAACTAGAGATGAGGATGAGTATGTATCTTTAAATAGAAGGGCAGAATTAGCTAATAAAATCAGGCCCAATTTTTTTATAAGTATTCATCTTAACTCTTTTTCTAATTCATTAATTCGAGGGTGTGAAATGTATTACTACAAAGGGGATAGGGAAAGTCGGAGATTAGCTGAATGTATTATCAATAGTATGGTAAAAAATCTTGATGTAATAAATAGAGGGATAAAAACGGCAGCCTTTTTCCTTCTAAGAGAGGTAGGTACAAGTTCGCTTCATATAGATATTGATTATGTAACTAATCCTGAGGTTGAAAAGCTACTCCAAAATAATGAATATATCGATAAAATAGCAGAATCTATTACTCAAGGTATAGTGGAATATTATAAGTTTTAGAGAATATGATGAGGATTATTGTGTTAATTAGCCGAATTTAGAATTTGACAAACTTAATTAAAACTAGTATAATTAATTATTTGACTTTTTTGTGACAATATGATAATATTTATATGTATATTTTGAAAGAAGGTGATTGCTTGGTAGAAAAGAATTCTCTTGATAAGATTAGGGAGAATGTTAAGTCTTATGTTGGAGAAAAAGTAAGATTGAAGGCTAACAAGGGCAGAAAGAAGACGACTATAAGAGAAGGTGTATTAGAGAGTGTTTATCCAAGCATATTCGTAGTAAAGATTGATGGAGGGTATAATACAGTAAGACGAGTATCATATAGCTATTCAGATATACTTACAGAGACAGTTGAAGTAATAGTATGCAGAAATGAGAAGAAAATACAAATTAGTTAATTAATAATTAAGTAAACCGCCATATTCTGGCGGATTTACTTTTTTATGGTATGCCGGGCATGCGTAACAACTAGGTGGTGAAAGTTCACTGTGACTGTGGGGGTTAACATGCCAATACCCATAATCTTTTGTTGTTCTCAAAAATGGGGGAAATTTTAGAGGTAGTTATTTTATGGTTTTATTTTTTCTTTTAATTCTTTTTCAAATTGATAAATATCTTTCAACTCCTTAGGCTTGACCATATTATATACCTTTCCGTTATTAATGCAATATTTTCCATTTACTCCACCTACCATTACTAATTTACCATTTTTAGATTTTCTTAAAAAAAGGATATATTTCTTGCCCTTTTGCATTAATGGATGATTATCGATAATCATTTTTTCATTTCCATCCTGAGTTACTATTAATTCTTTTGCTTTTATCATGTCTTTTGGTATTTTATAATATTTTGTTACAACAAAGACGTAATCCGTTAAAGGAATATCCTTATGTTCTCCTATCATATATTCTTTAATTTTTTCTGCTATTTCACCCTTGACAATTATATCTGAATTCTGGATAGTTGTATCTAAATCATATATAGGGTAAATTGCAGAGATTTTTGTTTTTTGTGAACATCCATACAGTAAAATGGAAACTAATATGGTTATTAGGAAAAGTTTGTTTTTATTCATTTTTTTACCTCCCATTATTATTTATATATTAATCCAAATCCAATATTATCTTCATTAGTAACGTTTCTTATTCCATTAGCGTAGCCATACATTAACTTATCATCATTTTTTGGTTCATATAAATCATCTAGACCAAAAACATGACCTATTTCATGTGCTGCAATTGTAATCCATTCAGCTTTAGTGTATTTATCTTTATAATACTCATTAAATTTTATACTCCATCTATTGGGATGTTGTTGCTGTACATAATAAAAAGTACATAATCCTACCCATGTAACGCTATCGTCAATTACGTCGTCAATATAGTTAAATGAGTTAGATACTTTTTCTATATTAAAATCTATGTTAGTTTCATACTCAAATTTCCAAATTCCAAGCTCAAAAATTTCATTCCAATATAAATTACTTCCACCTGAAATGTAATCAGTATTTTTAGATTCCCAATGGCTTCCTTTGTATAAATATCCTAAATCTTCACTTCCAAAAGGGTCTAATTCATGTGCTAATATTACATTAGAATAAACCGTTAATATTATAATTATACATAAGCATAAAATAGTTTTTCTCTTCATACCTAAAACCTCCCATAATTATTGAGTATTGTCAAAGATTTTCATATAATCTTCAATTTATTGATTTATCTAAAATTATATTAATTATCACCTCCCTAAAATTTAATTATTATCCAGTTACAAAGCCCTGCAATCGTTTATGAAACTATAATTATTTAATATATTTTATTTCAAAGAGTTTAATCTGTAATAATTTTTTTTAAGAACTTTATATATACTTAGGCTTTTTGAACAATATATCGGTATTAGTTCATTAATTTTTATTAAGTTCTATCAGAAATGCTTTTAAAATATTGCTTGTCCTAGAATTTGTCCTCTTTAAAATCTTTGATTATTAAAAAAATTTATTATGAATTATATTTTATCTAATATAGATTATACATACATATATATGGAATGTAAAATATTTTTTTCTTATAATGTAATTAAATTTATATACAAGTAAAAATTGGTTAAAACAATGAAGCATAGTATCTTGTTCTAGTAGCAAAATCTTCTTTATGCAATGCAGTAAATAGCAATATTGCTATTCCTAGAATGGAATAGTTGCTGAAAGTATAGAAAAAACAATTAGAAATCTAGGAATATTAGGTAAGATGAGTACTAATATTACTAAATTATGAGTAGATAAATCGAGTAAGAGGTATATGATTAAATCATCTATTTCCTACTTAATTAGGAAAGTTAATAGTCTCTAGTTAGCGACTATTAGTTTTTTGTTGTTTGCTATTCGATTGTCGAAAAGCGAAGTACCAATAGTTAATAGACAATAAATAATTTTAAATTTTCCATTTTCAATTTTAAATTTAATCTTATAATTTTATATAATATTAGTCTAAATAATTTAGTATAATAAATAAAAAAACTTCTATGTTTGAGTACATAATAAAGGGGATGGCCTAATGGGGAAGAATCTGATATTTATTATAATTTTGTCAATCGTGTTGTTGACTGGTTGTAAAGAAAGTGTATTAAAACAATCTAATATAATTGAAACTTCTAAAGCAGATGAAATTGAAAATGAAGAAAATATTGAAAAAGATAAGGAGCAAAAAGATGAAAAAGAAGCTACAGAAGAAGAAGCAAAAATATTTATTGGACAAGCTCTAGATACTATAGATAGGGATGGTTTTATTGAAGTGTATAAAGAAAAAGATGAAAAGAGTAGTATTATATATAGGCTTAAAGATTACGAAGAAGTTAAATTATTGGAAACTTTACCTTATGGATGGTTTAAAGTAATGCTAAATGATGGAAGAATAGGTTTCGCTGATGCAAGATATATAAGAGCTAAAGAGATACCTCCTCATCAGTATAATGAAAAAACTAAAGGGTATGTTTTGATTTTTAATAATGATGAACAAATATTAAGAATTTATAAAGATGGAGAATTGATAAAAAAATCTTTAGCATCTAGTGGTACATGGGATCACTTTACACCAAAAGGTATATTTAAGATAGAAGAGGGAAGAAGAGGAAAATGGTTTTATACTCCTAGATTCAAGCAGGGAGGTAAATACTGGGTTGGTTTTAAGGGAACGTATTTATTCCATTCTGTTCCTTTCACTGAAGATGGTAAGATAATAGAAGAAGAGAAAGAAAAATTAGGTACACCAGCTAGTCATGGCTGTATAAGACTTCCTGTTGATGTAGCTAAATATATTTATGAAAACATTCCTGCAGACTCTTTAGTGTTGATATATTAATGTATGATTGTTCATTCAGAAGAGATGATAGCAAAACAGCCTTTTAACTCTGAATAAAAGAGTTAAAGGCTGTTTTTAGTCTAATATCGTGAAATATCTTTTTGTAGTCTTTCTATAGCGTTTAAATCTTTACTTTTAAATAAAATGACCATATTCTTTTTGTTATATATCTTGTAGTAAGTCTTATCATTTTTAAATTGTGTGTAATACAAATTAATAAGGGATATTTCTAAATTTTTTTCGAATTGAAAAAGACCAGACTTAGAATTAACTAAATTATCAAATGTATTTTTGGCATCTTTTACTGTCTTGAATGTAAGCATAATAAAATCAACTTCTGAATTGTCAAAATTTATTTTTTTCCCTATAGCATTTTTTATATTATTAGAGTCGTAATAGTTTGAAATATCTAAATCAGAATATTTATAATCTAGATTAGTATTTATATGTTTTTCTGCCTTTTCAATATTTTTCAAGAAATTAAATTCGAGTACAAACATATCACTATATATGTACTTATAAATTAAAATAATTGATAAAATTACAACGATTAAACTGATAATCTTTTTCATCTCTATTCTCCTTCCTAAATATTTCTATATAGAATAGTAATATTAAATACCTTTTTTTATATTCTTGTTTATTTTAAATTTTCCTTTATAAATATAGAAGAATTTGTAAATAACATACAATTTTTTTATATTATAAGAGTATGAATAATAAAAAAACTTGGACATATAATGTAATGTAATATACAAGGACAAGAGGGATTTTTATGAGAGAAAAAATTTTAAGGTGGATATGGAATATAGTAGTATTTCTCTTGATAGCATCTATATTATCACTATTTTATACAGGGATAAAACATAAAAATGATAAAAATTATATACCTTCAGTTTTTGGAATAAAATTTATGACTGTTCTATCTGGAAGTATGCAGCCTAATGTTGAAGTTGGGGATTTAGTTGTTATAAGGCCTATAGTACCTAAAAAAATAAAAAAAGGAGATATTATTACATACAGATTAACTGACAATATATTTATTACACATAGAGTTATAGGTATCATACACGATAACAATGAGTGTTTATTTATAACTAAAGGTGATGCTAATAACGTTAAAGATGATGAAAAAATTAATTCTGGTCAACTGGTAGGTAAAGTATTTTTAGTTATTCCTAATGGAGGATATATACTTTATTTTTTGAAAAAATCAATAGTTTTTACTTTTTTAATATTAATATTATTAATTATATTTATAAGAGGTGAAATAAAAATATTTTATCTTAAGAAAGGAGGAGTTTAACATTTGAAAAAAAGATTAGTTTTAATAATGCTATTAATAGGTTTATTGGCTTTTGGAATAGGGATGGGAACATATGCATGGTTTACAAGTAGTGTTGTAAGCACAGATAATGTATTTAAAACTGGTACATTAAAAATAAAAAATCCTGGCAATGGAGTGTTTGCTACAGGAATATTAGACGTTAAAAATATTTATCCAGGATGGGTTGGAGAAAAGAGTATAACAATAGAAAATGCAGGGACACTAGATTTTAAATTCAAGTTAATCAATGTAACTTTAAAATCTTCTAATGATGATAATGGAATATTATATAATGGTAATCCTAGTCTTGAAATAAGTTTTGATAATCAAACATGGTATAGAGTTAGTGAAATAAGAGATTATAACTTTGGGCAGATAACTACTGATCAAGGTACAAAAACTATTAACGTCTACTACAAATTGCCAAGTGATGCTGGAAACAGTTATCAGGGGAAATCTGCTACTTTAGAATTTAATTTCATAGCTACACAAATAGAAAATACGGGTTGGTCAGAATAGTATTGGTTGCATAGAAACATCGATATATGAGGTGGTGAAAGAAACAACTTAAATAATGAAAATATTAACTAAAAATATAATATGTAAGTTTTTGATATTAATAATTGTAATAAGCTCGATACTGTTTGTAAATCAAAGTATTGTTCATGGAGAGAATACTCCTGATGTTATATTATACATACATGGAGAAAAGTCTATTGGAGGACCGATATTCCATCAAAGGGGAAATTTGGTTGATGAGTATTTAGCTCCTGGGGTTACAGTTTCAGGAACTTTAAGGATTTATAATAATTATTCAGAGAGAATAAAAGTAAAAAATTTAGCGTTGACAATAAAGTTAGAGAAATCACAAGGGGATAAATACTATCAAGTTAAGGATGAAAATTTATACAAAGTGTTTGCAAAGAATATGAAGTTAACTATTAAAAGAGGAAAAATGCTGATATTTACTAAAACTATATATAATAAAAGTTTTTATGAAATGATATATAAGAAAAATAATGAAGATTACAAGGGATATGATTTACCTGTATTAGACCGTTTTAATATAAATAAAAATGATTATATAGATTTAGAATACATAGTACATATGAATGAAAAAGCAGGAAATGAATTGCAGGGTATAAAAGCAACTGTGAATTTCCTTATAAATGTAAATGAAAACCCTGTTTATCAAGGTGGTTCTGATTATAATCCGCCAAGTAGTGGAAAAGGGTCAGAAGATGAAAAAGAGACAGGGCAGAAAACTAATGAGGAATTTATTGATATTGAAGGACATTGGGCAAAAAACTGTATTCAAGCACTTATAGAACATAATATAATAAAAGGCTATCCTGATAAAACGATAAGACCTGACAATTTTATAACAAGAGCTGAAGCAGCTGTTCTTATTTGTAGAGCTTTAAGCTTAGAAGAAAAAAATAAACTTTTTACTGGTTATATAGACTCTATACCTAAATGGGCTAGAGGTTATGTAATAGCAGCGACAGAAAAAGGTATATTTGAGGGATATCCTGGTAGAATTTTTAAGCCTAATAATAAAATCACTAGACAAGAGATGGTAACTGTGCTAATGAGAGGCTTTAATAAAAAATTGAAAAAAGAAATAGAAATTAATTTTGAAGATGAAGACGATATTCAAGATTGGGCATTAGGGCATGTGAAAGCGGGAATATATCATAAAATAATAGAAGGTTATCCAGACAATACTTTTAAACCGAATAATAGTATTACAAGGGCTGAAGTATTTACTATGATATGTAAGCTATTAAAATATCATGATAAGCATGCAAAGTAGATTTTTAGAAATGATAACCAAGCCAAATGAGGTGATAGTAAATTAAAAATGAAAAAAAGTAAAAAACAAAAAGTAAGTAAAACTATCTTAAAAGTGATAGGATTTATTACTACAGGGATTTTAATATCTATGATTTTATCAATAAATATGGATACATATTCTTGGTTTACAAGTAAAACGGCATACGATATGAATGTAACTGCAGCTACAACTGATGATATATTGGAAGAAATAGAAATTGAGAAAATCAATCCAGAAGAGATTATACTTAAAAAGAATTTAATAGATATAGAACCAGTAATATATTTTAGTGTAGAGGGAGAGATATCAGAATATATTTTACACATAAATCCAATAAGACTTAAAACTCACGAGCGGTATATAATACCTATTAATGTAACTGTAAATTTACAACAGATTATGGATTTACTAATGAAGAATAAAAAGCGAATTTATGGTACAATAAAAATTAAATATTTGAATGAATATATTGATGAAGAGAGAAATATAGAATTTACTAGAGAATATCTTTTAACGAAGCTTCTTAATAGATTAGGTATACAATATTTAGATGTAGATAATGAATATGAAAAGGAAGAATATTTGAAAAAAGTAATGATGTATATAGCTGAAGAAGGAGAATTGCAGAGTAACGAGTTTTATAAAACCGTAATTGAAGAAGTGTATGGAAACGAGTAAAAATTAGGCTAACAGTCAGCGGATGATGACTGTTAGCCAATAATTTTGTTTATTCTTCAGTAACTTTACTACCGAAGAAGTATAATATACCAAACAATACTATTGTACCAATTGAAAGTGAAATATAAGGGTTAATACCGAAGCCGACAGGGATAAACCCTACTAAAATGGCTACTAGTGCTACTGTTAAGGCATAAGGTAATTGTGTTTTTACATGTGCTATATGATCGCACGCACTAGAAATTGATGACATAATAGTTGTATCGGAAATAGGAGAACAGTGGTCTCCAAAAACAGCGCCAGTTAATACGGCTCCGATAGTAGGAATTAATAATTCAGTACCTCCTAATTGTACAGCTAGAGGTATAGCCAAAGGCATAACTATAGAATTAGCTCCCCAAGATGTACCAGTTGAGAACGCGATTACTGCTGGTATTATAAACATCATTAGAGGGAGTAAATAAGGCGGAAGCGAACTTTTTGCAATATTAGCTATAAACTCAGCTGCTCCAAGCTTATCGTTAATTCCTCCCAAAGACCAAGCTAATATTAATATTATAGATGCAGTTGTCATAGATTTAACACCAGACACCCATGCATCCATAATTTCTTTTAATGATAATAATCTTTGTAACAGAGTCATAATAACAGCAATTAAAGTTCCTCCAAAAGAAGCCCATAGCAAAACTACACTAGAATCGGCGTTTTCAAAAGCATCTTTTATAGAGCCACTTTCAAGACCTCCACCATTAATATATAAACCTACTATTGTTATTAATAAAACTGAAAGAATAGGGATTACTGCATTATACCATCTTTCATATTTTATATTTGAATTAAATGTTGACACTTCATCAGAAACTAGAGGTGTAGCATTATCATCTAATACTTTTCCTGTCTTATATGTCCTTTTTTCAGCTCTAGCCATGGCTCCAAAATCGCGTCCCGTAAATATTATTATTAGAACAAAAACTAAAGCTAACAAACTATAAAATCTATATGGTATTGTTTGTAAAAATACACTATATGCATTTAAATCTATATTAATTTTAGCCAAGCTATCTCTTATTAATCCAGTTTCAAAACCAACCCATGTTGATATTAATGCTATACTTGCAACTGGAGCAGCAGTTGAGTCAACAATATAAGCTAATTTTTCTCTAGAAATTTTCATCTTATCAGTAATACTTCTCATAGTATTACCAACGATTAAAGAATTGGCATAGTCATCAAAGAAAATCAACATACCCATTAACCAAGTTGCAAACAATGTAGACTTGTTATTTTTTGCTTTTGAAACTATAAGGTTAGCAATTCCATTTGTACCTCCATTTTTACTTAAAATACTTATAAGCCCTCCTATAGAAAGGCAGAAAATTAAAATAGATGCATTCCAAGTATCAGCTAATGAACCAACAATATATGTGTTTAACGTTTTTGCAAAACCAATTAGTGGATTAAATCCGGCTAAAATAGTAGCACCAATGAAAACAGATATAAATAGCGATAAAAGAACTTCTTGAGTAATCCATGAAAGGATTATTGCTATTATTGCTGGTATAATTGAAAGCCATCCATATTGCATAAATATTCCTCCTTTGTATTTATTAATTCGTATTTAGCTATTCGTTATTTGCTATTCGAAAAGCGAGAAGCTAGTAGCCAATAATTAATTTTAAATTTTACATTTTCAATTTTTAATTTCTTGCATCTGTTTCCTGTTTTTAGATAATAAAAAAACACCTGATAGGCTTATCAGGTGCTACTTTCAAAAAAAGCATAGACCAAGCCCATCCCTCCTTTTTTGCCCAGTGTGAGATAGCGCTCCATCAGGATATCGGGCAATTATCCTGATGACAGTCCTACACCTATTCGATGCAGGCCCAGCCTTAGATTTTGGATATCTAAGACTTCGGCGACAGCTCCTTTCACTATATTTCATAGGCTTCCGGCCTCCATATAGCTACTCTTAGATGTCGCGCCTCTACCTCACCCCTTTGAGGGATGAGGTCATATTAAGTTGTGATATATTATAATCTAACATGTATAAATATAAAAGTCAACAGTTAATTGTTGGGAGAGAGAAATTAATAAATTATTAACTAATTAACTATTGACATTTAAAAAAAAAGTAGTATATTTATTATATGTAAACTTAAAGTTTAGTTTTATAATCCATATGAAATTATATATCTTATTAAATATAGATAAGAACAGGTGTAATTTCCGTTTATGGATTTCAACAAAATTCACCTAAATTTATTTAAACGGAAATTTTGTTATTAAATTAATGATAAAATTTTTTTGTCATTCAGTTTAGCATTTTTAAACTTTTCATATAGTATTATTTGATTAGGGGTGTGATTGTGGATATTGGTAATAAAATAAAAAGGTTAAGAATGTTGAATGGGTTGACTCAGCAAGAACTAGCTCAAAGATGTGATTTAACCAAAGGTTTCATATCACAAATTGAGAGGAATTTGACATCACCGTCCATTGCAACATTAATGGATATATTAGAAGCTCTAGGAACTGATATTAGGAACTTTTTTAATGAAGTTGAGAATGATAAAGTTGTGTATACAAAAGAGGATATATTTTCAAGCGAAAACGAAGAATTAGGGCATATTATCGAATGGCTTATTCCTAATGCACAAAAGAATAACATGGAGCCTATACTTCTTACGTTAGAAAGTGGAGGAAAGAGTAATGTAGAGAATCCCCACGAAGGAGAAGAATTTGGATATGTTTTATCGGGAAGTATTTATTTAAATTTAGGGGATAACAAATATAAGGTGAATAAGGGAGAAAGTTTTTATTTTAAGTCAGATAAGAAGCATTTTATTGAAAATAGTTTTAAGAGAAAAGCTGTTGTACTTTGGGTAACTTGTCCACCGAGTTTTTAATAAGATATGAAAATTAATATTCTTTATAGAAAGGAGAAGGCTTATGAAAATAGAACAATTAGGAAGACATATTTTAGCAGAGTTTTATAACTGTGATAGGGATATATTAAATGACCATGCCTTAATAGAGAAATATATGAATGAAGCAGCTATTGAAGCAAAGGCAACAATAGTAAAGAGTGTATTCCATTTATTCAATCCATGGGGAGTAAGTGGAGTTGTAGTAATACAAGAATCTCATCTTACAATTCATACTTGGCCAGAATACGGATATGCTGCAGTTGATTTATTTACATGTGGAGATGAAGTAGATCCATGGATTGCTTTTGATTACTTAAAAGAAAAATTAAAAGCTGAAAAAACAGAAACACAAGAAGTTCCAAGAGGAATAGTAGAGAAAATAAAAAGATTTTCAGATGGTAAATTAGATGATATAAAAGTTAAACACAAACCAGAAGTTGTAAGTGCATAATTTTTAATTTATGAAAAAAAATAAAGCCGAGGGCAGTCTCGGCTTTAGAGTTTGTTGGCAAAATTAAATTCGATAATAGATTGAAAAATAACGCTCATAGACAAAACTTTAGAGAAAACTAAGATTCATAATTTTGAAAAATCCTAACGCACCTAATCAAGACCTCCTGTCTTGTAGGATGCTGGTTTGACATCCTGTCAAACCTACGGATTTTTCTAAAATTATTCATCAAGTTTTCATTGCTAAAGTTTTGTAATTATTCGCTCTTATTTTTCAATTATGTTTACAGCCTGTAAAGCCGAGGGCAAATCTCGGCTTTAGAAATTATAAGAGCAATAAATAACTAACATAAGGAGGAATCTTGAAAAGGAATTATGGTTTACTGAAAAACATACTGATTATGCTAAATTCTCTTTTAAAGTAAAAAAACATCTTTATTCAGAAAAGAGTCCTTTTCAACAAGTAGATTTTATAGATACATATGAATTTGGCAAGGTGCTTTTATTAGATGGGCTTGTTATGGTAACAGAAAAAGACGAATTTATATATCATGATATGATAACTCATGTTGCTATGGCTACAAATCCTGAAATTAAAAGGGTTTTAGTTATAGGTGGTGGAGATGGTGGTACAGTAAGAGAGTTAACTAGATATAATACAATAGAAAAAATCGATATGGTTGAAATAGATGAATTAGTTGTTAAAGCTTCAAGAGAATTCTTACCACTAACTTCATCTAAACTAGATGATGAGAGAGTAACTTTATACTTTGAAGATGGAATAAAGTTTGTAGAAGATAAGGAAAACGAATATGATTTAATAATTGTAGACTCAACAGACCCAATAGGACCAGGAGAAGGATTATTTACTACAGAGTTTTATAAGAATTGCTATAAGGCGTTAAGTGATAAAGGTATACTTGTTAATCAAAATGAAAGTCCTTACTATGAAAGAGATGCTAAGGCTATGCTAAGAGCAACAGGAAAATTAAAGAAAATTTTCCCTATAGTAGAAGTATATCAATTCCATATGCCTACTTATCCATCAGGACATTGGCTATTTGGATTTGCATCAAAATCATTACATCCAATTAAAGATTTCAAACCAGAAGAGTGGAAGAAATTTAACCTAAAAACTAAGTATTACAATACAGACATACATGTAGGAGCATTTGCTTTACCAACTTACGTTAAGGAGATGATTGAAGCTGGTGCTAAATAAAAATATCCATACATTTATAGGATTTGATAGTGAATATGAAGATTCACAAATAGTAGTATTTGGAGCCCCCTTTGATGGAACGACTTCATTTAGACCAGGAACGAGATTTGCTCCTGCTATAATGAGAAATGAATCATACGGATTAGAGACATATAGCCCATATCTTGATAGGGATTTGACTGATATAAAAGTTTATGATGCTGGTGATTTAGAATTTCCATTTGGTAATACGAAAAAAGTATTAGATATGATAGAAGAGTTTACTAAAAATGTTTTAAATGATGGAAAGATACCTGTTATGATAGGTGGAGAGCATTTAGTAACTTTACCATCTGTTAAAGCAGTTTACGAAAAGTATAAAGACCTTTATGTTTTGCATTTTGATGCCCATACAGATTTAAGAGAGGATTATATGGGTGAAAAGTTATCACACGCAACAGTTATAAGAAGAGTTTGGGAATTTCTCGGAGATGGTAGAATATATCAATTTGGAATTAGATCTGGTGAAAGAGAAGAATTTGAATGGGCTAAAAAGCATACAAAGATGACTAAATTTACCTATGAGGGCCTTGAAGATGTAGTAAATGAGCTAAAAGGGAAAAAAGTCTATATTACTATTGATTTAGATATTTTAGATCCATCGGTTTTCCCTGGGACTGGTACACCAGAGCCTGGAGGAATATCGTTTAATGACATGATGGATATCATTGGTATTTTAAAGAATTTAAATATTGTAGGAGCCGATATTGTAGAGTTATCTCCACATTATGATAATAGTGGAGCTTCAACTGCTGTTGCATGTAAAATACTTAGAGAGCTAGTTCTTGCGATTAGCAAATAATTTTAAAGCGGCCATTGGCCGCTTTAAAATTATTTTACTTAATAAATTGAAAGAAGTTATCATATTTTTTAGAAATCTTAATTTTTATTATGCTAAAAAAATACCTCCTTAAAAATATCCTAATCATATAAATAAAAGAAATTTATCAATATTTAATAAAATAAAGATAAAACTTTTTGTCAAGTTTGAATTTTCAATAGACATAATATTATGGATAATAATAAATTGTTGCATTTTATTAATAATTATTATAAAATATTAGAAATAAAATTTTGAAAATACAGAAAAATATAAAAAGAGTGGTGATAAGTATGGAAGAAAAGAAAATAGGACTATTGCCTAGATTAATTGCTGGAATTATTTTAGGAGTTATTATAGGACTAATTTCAAGATCTATACAAGTATACTTTCTAGTAAGAGTATTAAGTACATTTACAAGCATTTTTGGCAATTTTCTAAAATTTATTATTCCTTTAATAATTATAGGATTTGTTGCACCAGGTATAGCAGAATTGGGTAAAGGAGCAGGCAAATTACTTGGGATAACAGCCGGTATAGCATATATTTCTACGATAATATCGGGAACAATAGCCTTTTTTCTAGGTTCTACTATACTTCCAAATATAATTAAAGCAGGTGAAGTAGCTCAAAAATCGGCAATTAAAATAGAGCCTTATTTTACGATTGAAATGCCACCTATAATGGGGGTAATGACTGCTTTAATCTTTGCTTTTATATTAGGATTGGGAATGGCAAATATAAAGGGGAAATCTTTATTTGGAACGTTAAAAGATTTCCAAAATATAATTGAAGGTGTTGTAAGGAGAATATTGATTCCATTCATACCTGTTCATATTTCAGGTATATCTGCAAAATTAGCGGCTACAAATGAAATATTTAAAACAATTAAGGCTTTTTCGGCTGTTTTTGTATTGATAATAATTCTTCAGATAAGCTATATAATTATTCAATATGTAGTGGCATGGCTAGTGAGCGGTAAAAGCCCGTTTAAATCCATTAAAAATATGTTGCCAGCATATTTTACAGCACTTGGTACACAGTCTTCAGCTGCTACCATACCTGTAACTATTCAATGTGCTAGAAAAAACGGAATATCTGAAGATGTTATAGATTTTGTCATACCTTTAGGTGCTACTATCCATTTGGCTGGAGATACTATTACATTAGTGCTTGCATCTATGGGGCTTATGATGATATCAGGTACTATTCCTACATTTGAAATGATGTTCCCATTTATATTAATGTTAGGTGTAACGATGGTAGCTGCACCTGGAATACCTGGTGGTGGAGTATATGCTGCATTAGGTTTATTAGAAAATATGTTAGGTTTTACAGCTGCTCAACAAGGATTGATGATAGCTATTCATTTTTCACAGGATAGTTTTGGTACAGCTACAAATGTTACAGGAGACGGTGCTATAGCTTTAATAATTGATAAGATAGCGAAAAATAGTAAATTAGATAAAGGTGTTTAGATAGATGCCAAACCCACGATTTATTTAATCGTGGGTTGAGTTTGTTGACAAAGTAAAATTTTTAAAAATATATGAAAATAAAAGTGAATACTTGAAAGAATTTAGTTAAAAAAACTAGGTGAAAATTTTTGAGAAAATCCGTAGGCTTAGCAGGACGCTAAGCCAGCATCCTACAAGACAGGACGTCTTGATTAGGTGCGTTAGGATTTTCTAAAAATTTGAGCCTTTAGTTTTTTCTAAATTCTTTCGTATGAATGTTATTTTCATAAATATTTAAAAAGATAAGATTGTTAATAGTCTGATCCCACGATTTATTTAATCGTGGGTTAAATTTTTTTGTAGTAATTTTTTGGGACATTTTAACATAAAATTTTTCATAGAGAAATAATAATATAATAGGCTTTGAATTAGGGATTGGAACAAAATCTTCGATTTAAATAAATTAAGGAAGATTTTGTTGAAATCCATAGACGGAAATTAATTTTAAATTATCCACAATTCATTAAGGTTTAATAATTTCCTATGGATTATAAATAATTGAAAGGGGGATGAAGATGGCAGTTGAACTAATCAAAGATTTACTCAAAATAGAAGAAACGATAGGGAGAGAAGAAGTTGAGACATTAATTGAGGATGAAATATCATTATCGGAAGTTAAATCTGGTATAAAAAAGATACTTAATATTGACGGAGAGATAGAAACTTTAGAAACTAAAGCTGTTAAGGATAAAGTATTAATAAATGGAATAATTAAATACAATATACTATATGCTGCGGATGATGAAAATTTAACTATTCAGAGAATAGAAGATTCAACTAATTTCCAAGAAGAAATTTTAATTAACGGTGCAGAAGAAGAAATGAATGTCGACATTAAAACAAACATAGAACATATAGACTGTAATTTAATAGACAATAAAAAAATGTCTGTTAAGACTGTATTACATTTTAATACCAAAGTTCAATCATATAGCAATATAGAAGTAGTAAAAGATATTCAAGGAGTTGAAGGAATACAAACTTTAAAAGATTACATAAGATATAATGATATTGTAGGAAGTAATACATCTGATACTTTGGTAAAAGAAGCATTTGAATTATCTGAAGATATGCCAAGTATAGAACATATACTTAAGTTAAAAGTAAAGGGGTATGAAAAGGAAGTCAGGGTGGTTGAAGATAAGGTAATAGTGGCAGGAGTAGTTGAATGCTTAATAATATATTATAGTGAAGATGAAGAGAGTAGAATAAATCACGTTAAGTATGAAATTCCATTTACACATTTCGTTGACTTACCGGGTGCAGTTAAAGATATGAATAACAAAGTAAACATAGAAATTTCTAATGTTGAATATGATATAAGAGAGGATATAAGTGGCGAAAAAAGAGTAATAGATATAGAAGCATTTGTAAAAGTAAGTGCTAAAGTATTTGAACAAAGAGAAAAAGAAGTAATATTAGATTCATATTCTACAAAGAGAAAGTTTAAATTAGTTAAAAAAGAAGTAGATGTATTAGAAAATATAGGAGAAAGTATATCTAAAGAGCTTGTAAAAGGAGTAGTTAATTTACCACAGAATTATGAAGGTATTGAGAGTATATGCGATTTAATGGCAAAACCTGTATTAACAGATTATAGAGTTGTAGAAAATAAATTAATAATTGAAGGCTTACTTGAAACAGATGTATTATATGTTGGAGAATCTACAGGGGAAATAATGAGTTTCAAAGAAGAAATACCGTTTAAATCTTACGTAAATGTAGATGAAATTAATGAAGATATGGATATTGACATTGACCTTATGATGGATAGCTTAAAATTTAACAGAGTTAATTCACGTGATATTGAAATAGAAGGTATTGTAAAAAATAATGTTAAGGTTGATAGAATTAAGAAGATTGATATTATAACAGAGATTGAAGAAGATGATAAAGTAATTGATTTAAGTAACAAACCTAGTATAACCATTTATATAGTTCAAAAAGGTGATACATTATGGGATATAGCTAAGAGGTTTAATACCACTGTTGATGAGTTAATAAGTACAAATGATATTATAAATCCTGAAAATATAATGCCAGGTGAAAAAATTATTATTCAAAAACAAATTGAAGTTGTGGAATTTTAAGAAGCTCTAAGGTCTGCCTTAGAGCTTTTATTAATGACTAAAGAAGGATTTTTCTATAAAATATATAATATATAGATAAGGAGTTGATATTGTGAGAAAAATAGAAGTAGAAGCTCATGCCAAAATAAATCTTTCATTAGATGTATTAAGAAGAAGAGAAGACGGGTATCATGAAGTTAGAATGATAATGCAGCAGATTAGTTTAAAAGATATTATACAAATTGAAGAGTATAGTGGTAATGTAATCATAGAAACGAATGAAAGGATGCTTCCTACCGATTCCACAAATCTTGCGTATAGAGCTTGGGATATTTTATCTAAAAGATTCAATATTAATAGAGGAGTTAAAATAAAGATAGAAAAGAATATACCTATAGCTGCTGGTTTAGCAGGTGGAAGTGCAGATGCAGCGGCTGTATTGAAAGGTTTAAATGAATTATGGAATTTAAACCTTAAAGAAAAGGATTTAATGGATATAGGATTAGAAATTGGAGCTGATGTTCCTTATTGTATTATGGGGGGAACAGCATTAGCTGAAGGTATAGGAGAAAAACTAACTAGACTAAAGAGTTTTAAAAATAAACTTGTTCTCATAGCAAAGCCTTCGATACAAGTTTCTACAGCATATGTATATAAAAATTTAAAAATTGAAGATATAAAAGAGCACCCTGATATAGATAATTTGATAAAAAATATTGAACTAGACAATGTGAATTTTGTAGCTAAAAATATGATTAATGTATTAGAAACAGTAACTATCAATAAATATCCTATTATACAAAAAATAAAAGAGCATATGATGAGATTTAATGCCCTAGGCAGTTTGATGAGTGGTAGCGGGCCTACTGTATTTGGTATATTTGATAACATTGATGATATTATAAAATGCAAAGAAGAACTTGAAACATGGATTGATAGGGTGCATATAGTTAGAACTATCTAGGGGGGATATTTTTTTGAATAAGGATTTAGATAAGCTTAAACTACATGACTACAAGCCTCTTAGGGAAATTGTATTTGAATCTTTAAGAGAGGCAATAATAGATGGGAAATTAAAACCTGGTGAAAGGTTAATGGAAGTGCAATTAGCAGAAAAGTTGGGAGTAAGTAGGACACCTGTAAGAGAGGCAATAAGGAAATTAGAACTTGAAGGATTAGTGATTATGATTCCTAGAAAAGGGGCATATGTTGCAGATGTATCTATAAAGGATATATTAGAGGTTTTAGAGATAAGAGCTTCTCTTGAAGGATTAGCGGCTCAATTAGCGGCGGAACGAATAACAGATGATGAACTTGAAGCTTTAAGAATAAAAGCTAGAGAATTTGATGAATGTATAAAAAACAAAGATATAAAATGTATTATACAAAAAGATGTAGAGTTTCATGACATTATCTTTAAAGCTACGAGAAATGAAAAACTTATAGCAATTGCTGAAAGCTTAAGAGAACAGGTGCAGAGATTCAGGATTATATATATGACAGAATATAATGGATCAACTAAGTTATCTGAAGAGCATAGTAAAATAATCGAAGCAATAAGCAAAAGAAAACCAAAGGAAGCAAAATATTATGCAGAAATTCATATAGAAAATGCTGAAAACTATATTATTAAAGTGACTAAATCTAAAATGAATAAAAGGACAAGTGGGGTCGAGTAGGGAATGATTAACGGTATAATATTAGCTGGAAAGTCAGAAAAAAAGTTAGATGGGGAATATACAAAAGCACTTGTAAATATTAATGGGAAGCCTATGATTTCTTATGTAATCAAAGCATTAAAGGAATCTGGAGTAATAGATAAAATAGTTGTAGTTGGAGATAGAGATGAACTTGATAAAATTGGGTTTGAAGATGTGGAATTTGTGATTCAGGACAGAGGTTCAATAATAGATAATGTAATTGCAGGGGTAGATTACTTTAAAGAAGACTCTATGGTACTAATATCTACCTGTGATATTCCACTTTTGACGGCTCAAGCCGTATATGATTTTGTAAAGAAATCATTAGAGTCTAAAGCAGATATTTGTTATCCAATAATTGAAAAAAGTGTTTGTCTTGAAAAATATCCAGAGGCAATTAGAACTTATGCCAAGCTTAAAGATGGCTATTTTACTGGTGGGAATTTGATGTTAATAAATCCAAAAGTTTTAGATAGATGCATAACAAAGGCAAAACAAATGATAGAATATAGAAAAAATCCCGTAAAAATGAGTAAAGTATTAGGATTTACTTTCTTATTGAAACTTGTTGTTGGCAGACTTACTATTGAGAGCGCAGAAAAAAGAGTATCTAAAATTTTAAGATTGAAGCCAAAGGCAATAATAACACCATACCCTGAGATTGGAAATGATGTGGATAAACCCGAAGATTTAAATATGGTTGAAAAATATTTAAGTTGAATTGAGGGCTAATAGCCATCAGACCGTTGACAAACTTATCTTTTAAAATATTTTATGAAAATGAAAGCGAATGCTTGAAAGAATTTAGTTAAAAAACTAGGTGAAAATTTTTGAGAAAATCCGTAGGCTTAGCATGGACGCTAAGCCAGCTTCCAGAGTCAGGATGACTCATTGGAAGCGTTAGGATTTTCTAAAAATTTGAGCCTTAAGTTTTTTCTAAATTCGTCCGCATGAGCGTCATTTTCATATATATTTCACTTTGTCAACAAGCTAAGAGGGCTAAATAGCCCTCGTATTGTGTTTTTATAAATTTTAATTTACTTTAAAATAAAACGTAGCAAGCATTATTCAAAAATTCAATTAAAAGTTAAAAAATAGTTAAGTTATCTTATATTTATATATATAAAAGTAAATAATGTTAGGATAATTAAATTTATAACAATCTTTATTAGATTTTTATTTTGTGATAATAGTTCAGTAAAAACTTCAAATATAGAAACAGCCATTACTGCTATAAGCATATAAACTAGATTTTTCTGATTAATAAGAGTCAAAACTGCTGCAATTGTCGAAACCATATATAATGGATATCTTATTAGATTAATATAATTACTATTCTTTTCGTTCATTTTTATTCATTCCAAACTCCTTCCTTTAAAAGGTTTGCCATTTCAATAGCAGTTAAAGCAGCTTCATAGCCTTTGTTACCAGCTTTTGTTCCAGCTCTTTCAATAGCTTGTTCAATAGTATCTGTAGTTAAAACGCCAAATATCACAGGTACTTCAGTATCTAAAGACACTTTTGCTATACCTTTTGAAACTTCGCTTGCTACATAGTCAAAATGAGGCGTAGCCCCTCTTATTACTGCTCCTAGACAGATTACTGCATTATATTTTTTAGATTTAGCCATTTTTTTAGCTATTAGCGGAATTTCAAAAGAACCAGGAACCCAAGCTACTTCAATATCTTCTTCATTTACTCCATGTCTTCTTAGTCCGTCTAAAGCGCCAGAAAGAAGTTTACTACTTATAAATTCGTTGAACCTACTTATTATAATTCCAAACTTTAAATCTTGGGCAATTAATTTACCTTCATAGATTTTCATGTTATTCTTCCTCCTTTAAAAATTCTAATATGTGTCCCATCTTTTCCTTTTTAGTTTTTAAATAATATTTATTTTTTTCATTATAGCTTACTTCAAGAGGTATTCTTTCAACTATTTTAAGTCCATAGCTTGATAAGCCAGAAAGTTTTTTCGGATTGTTTGTCATGAGTTTTATATTTTTAACTCCTAAATCTACAAGTATCTGTGCTCCGACTGTATAATCTCTCAAGTCTTCGGGAAAACCTAAAGCGAGATTGGCTTCTACTGTATCCATACCTTTATCTTGGAGGACATATGCCTTTAACTTATTTATTAAACCTATTCCTCTTCCCTCTTGACGTAAGTATATTAAAACACCTTTGCCTTCTTCATTAATTTTTTTCAATGCAGCTTGTAATTGTTCTCCACAGTCGCATCTCATTGAACCAAAAGTATCACCAGTAAGGCATTCAGAATGAATTCTTACAAGTACAGGTTCATCTCCAGCTATATTGCCTTTTACTAAAGCTACATGATGTTCGTCGTTTAATTTATTCTGGTATCCAATTATTTTGAATTCTCCATATTTTGTAGGCATATCAGCTTCTGCAACTTTTTCTATTAAAATTTCGTTTTTTCTTCTATAGGCTATTAAATCTGCTATAGTAATTATTTTGAGATTATGTTTTTTTGCAAATTCCATAAGTTGTGGAAGTCTTGCCATACTACCGTCATCATTCATAATTTCACAAATTACACCTGCTGGATATAAATTAGCAAGTCTTGCAAGGTCTACTGCAGCTTCCGTATGTCCAGCTCTTTTTAAAACTCCACCTTGTCTTGCTTCGAGAGGGAATACATGACCTGGTCTTTTAAAATCTTGAGGTTTAGCGTTTTTATCTAAAACTTTTTTTATAGTAAGAGCTCTTTCAAAAGCTGAAATACCAGTTTTAGTTTCTTTAGCATCTATTGATATCGTAAAGGCAGTTGAATGTGAGTCAGTATTTTCGCTGACCATCTGAGGTATATCAAGTGCTTTAAGTCTTTCAGAAATTATAGGCATGCAGATAAGACCTCTGCCGTATTTTGCCATGAAATTAACTGCTTCTGGTGTAACTTTTTCTGCAGCCATTACGAGGTCGCCTTCGTTTTCTCTGTTTTCATCATCTACTACGATAATCATTTTGCCCTGCTTTATATCTACTATAGCTTCTTCTATAGTATTGAATTTAAACAAATTTATCACCTCTTTATATAAATCCATGTTCTTTTAAGAACTTTATATCTATATCTTTGTCATCCTCTTCCTTTTTATTGTGAATTAATAGCTTTTCAACATATTTTCCTATCATATCGCATTCTAGATTGACTTCATCACCTAAAGATTTTTCTATAAGCGTTGTAACCTTTTTAGTATGGGGGATTATAGATACTTTAAATACTTTATTATCAATGTAAGCTACTGTTAAGCTAATCCCGTCAATAGCGATAGAGCCTTTATAGATGATATATTTCAACAATTCTTCAGGAGGTTTTATAGTAACCCATACTGCATTATCTTCTTTATCGAATGACAGTATTTTACCTGTTCCATCGATATGGCCACTTACCAAATGTCCTCCTAATCTGTCACCTAATCTTAATGCTCTTTCTAAATTAACTTTACTTCCTGGCACTAGATTTTTTAAATTGCTTCTTTTCATAGTTTCAGGCATGACATCTACGCTGAATGTATTATCAGTAAAATCTGTAACAGTTAAACATACTCCGTTTGTGCTAATACTATCTCCAATCTTTATATCTTCTAATACTTTCTTTGCTTTTATAACTATTTTCACAGATTTAGTTCCTTTTAAAATCGATTTAACTATACCTACCTCTTCAACAAGACCAGTAAACAAGTTAATCACCTTCTTTATTTCGTATATATCCTTCTATCATAATATCTTCATCTAACTTATGAATTGTAATATTATCTATGTAAAAAGAGTCTTTTACAAATGGAATACCATCTCCGTCAACAGGAGTTTTGGATAGATGACCTCCGATTATTTTAGGTGCTATAAAGAAGTTTATTTTATCAACTATATTAGATTTTAAAGCAGAGTAATTGAGAGTTCCTCCACCTTCTAGAAGAATGCTGTCTATACCCATTTCACCCAGCTTTTTCATAAGATAATTTAAGTCCACTCTGCCGTTTATAGTTGGTGTGGTCAGGACTTCTACCCCTAGCTCTTTAAGTTTTTTTGTTTTGCTCTTATCAGCTAAAACGGTGGTGGCTACTATAGTTCTTGCATTAGATACATCTTTAACTACTTTTGCGTCTAAAGGTATTCTGCACCTGCTGTCTACAATAACTCTTACAGGGTTTTTCCCTTTAAAATTCTTTAACCTTACTGTAAGTTGAGGATTATCAACTATGATTGTATTTATTCCTACCATTATGGCACTGTATCTGTGCCTTAATTTATGAACGTACTGCCTGGAAGTTTTACCAGTAATCCATTTAGAATCAGAAAACTTTGTAGCTATTTTTCCATCTAGAGTCATTGCAGTTTTCATGAGGCAGAAAGGAACTTTAGTTGTAATATATTTTATAAAGATTTCGTTAAGTTTTCTTGCTTCATTTTCTAGTATTCCTATTTCTACTTCAATTCCATTATTTTTAAGTATCTCTACACCTTTACCAGAAACTAAAGGATTAGGATCTAATGTTGCTATAATAACTTTTTTAATACCGCTGTTTATTATTCTGTTAACACAGGGAGGAGTTTTTCCAAAATGAGAACATGGTTCTAAAGTTACATACATGATTGAATTTTCTGGATTTTCAACAACTGAATTCAAAGCTTCAACTTCTGCATGATTTCCGCCAAAGTATTTATGATAGCCCTCACCTATAATACTGCCATTCTTAACAATGACGCAGCCTACCATTGGATTAGGATTTACAAAGCCAGCTCCTTTTTCTGCTAATTCTAATGCTCTTTTCATGTATTTTATATCCATTATCAATCACCCCCCATACATAAAAAATAAAGCCCTGAAGTTTTAACTTCAGGGCATAAAATTTCAGAAAATATAGAACATTTTGCAACATTTCCTTCTCCCATCCAGACTATACTGTCGGCTCTGGAATTTCACCAGATCAACCGCTATTGCGGCTCGCGGGCTATACCGCCGGTCGGGAATTTCACCCTGCCCTGAAGGAAATATATATTCTTTATATTTAATTGTTTAAATAAAGCATATCATTATTAGATTTTAAAATCAAGTTTTTTTAATTTATATCAAATTAAAATGTCAACCATAAAAAATAAAAAGGTTGACAATATGTTTTGGTTTATATTATTATATTTACAGTTATATACATTAAAGAAAAGGAGGCATAGTCATGAGAATAAAAATACGCAATATGATTTTAGTGTCTTTATTTGCAGCATTAACGGCAATAGGTGCTTTTATTAGAATTCCTACTCCTATAGTACCTTTTACGCTCCAATTTCTTTTTTGTGCCTATGCTGGTACACTTTTAGGTTCGAGATTAGGTTTAATTTCTCAACTTCTATATGTAGGAATAGGTTTAGCAGGAGTTCCTATATTTACAAAAGGAGGAGGTATTTCTTATATTTTTCAGCCTACTTTTGGATATTTGATAGGATTCATATTATGTGCATATGTAATTGGTAAGCTTACAGAAAATCTTAAAGAGATTACATTTATAAAATATTTTATAATCGTAGTTACTGGACTTATGATTGTTTATGGTATTGGAGTTCCATATCTATATTTAATTGTAAATTACTATTTAGGAAAGACTATGACATTTGGACAGGCTATATATGCAGGTTTTGCTCTATATATAGTGCCAGATTTACTGCTTAGTGCTTTAGTAGCATTTACTTCAGTAAAGGTAATACCTATTTTGAAAAAATTAGGGTATATAACTAGAATATAAGAAAAGGGGAATAAGTTATGAAAGAAATTATATCTAACATTATTGAAAGAATTTTAAATGGTGGTCAGATTTACTATGATGAAGCAGTAGAAATTGTTAATATAGATGAAAAAGATATTGAAACATTAGAGATATTATTCAAAGGTGCGAATGCAATAAGAGAAAAGTTTGCAGGTAGAAAAGTTGATTTATGTACTATAATGAACGTAAAATCTGGAAGATGTTCTGAAGATTGTAAATTTTGTGCTCAATCTGTTTATTATAATACTGGAGTTATGGAATACGGATTATTAGATTATGATAAGATTTTAAAAAGAGCAAAAGAAATGGAGAAAGCTGGTGCTCACAGATTTTCACTTGTAACTAGTGGTAAAGGCATTAAAGGTAAAGATTTTGAAAAAATATTAGATATTTATAGAAGATTGGTTAAAGATACTAGTTTGAAACTATGTGCTTCTCTTGGAATTATAAGCTATGAACAGGCTTTAAAGCTGAAAGAAGCGGGAGTATCAATGTATCATCATAACATAGAAACGAGCAGAGAATATTATAAAGAGATTTGTACAACTCATTCATATGAAGAGAGAATAGAGAGTATTAAAAATGCGATGAAAGCAGGGCTTAAAATCTGTTGTGGCGGGATAATAGGTATGGGGGAAAGCAAAGAAGATAGAATAAAAATGGCATTTGAAATTAGAAATCTAGGAGTAAAATCGATTCCAATAAATGTATTAAGTCCAATCAAGGGAACACCTTTAGAAAATAAAGAAATACTGTCGCCTTTTGAAATACTAAAGACAATGGCTCTGTATAGATATATAATACCAGATGGCTATATAAGATATGCTGGTGGAAGAATGGCTTTAAAAAACAAACAAAATATAGGTTTTAGAGCAGGAGTAAATGCTGCATTAGTAGGAGATTATTTAACTACAATAGGAAGCAATATTGAAGAAGATAAAAAAATGATAATACAAGAAGGTTTAGATATAGGAAAGGGGTATTAAAATTGGGGAAAGGATTATTTATCGTAGGAACTGATACTGATGTAGGAAAATCTGTTATTACTGCAGGGTTAGTATATATTTTGAGAAAAAATGGAATAAATGCATGCAGTTTTAAGGCCGTGCAAAGCGGTGGTATTATCGAAAATGGTAGACTTATTTCAGGTGATACTGTATTAGTTAAAAAAGTATGTAATTTAGAAGAAGATGAAAATTTAATGAATCCTTACTGTCTAAAGATACCAGTATCTCCTCATCTTGCAGCAAAGATAGAGGGAATAGAGATTAGCAAAAAAAAGATATTAGATACATATAGAAAATTATCACAAAAATATGAATACATAATCGCTGAAGGTAGTGGTGGCATAATTGTACCTATAATAGAAAATAGGTACTTTATATATGATTTGATAAAAGATTTAAATCTTCCGATTATAATAGTTTCGAGGGCAGATGTAGGGACAATAAATCATACGGTTTTAACTGTAAAATTTGCAGAAAGTATAGGCTTAGATATTAAAGGAATTATTATAAACAGATATACAGGCAAAATACATGAGAGGGACAATATTGAAACAATAAAAAATATAACTAAAAAGGAAATCTTAGCAGTAATAGATAACATAAAGGATTTTGATTTTAATAGCAATAATTTTGAAAGTTTAAAATCTGAATTTGAAAAGAAAATAGATGCAGATAGAATATTAAGTTTATTTAACGAAAAGGGGTATTAAAATGAATTCAATGCAAATCAAAGATTTAAGGTACATATGGCATCCTTGTTCTCAAATGAAAGATTATGAAGATTTCCCTCCTATAGTTATAGAAAGGGGAGAAGGAGTATTTTTATATGATATTGAAGGAAATCGCTATTTAGATGCTATATCATCTTGGTGGGTAAATCTTTTCGGACATAATAATAAAAGGATAAATAAAGCTATTAAGAATCAAATTGAGAAATTAGAACATGTTATTTTTGCAAATTTCTCACACAAACCTGCAATTGAATTAGCAGAAAGGATAGTAAATATAACTCCAGAAGGTTTGAATAAAGTCTTTTTTGCCGATAATGGTTCATCTGCTATAGAAGTAGCATTAAAATTAAGTTTTCAGTATTTTCAGCAAATAGGAAAGATTAAAAAGACTAAATTTGCTGCTATAACTAATGCTTATCACGGAGAAACTCTAGGAGCTTTATCTGTTGGTAATATAGATTTGTATAGCAAGATTTACAAACCATTATTATTAAATACTTTTAAAGTTGAAGGACCAGATTGTTATAGGTGTAAATATAATTTATCTAGAGAAACTTGTAGTGCGGAATGTTTTGAACATATGGAAAAAACTATTGTCAAACATCATGAAGAAATAGCTGGTGTTGTAATCGAACCTATGGTTCAAGGGGCTGCAGGAATGAAAATATATTCTCCTGTTTATTTAAAAAAACTTAGAAAAATATGTGATGAGTATGATATTCATCTTATAGCTGATGAAATAGCTGTTGGATTTGGAAGAACAGGGAAGATGTTCGCTTGTGAACATGCAGGTATTTCGCCAGATATTATGTGTTTATCGAAGGGATTAACGGCTGGATATTTACCTTTATCACTTACACTTATGACTGATAAGATATACGAGGCATTTTATGATGAATATACTACTTTAAAAGCATTCCTGCACAGTCATAGTTATACGGGAAATCCGATAAGTTGTGCTGTAGCTTGTGAAACATTAAACATATTTGAAGAAGAAAGTATTATAGAGAAAAATAAGATTAAATCAGAACTTATTAATGAAAAGGTTAAAGAGCTTTTGCTAGATATCCCGTATGTAGGTGAATTTAGAAAAATCGGAATGATAGGGGCTATAGAACTTGTAAAAGATAAAGATACAAAAGAGAGTTTTGACTGGAGAGAAAGAGTTGGATATAAAATTTATAGAATAGCTTTAAAATACGGAGTTTTATTAAGGCCTCTAGGAAATGTTATATATTTTATGCCCCCTTATGTAATAAATGATGAAGAAATAGAACTAATGGTTAATGTTGCAAGAAAATCTATTAAAGAGTATTTTGGGTTATAATCCTCATTTTATGAGGATTTTTTTTGTATAACATTATATATTATTGCAAATATTATATTTAGCAAAAATGTGAAAACAAGAGGTGATATTTTGGATTTAATAAAGTCAGTAATAAATGAATTTAAAGAGATATGTAGCTTATATATGGTTTTTTTAATAGTGTTTATAGGTTTATTTACATATTTTGTCGATGGAATGCATCTAAGAGCTAAGGGGAATATGAAAGAATCGAATTTAGCAAAAATAATAGGAATTATATATATAATTGGAGGGCCACTATTTTACTCTTTACTTAAGATTTTATAAGGAGGAGCTAAATGCCACTTAAGAAAAGAAATAAAAAAGAAGATTCTAAACGAGAAAACAGCATATCTATATCAAAAGATATAGACATAAATTTAAAAAAGATAAAAGAGATATTGAAGGATTGTGATGATATAGTTTATAGAGAATTTACAGTTGGGGAAAGACAAAATTTTAAATTTGCAATTGTATATGTAGATGGTCTTACTGATAAGATGCTAGTAAGCGATTATGTATTAGAATCTCTTATGCATCAGGCTAGAGGGTTAGAACCTAATCCTAATAGCGTTAAGAACAATTTATATGAATTAGTTAAAAAGGGGAACATTGCAATTACAGAATTAAAAGAAGTAGAAACTTTAAATGAGGCAATAGACAATGTACTAGCAGGTGAAACAATACTGCTTATAAATAGATATCAAAAGATTATAATCGTATCATCTCGTGGATGGCCTATAAGAGGTTTAGCTGAACCTGAGACAGAGACTGTAATAAGAGGGCCGAGAGATGGCTTCGTAGAAACGCTTAAAGTCAATACTACATTAGTTAGAAGAAGAATAAGAGACCCTAGACTTAAAATAAAAAACATGCAAATTGGTAGGAGGTCTAAAACGGATATAGCTGTACTTTATGTAGAGGATGTAACAAATAAAGATCTTGTTGAAGAGGTTATAAAGAGGCTTAAAACTATTAGAGTAGATGTAGTTTTAGAGAGCGGAGTTATAGAGCAGTTTATAGAAGATAATTGGATATCACCTTTTCCGCAGGTAGAAAATACAGAAAGGCCTGATGCTGTAGCAGCAGCCTTATATGAAGGAAGAGTTGCTATACTTATTGATAATACACCTTTTGCACTTATAGTTCCAGTAACTATAGGTACTTTATTACAGTCTTCTGAGGATTACTATGAAAGGTGGATTATTACTTCATTAGTAAGATTATTAAGGTATATTGCCGCTTTAATGGCTTTACTACTGCCTTCTATCTATATAGCAGTTACAGCTTATCATCCGGGTATGCTTCCAACTCAGTTAGCCTTATATTTAGCAGCTACAAGAGAAGGAGTTCCATTTCCAGCAATAATTGAAGCATTTATTATGGAGGTTACTATAGAACTCCTTAGGGAAGCTGGTATGAGATTATCAGGACCTATTGGTACTACTATAGGTATAGTTGGAGGTTTAGTAATAGGTCAAGCTGCTGTTGAAGCAGGAATCGTGAGTCCTATGATGGTTATTATAGTTGCATTAACTACTATAGCATCATTTGCTATACCTAACTATAATATTGCAACAGGTTTTCGATTTGTAAGGTTTGGAATTATGATTTTTTCAGCAATTTTAGGTTTATACGGTATAATGCTGGCTTTACTCATATTAGGAAGCCATTTGGTCAGATTAGAAAGCTTTGGAGTACCTTATATGTCGCCTTATGTATCTTTTAGTGAAACATATAGTGACCTGAAGGACAGTATGGTTAAACTACCTATTCAAATCATGAAAAGAAGACCTAAATTTACAAATGTTTACGATAAAGACAGAATATTTTCTGACAGCGAAGAATAAGGGGTAAGAAGGTGCATAAATAATGCTTAAAGGCAATGATAAGATATCAGCAAATCAAGTGATGTTTATTTTGCTTACGACAATCATTGGAGTAGGAATATTGTCACTTCCTAGGAATGCTGCTCAAAAGGCTAGTACTGATGGATGGATTTTAATAATATTAGGTGGAATTACTGCATGTATTTTTACTGCAGTATCGGTGAAGTTAGTCAAATTATTTACAAATAAAACTATAGTAGAGTTTGGAAGAGAATTAGTTACAACTCCTGTATCTAATGTTATTTCAATTATACTTTTTATTCACTTTGTTATATTTTCTGCCTTTGAAATAAGAATCTTTGCCGAAGTTGTTAAAATGTTTCTATTAGATGATACTCCAACAGAAATTATTATAATTTCAATGCTTTTAGTTAGTGCATATTTAGTAAGAGGAGGAATAGAAGGATTAGCTAGGATGGCAGAGCTAATACTGCCTATAGTTATTATACCTGTATTTTTATTACTGTTATCTTTGATACCAGATTTAGATTTTACTAATCTTTTACCGCTCTTTAGAACAAATCCGTTAGATATTATCAAATCTGTCCATATAACTTTTTTCAGTTTTATGGGATATGAATTGATATTACTTATTTCAGCTTATGTAAAAGATACTGAGAATCTTATGAAATTCAATATTTTATCAATATTAATTGTAATGTTTGTTTATATAGTTTTTTTTGTAGTGTCATTAAGCAGGTTTGGTGAAAACGAAGTAAAGCATTTACTATGGCCAACATTATCTCTTATGAAAACGATAGATTTACCAGGAGCTTTTATTGAAAACATAGAGGGTATAGTAATGGGACTTTGGGTTTTATCGGTATTTGCATCTTTATCTCCATTTTATTACTCTGCTGCTTTAATTTTGTGTAAACTATGTAGATTAAAAGAACATAAATATTTTGTATTGCCGATAATGCCTTTTATTTACATGTTATCTTTAGCTCTTGATAATATAGCATCAGTTTATGATGTTATGGAAAAGATTACTAGTTATTTAGGAACTTCTGTAGTTGTAGTTATACCGGTTGTTTACTTAATTGTAGCTCTGATTAAGAAAAAAAGAAAGAGGGCTGCTAATAATGGTTAAGTTAAGTAAAATAATTATCATTTTAATGTGTGTGATAATCCTTGCAGGATGTTGGGATAAAGTCGAGATAAATGACAGAGCTTTTATTTCAGCAATAGGAATAGATGTTCAAGGACAAGGGGAAGAGATTGGAAAAAAAGAAGTTGGATATAAGAAATTTATTGTAACTTTTGTTTTTCCCAATGTTAAGGCAATTAGAAAAGGTGGTGGCGGTGAAGAACCTAGATTTATTTTAAGTAGTATGGGGCAAAATATATTTCACGTTTCTAGAGAACTAACAACTAGATCTAATAAAACAATGTTTTTTGGACATACTAAGGCAATAATTATTGGAGAAAAAGTTGTTAAAGATAGCGATACATTAAAACAAATATTTGACGAGCTTGAGAGAACTCATGAAATGGGTAGAAAAGTAGGTGTTTTTATATCTCAAGGAGAAGCAAAAAAGGCTATAGAAATAGAGCCTAGTTTAGAATCAGTTACAGGAACATATTTGGTAGGATTATCTAAAGCAAAAGAAAAGAGTTCTAGATTTACTCCAAAGACTATTGGGGATATTTTACCAGATTTACATGATAGTAAATGTACTTTAATACCAAGAATAGTGCCTGCTGATAAAGATATAAAAGTTGCAGGAGCTGCTGTAATTAGAGATTATAAGTTTGTAGGATGGCTTGGTGAAGTAGAAAACAGAAGTGTAATGTTTATAACTGATGAAGTCAATTCTGAAGATATAATTGCAATAGATGATAATGTTATGATATCATATTTTGTTTCAGATTCAGAAGTCAAAAAAACTGGTAAGATGGAAAATGAGCAAATAATAGTGAATATAACTGTGAGTATGGAAGGTGCTTTGCAGCAATATAAACTTGAAACGAAAAATGATGTTTTAGATGATAAATTGTTGAAAAGATTAGAAGGGGTAATTGAGAACAAGGTAAAAAATGAAATCGATGGTACTATAGAAAAAATACAGAAAGAATTCAAGGCAGATGTAATTGGAATTGGAGAATATTTATACAAATTTAAACCAGATATTTGGGATAAAGTTAAAGATGATTGGGATGATGTATTTCCAGAAGTAAAGATAAAAGTTAATGTAAAAGCTAAGATAAGAAGGATAGGAATGACTAAATAATAATGCTTAGAAGTATGTTTAAAAAAGAAAAAAATAGTTAATACTTATAGTAGTTGGATAATTTGTCTGGTGCAGGAGGTATTATAAATGGTACGTTATAAAAAAATATTATCTTTTGTATTAATATTTGTATTACTTATTGTTAGTAGCATAGTTTTTTTAAGTGATGTATATAAAAATAGAGAAAGTTATAAAAATAACTTGATACGTTTTCATGTAATAGCTAATAGTGATTCACCTGAAGATCAGCAATTAAAACTGAAAGTTAGAGATAGAATAATTAATGAAATGAATTCAAAATTTGAAAAAGTATCTTCATTAGGTGAAAGTAAAAAAATAATTTTAGATAATCTAGATACAATTGAGTACATAGCAAAAAAGCAGATTAGAGAAGCAGGTAAGAATTATGATGTAAATGTGCAATTTGGAGAGTATGATTTTCCTACAAAGTCATATGGGAACTTTACTTTACCAGCAGGGAAATATCAAGCTGTTAGAGTTGTAATAGGAGAAGGTAAAGGTAAAAATTGGTGGTGTGTTATGTTTCCGCCATTATGCTTTATCGATATTACTCATGGAATTACAAATAGCAAGATAAAACAAGAGTTAAAGGGAGTATTGACAGAAGAAGAATATAACATGATAATAAATGCTAATAATGAACGGGAAGTACCTTTGAAACTTAAATTTAAGGTAGTCGAGCTTCTTGAAAAGAGTAAATTAAGATTTGCAAAGATGCTCGTTGGACTAGGTACTAGATAAAAATTTAAAATTGAAAATGTAAAATGTAAAATTATTCTGCGAGCTTGTTGACAAAGTAAAATATTTTATGAAAATGACGCTCATGCAGACGAATTTAGAAAAAACTAAATTCTTTCAAGCATTCGCTTTCATTTTCATAAATATAAATTTGTCAACAGTCTGTATGCGACCTTAGGTCGCATTTTTTTTTTGAATAATTACCCATATTACTACAGAAAATATTAACACTTAGATAAAAAACTAGAGAGGAGGATATTAATTGAAAAAATTAGTTTTATTATTGAGCATATTTACATTAATATTTTTTTCTGTATATACAGCTTATATCGATACAAGTGTTACATCGGCTTATAAAGCTTATGCAATAAGTAGAGTTTTATATTGGGGTTCTAGAGGAGATGATGTAAAACAAGTTCAATCTAGATTACTTAAATGGGGTTATTATACAGGAAGAGTGGACGGTATATATGGTGCTGGAACATATAGAGCAGTCCGTAGATTTCAAAGAAAGAATGGTTTAAAGGTAGATGGTGTGGTAGGGCCTCAAACAGCTGCTGCACTTGGCATTGGCTTTAGACGCGCTACTAGAGGTGCAGCTAGAAAAGTAACGAGAGACGATAATGTATATCTATTAGCAAGAGCCGTACATGGCGAAGCAAGAGGAGAGCCTTATATAGGTAAAGTAGCAGTTGCTGCAGTAATATTAAACAGAGTTGAACATCCATCTTTTCCAAATACTATAGCGAGTGTTATCTATCAACCTGGAGCTTTTACAGCCGTTAGTGATGGTCAGATAAATTTAACACCAGATAAGGATTCAATACGAGCTGCAAGAGATGCTATGAACGGTTGGGATCCATCTTATGGTAGCCTTTATTATTGGAATCCTGCTACAGCTACAAGTAGATGGATATGGTCTAGAAAAGTTATAGTAAAAATTGGTAAACACTGGTTTGGTAAATAGAAATGGAGGTGAAATTATTGAAAAATAGAAGATGGTTTTTACCTGGGATATTGGCTTTAGCTTTTATAGTTGTTTTAGTATGGGGATTTGTTCAATACGAGACAAAAAATGACTATAAACAAATGTTGAATAATGAATATCAAAGGCTTTTTTATGATATGAAAGACAATGTCGAGAATGTGCAAGTAAACTTATCTAAAGTTCTTTTAGCAGAATCAAAAGATTTAAATATTTTACTTTTATCACAAATTTGGCAGCATGCTTTAACAGCACAAGAAAAACTTTCACAAATGCCTGTAAGTCATAAAGATTTAAGTAAAACAGAAAAATTTCTTAATCAAGCAGCTGATTACTGTTATTCTTTAATACAGGCTTATCTAGACGGGAAACCTATTACAAGCAAACAAAGACATGCACTATTTGCACTTCAGGATAATGCAAGTTACTTAGCAGATGAATTGTCAAACCTACATAATAAGATTATGAAGGGTCATTTGAATTTTAATTTGGTGAGAAGACGTGAAGATAGAGAATTAGATAAGGCAAATGAAAATATTATGGATGCAAGATTAACTAAATTTGAAGAGAAGATTACAAATAATTATCCAGAATTAATATACGATGGGCCTTTTTCTGACCAAGTTCTCAATGTAAAACCAAGAGGATTAAAAGGGGATATTGTAAACGTTGATGAAGCAAAAGATATAGCGAAAAAATTTGTAGGGATTAAAAAAGTAAGGAAAACAACTAAATTTGAAGAAGGAAAGAAGAGTAATGCAGCAAATATAGAAGCATATACATTTAGTGTATCTCCAGAAAATACGAGTAAGGAAAGAGCTATTTATATAAGTGTAAGCAAAAAAGGCGGCAAAGTAATATGGATGATGAATCCTAGACCTGTAGATAGAGAAAAACTTTCTGTTAATGATGCATTAAAATACGCTAAAAAATTTTTAGAAGAAAAAGGTTATAAGGGCATGGAACCTAACTATTCATTAAAATTTGATGGAGTTGTATTATTTAATTTTGCATATAAGGATAATAATGTTACGATATATGCAGATAACATAAAAGTAAAGGTAGCGTTAGACAATGGAGAAATAGTAGGGTTTGATGCAGCTGCTTATCTAAAAAGTCATTACGATAGAAATTTACCAAAGCCTAAACTTACAGAAGAGGAAGCAAGAGACAGGGTAAAATTAGATTTTGACATTGAAAATGTAAGGTTAGCCTTAATACCGAAGAATGGTATAAAAGAAGTTTTATGTTATGAGTTTAAAGGAAAATATAAGGGTTCTAATTTTATAGTATATATTAATGCTGAAACAGGTAAAGAAGAGAAAATACTTAAAGTAATAAGAGATGAAAATGGAATTTTGATGATATAGTATATAGAATGATGTCAGATGGCAGCAAAAAAATTTTGTGATAATCTGTAATAATATTTGTTATAATTACAGAAAATATTAGTAGATGGTAAATGCCATCGACTCCAACCTAGGGAGGAATATTGTGGCCAAAAAAGGTTTAATGTCAAATAAATTAAAAGAGGAGATTTCAAAACAGCTGGGGTTATATGACATAGTAAAAAAAGAAGGATGGGGAGCAGTATCTTCTAGGGATTGTGGTAATATAGTAAGGAAAGCTATAGAGATAGCAGAGAAGAATATGGTGCAGGGAGTTTAATCTCCCTGTATTTTCTTTTGATATTTATAATTTTGGCGTATAATATTTATATATATAAGTTATCCGTCATTCGTTATTCGATATTCGTTTTTTCGGCAATCGAGTAAAATTTTATATTTTACATTTTCAATTTTACATTTAATTAATAGAGTCGGGAGGTAAAGTATGGATAATAGGCCGATAGGGGTTTTTGATTCAGGCATAGGAGGGCTTACAGTTTTAAAAGAAATTATGGAACAGCTTCCTAATGAGGATATAATATATTTTGGAGATACTGCAAGAATACCTTATGGAACTAGATCTAAAGAAACAGTAATAAAATATTCATTTCAGTGTATAAAATTTCTTTTGAGTAAGAATATAAAGGCTATAGTAATAGCATGTAATACAGCTAGTGCAATAGCATTAGAACCTGCAAGGGAAAAATTTGATGTGCCAATTATCGGAGTAATTGAACCTGGAGCTAAAGCGGCAATATCTGCAACAAGAAACAATAAAATAGGAGTAATAGGAACTTCTGGCACTATAAATAGTGAAGCTTATCAGACTTTGATTAGAAATATGGATAAATCGGCCGAGGTAATAGGAGTTGCTTGTCCGCTATTTGTGCAAATAGTAGAAGAGGGATGGGAAGATACAGATGTTGCTATGTTAGCAGCTGAAAAATATTTAATGGAATTGAAGGAACATAACATAGATACCTTAGTATTAGGCTGTACGCATTATCCAATATTGAGATATACATTAAGCAAAGTGATGGGGAAAGGAGTTTCTTTAGTTAATCCAGCATTCGAAACAGCTAAGGCAGTTAAAGAAATGCTTATTTTAAATAATATGTTAAAAGATTCTACAGATAAACCAGAGTACAAATTTTATGTTAGTGATGATCCAGAAAAGTTTAGAAGAATAGGTGGCAATTTCTTGAGAAGAGAAATTCAATCCATAGAAAAAGTCAATATAGAAAATCTCTAGAAAGGTTGGAAAGTATGAAGGATGTAGTATTAAAAATAAAAGGGATACAAAAGAATTTAGATGGTGAAGATAACACGATAGAACTGATTACCGAAGGGAAATTTTATAAGAAGAATGGAGCATATTATTTAGTGTATGAGGAATCTAAAATTTCAGGCATGGAAGGAGCTACAACAACTTTAAAAATACAGGACGATAAGATATTAATGAAGAGATTTGGAACTAGCAATTCAAAATTGATATTTGAAAAGGATAAAAAACATAAGACAGCTTATCATACTCAATACGGAGATTTTGATATGGAAGTTACAACGAATAAAATTGAAGTCAATATTTCAGATTTGGGTAAAGGAAGCATCAAATTGTCATATAGATTAGTCATTTCAAATACAGTAGAAAGCATTAATCAATTGATTATAAATATTAGTTAGAGGGATTGTTATGAAAAAGATAAACGATATAATAGATTTGTTTAAGATTAATATCATTAAAGCTTTAAAAAAGGAAAATTGGGACTTTAACATAGATTTTGATGTTACAATTCCTGAAGACTCAAGTTTTGGGGATATATCGACCAATGTATCATTAAAATTAAGTTCATATTTAAAAAAATCCCCTAGAGAAATAGCTGAAATTATTATAAAGAGACTTGATAGAAATTTATTATATGTAAATAAAATTGAAATTGCAGGGCCAGGATTCATAAATTTTTATTTAGATGATACTTGGATAATTAAAATTGGCGATATGATATTAAAAAATGGTGTAGATATATTAAAAAAAGATAAGCGCGAAAGTTATCTATTACATTTAACATCAGATGATTTATTAAATGAAAATGACAATAATAGAGCTAGTGCTTATGCATATGCACTTTTGAATATTTTAAGATTAAAGGGTAATAGAGTCTATTTAACTAAGACAATCAAAAATGACAGATTATTAGATTTAAGAAATTTTAACCATATAATCAATATTTTCCCTTATGGACATTTGAAAAATTTATGTTATAATACTAAAGGTGAAACTATTGAAGTTGGCAATATATCACTGCATAGTGGGAAAAAGAGGCTTAATAAAAATATTAAAAGCTTAATAGGTGAAAAGAAGTTCAATTTTTGGGCTCTATCCAAAACTGCCAAGCGAAATATAAGTGTTCCCCTAGACTTAGCTCTTATTAATACTACAGATAACCCTTATTTTTTTGTTAGTTATGTTTATGAAAGAGCTAATAATATAAATTCTATATTGGAAAGAGAAGGCTATAAGATAGACGATAATTTAGAAGACATGTCTTTTAACTTGGTTGAGGGTAAAAAAATAATATTTAAAATCTTGGATTTAGAAAAGGTAATGGAGGAAGCTATAGGGTTTAAAGAACCGTATAAGCTTTTCAATTACCTTTATAATTTTTGTGCATATTTTTATGAATATAATAGGAAACTTTTTATTAGAGAGTTTGAAGAAAAAGATATTTTAGGTAATATGTATATACTCAATGTAATAAAAGTTTTTGTTTCTAAAATGTTAGATGTTCTAACAGTTAAGGTATTTGATATATAGGGAGGTTAGACTTTATGTCAAAAATTGATATAAAAGAAATGGCATTGTCATTAGTTACAGGAATGTTAGTAGGTATTGTGTTTAAAGCCTTAAAATTCCCTTTACCTGCTCCACCTAATATACCAGCATTTATGGGTGTTTTTGGAGTTTGGTTAGGTGCAACTTTAGTAAAAAATTAGAGAAAGGTAAGTGATAGTATGGATATAATGTTAATTATAAAAGCTACATTAGCAGGAACAATTTTAGGTGCTATCTTTAAGAAGTTTAAATTACCTCTTCCTGCACCACCAGTTTTAGCTGGAGTTATAGGTGTGTTAGGGGTAGTGTTGGGTGGAATGATAGCAGACAAGATATTCTAATTTGGGGGAAAAGGCACTCAATGAGTGCCTAATATTTGGCATTAGAAGCCGAAAATTCGGCAGAGGGGGAGATTGGGTGAGAAAGCTTTTTTTCAGAGAAAATATTTTTGAAATATTGGATTATTTAGATGAGGGTATTCACATTATAGATAATAGAGGAAATATTGTTTACTATAATAAGGCTGCGCAAAGATTAGATGAAATAGAAGGGGATAAAGCTATTGGAAGACATATATTAGAAATTTATCCTTCATTGACATATGAAACTAGTACGCTTTTGAAGGTAACTAAGACAGGGCAGCCTATATTTAATGTTGAGCAGACTTTTGTAAATTATAAAGGTGATAAGATTACTACGATTAATACATCATTGCCAATAAAGGCAAATGGTAAAATAATTGGAGCTTTAGAAATATCTAAAGACATTACTCAAGTTAAAAGACTGTCTGAAAAAATTGTAGATTTGCAGAAAGAACTTTTTAATGATAATAGAAAAAAGTCTAATAAAAATAAACAAACGGCAAAATATACTTTTGTGGATATAATTGGACAGAGTGAAAAAATGTTGAGGCTTAAAGCTCTGGCTTTGAAGGCTTCTATGGTGTCATCTCCAGTTTTGATATATGGTAAAACAGGGACAGGAAAGGAGCTTTTTGTGCAGTCAATCCATAATGCGAGTCCTAGAAGAAATAAGCCTTTTATTGCTCAAAATTGTGCAGCATTGCCATCAGGTCTGTTAGAAAGTATATTATTTGGAACTGTTAGAGGTAGTTTCACAGGTGCAGAGGATAGACCAGGGTTATTTGAACTCGCAAATGGTGGAACACTTTTTTTAGATGAAATTAATTCAATGCCTTTAGATTTACAGGCAAAGCTACTTAGAGTTATTCAAGATGGCAGTATAAGAAGAGTAGGAGCAGTAAAGACAATTGATGTAGATGTTAGAATTATTGCTGCTATTAACGTTTCTCCAGATGAGGCTATTGAAAAGAAGCAAATAAGAAAAGATTTATATTACAGACTTAATGTAATTACATTATGTCTTCCTGAACTTAAAGAGAGAACAGAAGATATTCCTTTATTGGTAGAGCATTTCATAGATAAATATAATAAAGTTTTAGGAAGAAATGTTAAAGGTGTTTCAAAAGATGTTATGGATTCATTCTTAAAGTATTGTTGGCCAGGGAACGTTAGAGAACTTGAGCATGTTATAGAAAGTATAATGACTCTTCATGATATAGAAGAAATACAACTTAAGCATTTACCAATGCAGTTTAAAAAAACCAAAAAAAAGTCAACTACTATAAGACCTTTAAGAGAAATACTTGAGGAAACAGAAAAAAGTATAATATATGAGGCTCTAAACAAAACAGATTGGAATATAACTAAGACCTCTAAGTTAATTGGAATACCTAGGCAGACATTGCAGTACAAGATGAGGAAATACAAATTGAAAAGATAAACATGAGTGCAAAAAAATGGGCATTAAAACAAAAAAACGGCTTCTAGCCGTTTTTTTTTTTTTTGTTTATGAAAATAATTAGAACTTTTAGCTGGATTTGTAGCAAAGAATTAATCTTACATTTTACATTTTCAATTTTAAATTTTAATCTAGTACCAGCTCCCGAATAATTGGCATACTCTTTGCATAAATAATTATTCGGTAACAAAATAAAAAAGAAGGGGGAAACAGAATGAAAAAAGGATGTCCATACGGAACTCACAGAGTAATTGAACCTAAGGGGGTGTTACCTCAACCTGCATTAAAAATTGATAACAATATGGAAATCTATGATAACGAAATACTAATTGACGTGCAAACATTAAATATAGATTCTGCAAGTTTTACACAAATTAAGGAAGAAGCAGGTGGAGACATAGAGAAAATTAAAGAAATAATGATGAATATAGTTAATACAAGAGGTAAGCATCAAAATCCCGTAACAGGTTCTGGTGGTATGTTAATCGGTAGAGTTGAGAAAATAGGGCCAGCTTTAGAAGGAAAGACAAATCTTAAAGTTGGAGATAAGATAGCTACATTAGTATCATTATCATTAACTCCTTTAAGAATAGATGAAATACTAGAAGTAAGAAAAGATATTGATCAAGTAGATATAAAGGGAAAAGCAATACTATTTGAAAGTGGCATTTATGCTGTATTGCCAGATGATATACCAGAAAATCTTGCATTATCTGTATTAGATGTTGCTGGTGCACCAGCTCAAACAGCAAAGTTAGTTAAGCCTGGGGATACAGTATTAGTTATAGGTGGAGCAGGTAAGTCTGGTATGTTATGCTTATATGAAGCTAAGAAAAGAGTTGGAGTAACTGGTAAAGTAATTTGCTTAGGATATACTCAAGAGAGCCTAGATAGAGTGAAGAAGGCAAACCTAGCAGATTATTATATTAAAGCAGATGCAACTAATGCCGTAGAGGTCATGGAAAAGATTAAAGAAGTTACAAATGGAGAGATGGCGGATATAACTATAAACTGTGTAAACGTTCCAAATACTGAAATGGCAAGTATATTGGCGACAAAAGATGATGGCTTAATCTATTTCTTTAGTATGGCTACTAGCTTTACTAAAGCAGCATTAGGAGCAGAAGGGGTAGGAAAAGATGTAACTATGATTATAGGAAACGGATACACAAAAGGACATGCAGAAATTGCTCTACAAATAATGAGAGAAAGTCAAGCTTTAAGAGAGATATATGAAGAGTTGTATGCTTAGATGGTAGATACTAGTTCGAGTGAGAACATCAAATGGGGGAATAGCTGATAGCTATTGGCTGTTAGTAGTATTTTCTATTAACTATCAATTTAAAAGGGGGAGATCTTGTGGTAAATTTCAGAGATATTGAACTTTGGAAAAATGTAACAGATGAAGAATGGAACGATTGGAGATGGCAGGTAAAAAATAGAATTACAGATGTTGAAGATCTTAAGAAAATTATAAACTTAACAGAGGAAGAAGAAAGAGATATAAGAGAAACATTAAAGAAATTTAGAATGGGTATAACGCCTTACTATGCTTCTCTTATGGATAAGGATGACCCTAAATGTCCTGTTAGAATGCAAGCAGTACCTACAATAATGGAAACTCATACGAGCTTGGCAGATATGTTAGATCCATTACATGAAGATACAGACTCACCAGTTCCAGGCTTGACTCATAGATATCCTGATAGAGTACTTTTACTTATAACGGATCAGTGTTCTATGTACTGTAGACATTGTACAAGAAGGAGATTTGCAGGGCATCAAGATGCAGCAATGCCAATGGATAGAATTGAAGCAGCGATTGAATATATTAGAAAGACGCCTCAAGTAAGAGATGTTCTTCTATCAGGTGGAGATGCTTTGTTAGTATCAGATGAAAGATTAGAGGCTATTATCAAAAAGTTAAGAGAAATACCTCATGTTGAAATAATACGTATAGGTTCACGTACTCCTGTTGTATTACCGCAGAGAATTACAGATGACTTAGTTAATATGCTTAAGAAATATCATCCAATTTGGTTAAATACACACTTTAATCATCCAAAAGAAATTACAGAACAGTCAAGGAAAGCTTGTGAAAAACTAGCTAATGCAGGAATACCATTAGGTAATCAATCTGTATTACTAAGAGGTGTAAATGACTGCATACATGTAATGAGAAAGTTAGTTCACGAATTGGTTAAAATTAGAGTAAGACCTTACTATATATATCAATGCGATTTATCTATGGGTATAGAGCATTTTAGAACTTCAGTTTCAAAGGGAATAGAAATTATCGAAGGTTTAAGAGGACATACTTCAGGTTATGCTATACCTACATTTGTTGTAGATGCTCCTGGTGGGGGAGGGAAAATACCTGTAATGCCTAACTATGTAGTATCTATGTCGGCTAATAAAGTAATTTTGAGAAACTTTGAAGGAGTTATAACAACTTATACTGAACCTGAGGATTATAAATCTGAATGTAATTGTCTTGTATGTAGAGGAGAAGAAGAGCATAAACTTACAGGGGTAGCTGGGCTTTTGCAAGGCAATGATATATCACTTGAACCAACTAAGTTACAGAGAAGAGACAGAGCAAAGAATAGGGGACAGGGATAAAAAATTAAAAATTGAAAATGTAAAATGTAAAATTAGTTAACAGTTAACAGTGGACACTTGACAGTTAAGTTTTAATTTTAAATTTTCAATTTCACATTTTATATTTTGCTCCCTGCCCTCCTGACAACTGTTTTCTGGTGACTGTGGCAACTGCCAACTGATATGTGAGGTGCTGAAGGTGAATCTTATAGATATTATATACAAAAAATATAAAACGGTTTCGATTGTAGGCATGGCAAAAAATGCTGGGAAAACTGTTACATTAAATAAACTGATAGAGGATGCTTATGATAGAGATATTATATTAGGTATAACTTCTATTGGGAGAGATGGGGAAAGTAAAGATATAGTTACAAATACCGAGAAGCCTATGATATATGTTCCAGAAGGAAGTTTTGTAGCTACTCTAGCTGAAAATTTAGACAAAGGAGATGCGAAACTAGAGATTATAAGGGTTACGGAGTACAAGACGCCAATGGGGGAAGTGGTTGTAAGCAGGGTTAGATGCGGCGGATATTTACAAATAGCAGGGCCTCAAACTAATAGGGGGATTAAAGAAATAAGTGATTTTATGTTATCTTTGGGAGCGGAAATTGTTTTGATAGATGGGGCTATAGATAGAGTTTCTTCAGCATCACCTTCTGTTTCAGAGGGGACTATTCTGGCTACAGGAGCGGTTATAAGTAGAGATATGAATAGAGTAATTGAAGATACGGTTCATACGGTAAGGCTTTTTAATCTTGAAAGTATTACAGATATTAATGAGAAGGCTGTTATTAAAGAAATAATAGAAAATGAGAGAATAGGTATTGTAGATAGATTTCTTAATATACAGTATCTTGATATAAAAACTGCTATAAATAGTGGGAAAGTAATCGGTTCGGAAATTAAAGAAGATACAAAATATGTAGTATTTCCAGGGGCTTTGGTCGGAAAAACTTTAATTGATATTATAAGTACCACAAGATTATTTAGGCAGGTTGAGTTTATTGTCAGAGATGGGACTAAGATATTTATCGCTTCAAAAGAATGGTTAAAGTTCATGAAAATGGGGGTTAAAGTTAAAGTTTTAGAACCTATAAATACATTAGCTGTAACGATAAATCCATATTCTCCACAGGGTTATTATTTTGATAGTTATGAATTCTTAAAAAAAATGCGTATGTTTATTAAAGATATACCCGTTTTCGATGTTATGTTAGGAGATGAATGAAATGAGTTTTTTATTGGATGATGCAACAAAAAAGGTAATAGGTTTTAATTATGTAGTAGACAAAATAAAAGTAATAACTCCATTTGGTTATCAATTAAAAGAAAAATTAAAGCCATATATGCCTGGAGAAGAGGATATATTAAAAGGCGAGTTAGATAAAGTAGAAACTTTAATAAATTTAATTAAAAATAATGACAAAGAATTTGTTCGTATCAAGATACTCCTTGAACATTTTAAAGATTTGAGTAATTCAGTTAAAAATGCAGTTAAAGGAAATACTTTAACATTAATAGAATTGTTCGAGATAAAAAATTTCGTCTTTCTTTTAAGGCGGCTCTATGAAGAAACTTCAAAGCTTGATTGGGACATACCTTTAGATATGAGGATTAAGAGAATTGAAGAGCTAGAGGCCCTATTAGACCCACGAAACGAAGGTATAATGACATTCTACATATATGAAGAATATTCGGACAAACTTAAAGAAATTAGAGAACATAAAAAGAAACTTAAAGAAGATATAAAGAGTGAAAAGAAAAAAATAAGAGAAAAAATAAAAAAAGACTTAAAGCTTAATGTGAATTTAAAAGGAGAAGTTATTGTATCAAAAGACGATACTGAATTAATAAAAAAAATTGGGGAATATCCTTTTCTAATCTATTCTTCAGAAACTTATATGAATATTAAATATGTAATTAAATCGACTCCAGTAATCGATAGTTTAGAGAAGGAGTTAGAAGAAGTAGAACGTATGGAAGAAGAGGAAGAATATAAAGTTAGAAAAGAATTGTCAAAGGAAATATGTAGATTTAGCAGCGATTTATTAAGTAATATGAATGCCATCGGGAAATTAGATTTAACAATTGCAAAGGCATATATGGCAATAGATATTGATGGGGTTAAACCTAAAGTAAAAAATGAATATTCAATAAACATAGTAGACGGAAGACATATTGAAGTTGAGGATTTTCTTAAAGAAAACGGAAAATCATTTACTCCAATAAGCATCAATTTGTCAGAAGGAGTTACTTGTATTACTGGTGCCAATATGGGAGGTAAGACTGTTACTCTTAAACTTATTGCATTATTGTCTGCAATGGCACAATATGGGCTATTTGTTCCGTGCAAAAGAATGGAATTAGGGCTTAACGGATTTATACATGTATCTATAGGTGATTTACAGTCTATTAATAAGGGTTTAAGTACATTTGGGGGAGAGATAAGTAAACTTAAATATGCATTAAGTAAAAAAGATGACAGAGGACTCATTTTATTAGATGAACTTGCAAGGGGAACAAATCCAGAAGAAGGATATGCAATATCTAAGGCGATAGTAAAATTTTTAAAAGATAGTAAAAGCATAACAGTAATAACTACACATTATGACAACATAGCGAATTCAGATGATATAGTTCATTTCCAAGTAATAGGCCTTGCTAATGTTAATTATGATGAATTAAGAGAAAGACTTTTAAGCGATAAAATAGATGGGATTGAAGTCATAAGTCAGTATATGGATTATAGATTAAAAAGGGTAACTAATAAGAGCCAAGTTCCTAGAGATGCAATAAATATAGCAAGATTAATGGGGCTTGATGAAGAGATACTTAAAGAAGCAGAAGAAATATTAAAAAATTAAAAGTGTAAAGGGGGTATTGTTTATGAAAAGCAAGTTAAATCTTGATCCGAATGTAATAAATAGTGCTAGAGAAGCTGCAAGGGGTATAGCCGAAGATGTTCAGGAATTTATTGATAGACATACTACAGTTTCAATAGAAAGAACTGTTGCCAGATTATTAGGTATAGACGGAGTAGATGAAATAGAAAAACCACTTCCAAATGTTGTAGTAGATAACATTGTTGAAGGAGGAGGTCTTCCTTTAGGAGCGGCTTATTGGATAGGTAATGCTATAGTCCAAACAGGAGATGATCCTCAGACTATAGCTGAAAAGGTAAGTAGAGGAGAATTAGACTTAACTAGATTACCTATTGCAAGTATAGATAAGATTGAGGAAGCTGTATATCCGATAGCAGTTGAAGTAGTAGAGAGAATAAAGAAAAATAGAGAGAAAAGAGAAGAATATATAAAAAGGTTAGGAGAAGGCAGAAAGCCATATCTCTATGTAATAGTTGCTACAGGGAATATATATGAAGATGTTATTCAAGCACAAGCAGCCGCTAAACAAGGAGCAGATATAATAGCAGTAATTCGTTCGACAGCTCAGAGTTTACTTGATTATGTTCCATATGGACCGACAACTGAAGGTTTTGGTGGGACTTATGCTACTCAAGAAAACTTTAGAATTATGAGAAAAGCTCTTGATGAAGTAGGAGAAGAAGTAGGAAGATACATCAGGTTGTGTAATTACTGTTCAGGACTTTGTATGCCAGAAATTGCAGCAATGGGAGCACTTGAAAGACTAGATGTTATGTTAAATGATGCATTATATGGTATTCTTTTCAGAGATATCAATATGCAGAGAACTCTGATAGACCAGTATTTCTCAAGAATTATCAATGGATACGCTGGCATTATAATAAATACGGGAGAAGATAACTACTTAACTACAGCTGATGCTGTAGAAGAAGCTCATACCGTATTAGCATCTCAATTTATAAATGAGCAGTTTGCACTAAAAGCAGGTATACCAGAGGAACAAATGGGACTTGGACACGCATTTGAAATGAATCCAGCCATTGAAAATGGATTTTTATGGGAGTTAGCGCAGGCTCAAATGGCTAGAGAAATATTCCCTAAGGCACCACTTAAATATATGCCACCTACAAAATTCATGACAGGTAATATTTTTAAAGGGCATATACAAGATGCAATGTTTAACTTAGTATCAATAATGACACATCAGGGAATACAATTACTCGGAATGTTAACTGAAGCTATTCATACACCACATTTACATGACAGAATGCTTTCTATTGAAAATGCTAGATATATTTTTAATAATGCTAGAAATTTGGGAGATGAGATAGAATTTAAAGAGGGCGGAATAATTCAGACTAGAGCACAGGAAGTATTGAAAAAGGCAGAAGAATTACTTAAAGAAATTCGAAGAGAAGGATTATTCTCAACTATAGAAAAAGGTAAATTTGGTGGAGTAAAAAGATCAAGAACAGGTGGAAAGGGACTAGAAGGGGTTGCTACTAAAGCAGAAAATTACTACAATCCATTCATCGAGTTGATGCTTGGAGGTGATAGATAATGGCTATGGAAAAAGTAGATTTAACGAGGGTAAAGCCGTATGGAGATACATTAAACGATGGAATGATGCAACTTAGTTTTACTCTACCTGTGCCTTATGGGGATGAAGCGGACGAAGCTGCGAGAAGATTAGTGAAGAAAATGGGCTTGGAAGACCCAAATGTAGTTTATTCTTGCGATTTAGGGGTAGGGTATACTTATTTTATTGTTTATGGTAAATGTCAACATACTGTGGATTATACAAAGATAGAAGTACCTAAAGTTGATGTAGAGGTAATGGATAAATATGAGGTAGAAGCATATATAAAAGAAAATATCAAGAGAAATGTGGTAGTTGTGGGAGCTTGTACTGGAACAGATGCTCATACTGTAGGAATTGATGCAATAATGAATATGAAGGGATATAACGGTAACTATGGCCTTGAAAGGTATGAGGGTATAGAAGCATATAACTTAGGAAGTCAAGTTCCTAATGAAGAATTAGTTGCAAAGGCTATAGAACTAAATGCAGATGCTATATTAGTATCTCAAGTAGTAACTCAAAAGAACGTTCATATTCCTAACCTTACACAGTTAGTTGAATTATTAGAGGCTGAAGGCATAAGGGATAGAGTTGTATTGATTTGTGGTGGACCGAGAATTTCTCATGAGTTGGCAAAAGAGCTCGGATATGATGCGGGATTTGGGCCAGGTACTTATGCTTATCACGTAGCTTCATTTATCGTAACTGAAATGGTAAGAAGAGGTTTAGTATAATAGCGAAAGCGTGTTAAAGATTAATATCTTTAACACGCTTTTTTTCGCAGGTTACTTACAAACTATTTCTCTTTAATTATTTATATTGTTATTTATGTATTTAATATTTTTTATTTCTTCTAAGAAAATAGGTAATACTCTTTCTTTATTTTTCAAAAAATATGACAACCGTACAATAGCACTGTTTTTGTTATCAACGTAAAACAAGAAATAATCATTTCTTTTACCATATTCATTAGTTTTGCTTCCTAAATACTCGTTATAGTGTTGTAATTCTTTTTCTTTTTTTACTTGTAAAGGTGGAGGGTAATCTTCAACAAATTTTTCAGCTAATAATTTAACTTTCTTAAAATCGTTACTAGTTTCAGTTTCTATTTCAAACGGTATTAAGTTTATAGTTTCTGTATTATCATTTAATTGAAATTCAGTACCATCTTCAAATTCAACTACTTTAATTAAATCTGATATATACATTCCAAAGTTAGTAAATCTAATCTTTACAAACTTTACTGTCTTTTCTTCATCGTGGATGATAATATTTTTCTTTTCATTGCCATCATATTCCTTGCAATTTGGAAATAGATTTATACGATTTTTTACTTCTTTTGTCTCTAATGTGTTAAATATATTTTCAATGTAATTTAAATCTAATTCCATATTATGTATTTTGTATATTGCTGAATTTACTGTTTCTTCGTAGCTTGTAATATTTTTTTCTTTATTTATAATCTTTTTATAAATATAATTTATAACTATTATATATTTTTTATTCAAAACTTCGATTTTTAATTTAGAATATGTTTCTTTATCTGTAAAATTTATTTCGTATATTTCTCGCAAAGGTACTGTATCTGGAATGTCAGTTGGCTTCACTTCTTCTATTTGTAGTTGTTTAAAGTATTCTAAGAAATCATTTACAATTTTTTCATTATCTTTACTGTATTTTATGTTCACTTTGTCTCCTATCTTTTTTTCTATATTTACTTTATCAAATTGTAGATTTGTATAACATGATATTATAACATCATTAAAAGAACCTTTGGTTTTTTTTGTATCTGATAAATGATTGTTAGTACAACTTGTAAGTAAGTATAATACTATAGGGAATATAGCTAAATATACAATTATTTTTTTTTTTTTGTATTCATTAATTTTCCTCCCAAACTTGATATGAAATTATTTACATTCATACAATCATTATATCCTATATATTGTTTGTTTTCCATATTTTAAGTATAAATATACTTAACGAATGAAATATAAAATAAGGATTATTATAAAATAATTTAAATATGTATTTAAGTTTCCCAAAAATTAAATAGCAAAATAGTTCAGATTCTGTAAATTAAAGGTTTCAAAGAGGATTAGTTGTTGTAATTCTTTGTATTTACACTTTGGAATAAGGTTATTAATACCAGTAGTACTTTTTTGTAAAATATCATATATTCCATCAGCTATTTGATAATAAACAAACTTTAAATTTAAAATATTCTTCCATTCTCCATCTTAATAAATATACTTTAGTTATTGTTACTACTATTTGTTTATCATCTGATTTCATATTTGTATTTTTACTTTTAAAAGAAAGTTTGTATTTACTTTTAAAATTAGAGAGTCAGAAAGGTAAAATTAACAGGTTAGAGGTTAATGAAAACAAAATAAACTAAGAATAAATATAACCCAAAAAGAAGGAATATTATTAAATTTATATAAATATTATGATAAATATAAAATGAATATTCTTAAGAAAAATATCTTACTATTGATTGAAAAATTGGCGATTATCAATCTATATCGCCAATTTTCAAAAGGTGGAAGATATATTGTTAATAAGAATATTAGGGTAATTATACATGTTTAGGATCATTATTCAGCCACTAAAGATTTAAATTGTCTGATTAAGAAATTGAAAAAGTATGCATTTGACATGAAAAGACTAAAAGATTTATATTGATTTTTAAGAATAGGAAGAATTCTATCTTAAAGTATAAAATGGAGGAATATTAAAATAATGAAAATATCAAAAAATATAATTTTAACTATTAGCGTTAGTTTAATAATTATTATTTTTATAATAATGTTGCTTTTAATGAAAAATAATATATTTGATGATGTTCAAAATAATAATGGAAAAGATTATATTATTATCAAATCTAATGGGGAAACCCTTTTATTTAACAGAAAGGATGTTAATGAATTAGATAAATATTTAGAAGGTAGTTTCGATCCAGCAACTGAGATTAATAGAATGAGATTTACTTATTTAAAAAAAATTAATGGTACTCAATATTACTTAATTCATTACGGAGGAGGTGTAAAATTACAGAACAATCTCTTAGTAAAAAAAGATTGTTCTGATAAAGTTACTTCTAAATTAATTTCAGAAGTTAGTTTCTACCAGAATTTTAAAACATCTCCTAATAAGCAATATATAGCTTTTCTTTTTGGTCGAAATGAAGGAACTGTGGTATTAAGGAACAATTTAGTAATTGTAGATTCTACAACTTTAGAAGAAATAAAAATAGATAAAGTGATTAAACCATTTAAATATGCAATATTAGAATATAGATGGATAGATAATGAAGTTTTAGAAGTGATTATACCAGATATTGAAAGTTGGGATTTTAATACTTTAGAAGAATGGTTTAGGTCTAGTCAAAGACAAACTCGTAAAATTAAATTAAAAATATATTAAAAATAATCTTAAATACAATAACTCCAACTTAAAGACTTTAAGTTGGAGTTATTGTATTTGTGCCGGGCATGCGTAACAACTAGGGATAGATAGGGAAGGACTGAACATTAGGGAGAAATATAGACTTCAACCGGTTAGGAGAGTGGAAATTCCGAAAATAGTAAGGATTATTATAGAATAATTTAAATATATAACATTGATTTACAAAATCAATATGATAAAATATAAGCAATGGTAATATTTTACTTAAAAGTAATAGAATAAAAGTAAGTTATTTCAAAAATTGATTGAAGGAAGGAAGAATATGATGAAAAGAAATATTATAGTTTTAGCAGTAACACTTATTTTATTAACAACAGTTGTATTTATTAGTAATCATAAAGAAAATGGAACTTTTGAAAGGCCAGTATCGAATAGATACGACAATGAAAAATCAGTAAGTGATATAAGTAATGAATTTAAAATTAATAATGTTTCTATATTTGATACTACTTACGAACAATTAATAGAAATTATGGGAGAGCCTATAAATGCAACTTGTATCCAAGATGAGATCGTAATAGTTAACTATGGTTATTTTAGTATTTTATCTTATGAAGGTGTAGAGTTTGTCATGAATTCAGATGATGGTTTTAATCTAGCTAATGGTATTGTTACAGAAATAGATATTGTTAATACTAACGTTTCTACAACAAGGGGAATTACTATAAACGATACTAAAGAAAAAGTTAAGAATACGTATTCAATAGGAGAGTTTTATCCTTTAGGAAATAACAATGAATATCCTATACATCTAAGTTGTATAAAAGGTTTTAGGAGAGGAAAAAGTGAAATAAAAATAGACGAATACGATGAATATTGTTATATACAAAGTAAAGATAGGCCGATAGCACTTATTTTTTTATTTAAAGATAATGTTGTCAAGAGAATAATGTTAAGACATCTAACCGCTGGTTAGTAGGAATAGATAAGAGGGGGAAATATAATGAAAATATTAAAGACAATTATAATTTTATTCATTATTTTTACGCTTGTTGTAGGCTGTAATGATAAAGAAAATATTTTGAAAGAAAGAGACTTAATTGATAAAAATATTGATAATGATGTTGAAAATGTTTCAGAAATAAATGACAATACTATAAATCGTCCAGAGACAAAAGAAATTACTTGGGTTACAGAAGGGGAGCAAAATACAGAAGTTTTTCAATTAGTTAATATATCAACTTTGCCTTTTACAACTTACGTTCCTAAAAAAGATTGTACTATAACTTCAACCGAAGACAAACTGGTTATTAATTGGAATAATATTGGATATATAGAGGTTACATTTCTACCTAAGGGGACAACTGAACAGAAAGCTATAGATTATATACAAGAAATAGTAAAAAGATATCCTCAAAGTGAGAAAGTTATAAAAAAATCTCCAATGATTAATGTTTTCTATGAGATGAGAGACTTACCAAAAGACAGTAATGTTCTAAAAGTTGCTTATACTTTATTGGGAAATTATAATGATAGATATTTTATTATATATTGGCATATAGACGATATGGGAAATGGAGAACCATTTGGAGGGCTTTCATATCAGATTTTCAAAGAATGGCGTTGGAAAGATACAAATAAGCCTCTAAACTATCTATTTGAGTAAAATTTTTGATTAAATAAACTAACATTAAACTTAAAATTATCTACAATGAGAAAATGAATACAATAAAATATAAACATTAAAAAATAGTCAATTGGGGGGATTTAAAATTAATAAATTAAAAATCTTAATATTGTTTATAACTTCTATTATGCTTATAGTAACAGGCTGCAAAAGTGATATTAATAGTGTAAACCTTAAAAATAAGAACATAGAAGATAAGTTTAACGATATGAAAGTTGATAAGGCTTTAAGATTTAAAGAATTAATTAGGGGGAAACCTATATCAATATTCTACTCTGTAAATGTTATAAATGATTATGTTACATATAAAGACTTAAAAGGAGATTTAAACATCTATAATATTAAAAGAAATATAAATTATAATCTAAATAAATATATAAGTAATATGGATAGCACTTTTAATATTTTTTACATAGATGATGAGCATATTTATATTTCAAAGATGATTGATGATTTTTCAACTCTGCAAATAACTAAACAAGGTATATATTCTAATAACAAGAAAGAATATAAAATTGACTTAAAAGGTGGCGAATGTATTCAAGTTGAATACTATAATGGATACATCTATTGTTTTATATCGGGATATGATAATAACCGAGCAGTCATATTAAAAATAAAAGAGGGTAGGATTCAAGATATTATTTTATTGAATGAAGATTATTCAATATCTGAATCTCCAATGCCATTAATAATATGGAATAATAAATTATATGTAAAATTAGATGCTAAAACAGTATATGAACTTGTCGATAATAAACTGATATATGAGGATAGTTTAAGATTTTATGATGATATTTGTTATAAGGTAGAAGACAATAATATAACTATTTTTGACAAAGACAGAAATATTATAAAAGAAATTAAATTACCTGTAGATGGGGGCGATACAGTTTCTGAAATATTTTTAATCGATAAAAATGAGAATTTAACAGCATTAGGAGATTTAGAGTCTATATATATTTTTACTCAAAATGATAATTATGAAGTTCTTAATCTTGAAACAGTACATATGAACATAGGGAAATTTATAGGTGATAATTTTTTTATGTATGCAAAAGGTAAAACTTTGAATTTGTTTGATTTAACTACAAAAGAAAATCGTGAGATATTCCATTTAGAAGAACCAATAAGTTATTTAGACGTATTTGATATAGATGAAAATACATTTAATGTTTTAATTATAGGAGGTGGAGTAGGGGGAGGGGGATTATATATATACCAATTAAAAAAAGCTAAAAAAGACCTTATAGGGTTTCTCTTTTCTTTTAATTTGATTTCTATACAAATATTACCATAAATGTCGGGGGGAATCTTTTGAGATGAACTTAAATAATTATAGTCTTTTTAATAATTGTAGAGTTTTACAATATATACGTTCAGAGGTATGGTGAGGGGGGATAAAAAGTTAGAAGATGAATTTAATGATTATTTATTTAGAACTTATCTAGTTAGCTATATAAAAAAGTCGATAAAATATATATCATATAAAATTAAGGCAAAAAGAAAATCATTAAATGAGAAAGAAAAAATGACTTTAAATGTTACTGATGAAGAATTCCAAGAAGAACGGATATATACAATTAAAGATAATAGTATAGATTATGTAGAGATGATAACTAAACCTGGTAAAACAATTGATTTTAACAGTATAGTAAATGATAAAAGGATATTGAATGCTATAGATAGATTAACAGATAAGCAAAAAGAAATTTTATATAAATGTATAATATTAGATTTAGACGAGGAGATAGTTACGAGGAACTTGAAGATTAGCATATAATCGGTTAACAAAACTAAAAATGCAACTATTAGGAATATAAGAAAGCTAATGATTTCTATAACCTTGTAGGAGGTGTATAGATGTGGACAATAATATAGATAAAAGGCTATTTCAATCAGCTAAAGAAGGAGATGAAGAGGCTTTAGAACAGTTATTGATATTATTTGATCCAATTATATATAAAAGTAGTTTTATAGATAATAAATTTGATGAAGATTGTTATCAGGAGCTTAGAATTAAATTAATAGATTGCATAAAAAATTTCGAATTTAATGGGATAAAAAGCATTTATACTTACTTAAATATTGAAGAATAATTTCTCATTCTAATGAATCTATAAAACAGCATGTTTATTAAGTAGATATGCTGACAGAAGATAGGATAAATTTTCTTATCTTCTGTCGATTCGGTTCATTTCCATTAAGAAGAGCTAATAAGTTATTTTTAATAAAAATTCTTGTACACATAACTTCTTTAATATAAAATTAGATACAACTTATTTACAGGGTGGTTGAGTTATTATGAACATATTAGAGGAAATTAAAAAAGTTTTATTCAGTAAGGGAAATATAGTATTTGCATATGTATTTGGTTCTTATGCTAGAAATACTATGACTGAAAATAGCGATATAGACATTGCAATATATTTAAAAGATAAAGAGATTAGTATAGATGATTATTTATCTTTAAAGGTAGAATTAGAAGATAAAATTAAAAAAGAAATAGATCTTGTAATATTAAATGAAGCACAACCTTTAGTAAAGCATGAAGTGTTTATAGAAGGAATAAGGTTGTTCTCTAGAGATGAGACATTAGAAAGTAATTTCAAAGTTCATACAGTTTTTGAATATGAAGATACTAAAAAACTTAGAGAAAAATTTTATAATAGTATGATAGAGAATTTAAGAAAAGAGGTTAAAGATAATGGTCAAAAGGGATGTAATAAAAGAAAGACTTAATCAGTTAATAACTTCATTAGAAGAAATAAAGAGATATCAAAACTGAAGGGTTTTTAGAGGATGATATAGCACAGGATGTGGTGGAATATAATTTTTTTATTGCTATTAATATGATAATAGATATGGCCATGCATATAGTAACAGATGAAAGATTAGGTTATGCTAAAACATTTGGTGAAGCTTTTGAGATATTGCATAAAAAAGGCTATATATCTAGAGAAGAATTAGATACTTATAGGAGTATGATGGGGCTTAGAAACATTTTATTACATGAATATATAAAAATTAATAAGAAACTTGTTTATGATGTGATGCAAAATAGATTAGATGATTTTGTTATATTTTTTCTTCAAGGATTATATAACTCTATAATTGGACGTAATATTATGATATTTCTAAAAGCAATTTTAGCAGTCGTTATCCTATGTTTGCTATGTAGGATATTACTTATCTTTATTGCTAAGATCAATGGTATAAAATAACATATATTTTGTTATAGAATTAACAAATACTAAATTATTCAAGGGCTCAAATCGCTTTCTATGCAGTATAAGAAATTGAACTTAACTTAATGAACCGGAGACAAAAGAAATTACTTGAGTTACAGAAGGAGAGCAAAATACAGAAGTTTTTCAATTAGTTAACATACCAACTTTGCCTTTTACAACTTACGTTCCCAAAAAAGATTGTACTATAACTTCAACCGAAGACAAACTGGTTATTAATTGGAATAATATTGGATATATAGAGGTTACATTTCTACCTGAGGGGACAACTGAACAGAAAGCTATAGATTATATACAAGAAATAGTTGAAAGATATCCTCAAAGTGAGAAAGTTATAAAAAAATCTCCATTGATTAATGTTTTCTATGAGATGAGAGACTTACCAAAAGACAGTAATGTTCTAAAAGTTGCTTATACTTTATTGGGAAATTATAATGATAGATATTTTATTATATATTGGCATATAGATGATATGGGAAATGGAGAACCATTTGGAGGGCTTTCATATCAGATTTTCAAAGAATGGCGTTGGAAAGATACAAATAAGCCTCTAAACTATCCATTTGAATAAAATTTTTGATTAAATAAACTAACGAAAATTAAATTTAAAATTATTTATAATTAATAAAGCATATGATTTTCTATGAATTATAAAAAGCATTAGGTTATTATTGATAGAACCTAATGCTTTTTATTTTAATTAAGGATTTATAGTTGCAGAAGTCTTACCTTTACCTTTTATTAATTTTGTTAGTTTTGTCCATGTATTACAACCGACTTTTCCATCGATAGTTAAATTGTAATCTTTTTGGAGATTCTTAACTGCAGTTTCTGTACCTGGACCAAATTTTCCATCTAAACCTCCATCTGTATATCCTAGAGTATTAAGTGCATCTTGTAATACAAATACACATGTGTTTTTAGAACCTTTAGATAACATTATATATCCTATATTACAAGCAGAAGGTCTTAATCTCTTATCAATATGCACCCAATTTGGAGCAAGAGATTGTGGTTCCACATACTCAAATACTCCTAAAGAACTTGCTAGTTTACGTAAATCTTCTCTTTCTTTTGGTGAAAGGTTCTGCCCGCAATCTATAGCTAATCCTGCATAATGTTGAGATTGATAACTGTGACCACCTTCCCATATTCTTTTAAAAGCATAAGGAACATATATACTTTTTCGCTACTTACTCCTAAGAGTATTCCATGCTTCCATAAATCTCTTATGTGTCCAAAGAACAGAAGATTTTGAACTACCTCTAAATTCCTTTACTTTTAAGGTGTCGTTTACTACATAAGGCATAGTATCATTTAGTGATAAATTGTATTCTTCGAACTCTTAATATAATTTTTTAATCTTTTTAATAAGACTTTTCTCTGTTGGCCAACAGTTTCGTCTTACAGTATATAAGAACAATCTAAGTTGTGAAAATTCAAGCATAAACATAAAAACAAAAAAATTTTTAATTAATAAGAGAATTTTTGAATGGAAATAAAAATAAAAGTTTATATTATCTAAGAGTAGTGCTAAATGGTAGTAAATATCTTAAAAAGTTATAAGAAGTATAGCATTGATTTGCAAAATCAATATGATAAAATATAAATAGTGGTAATATTTTACTTAAAAGAGATAGAATAAAAATAAGCTAATTTTTTGAAATAAGGAGGGGTTGTATGAAAGTCAAATATTTAGGGCATGCATGTTTTAAAATCACTACAAATAAAGGGATAAGGATAATGACAGATCCGTTCGATGAAACTGTAGGCTATGAAATACCAAGAGATGAAGTTGATATAGTAACTACGAGCCATGACCATTTTGACCATAACTACATCAAAGGACCTACTGGGGATTTTGAAGTAGTAAATAAGGTAGGGAATTTTTATGTAAAAGATGTGCCAATTACAGGGGTTGCTACTTATCATGACAAACAACAGGGGAGCGAAAGAGGAAGTAATGTTGTATACATATTTACGATTGGGGACTTAAGAGTATGTCATCTAGGAGATTTAGGACATATACCAGACAGTAAACAGATAGAAGCTATTGGCAAAGTAGATGTATTAATGATTCCAGTTGGAGGAGTATATACGATAGATGCAGATGAAGCAAAAGAAGTTGTAGACCTTATAAATCCTAAAATAGTCATTCCTATGCATTATAAGACAGAAGATTTAAAATTTGAATTGGGAAGTTTAGATAAATTTACAAAGTATTTTGATAATGTGGAAAAGGTAAATTCTCAAGAAATAGAAATTAATAAAGATGTTATTTCTAATGCAGAAAAGAAAGTTATTGTGCTAAGATATAAATAGGGCAATGGGCACACAATTTGTGTGAAAACTCGAAATTTATTATTCAAATGTATATATAATTTTATAAATTATGAGTAGATAGATTTTAAATGATAAAAACGTGGCAATTTTGATTGTGCCACGTTTTTTTAAAATTTAATTTTTTAATTTTTCTATCTTTTCTTCTAATTCTTTTACTTTCATTTTGCCATTAAACATTGGAAAGGTATTCTCATCAATAATCATTTCATAATCATCACTAAAATTAGAAAATTTTTCACTTTTAACTTTTATTTCCCCTTGAATATTACTTGCAAGATAGTAAAATGGATCCCCAGTATTTTTATTTAAGAAAAAAACAACTCTTTCTCCTTCTCTAATGTCTGTTATATAATCTTTCATGAAAGTTTCTTCATTAATTATACGACCTACAACTTTACCTATTCTAATTTTGCTTCCTTTAGATAAAGCACCTTTAAGTGATTTGTCTACTTTTACATCCATTCTTACAACTATTTTTTTAACAGATATATTAGGATTAGAAGTTTCTAGCGGAATTTCTTTAGGTTTATAAATTTTTTCCACTATACCGATGACTATAGCATCACTTTTTTGTACTAACTCATCTGTAGTATTAAATGTACGTTCTAAACTATATGCTTTTGGTTTATCATTATCTATATTAAAATGTGCTATTAAAAAAACTGTACCTATTAAAACAATAGCTATTATTAAAAAAGTATTGATATTTTTTCTAAAAATTCTCATAGTATCCTCCTTCTATCTAGTTAAATTTGTTTGTTTAAATTCTTTTATTTGTCCAATCTTCAAATGTTATGAATTTATTTGTGCATGTTTTTGTCATTATTTTAGTTCATTTACTAAATACACCATACCATATTATCTTGATATTTGTTAATAATGTTTTTTTATCACAATTTATCATATTTTAGAATTATATCACTAATTATCTAAATTCTAACGGTTATGTATAGTAGATTGTACCATTAATTTTTGACAAAAACTCACTAATATTCATAAGAAACAAGAGAACGGCAGAGTGTGTGAAAACCAATCAACAAAGAAGATATAATTAATCAAAATTAAATGGTATAATAGAGTAAAAGAAGTGCTGAGCTTAATAAAATCAAAGAATTAATATTATCTTCTTAAAAAATCAAACTATTTTGCCGATATAATATAAAGATGATACTAATGATTCGGAGGTATGGGTATGAATAGATTAAAAAGGATTTCTTCTATAATTTTAGCTATAATACTTACAATTACATATGTCCCATATTTAGATATGGCAGGCTATTCAGCAGATACTTTAAGTATAGATTCTATAACTCCAGATAAAGTTTCTGCTGGAAATGGTAAAATTGTAACCATTACTGGTACAGGGTTCGGTAATGATAAGGCAGAAATTTCAATAAAGATAATATATGATGGAAAACCTACTAGTGTTGACTTAATAAGCGATAACATATTATCGATTAATGATACTGAAATTAGTATAAGAATACCTGGGTCGGATGGATACATAGGGGGAGCTTATTTATCTATAAGTAGAACTGGTTGGGGGTCAGCTTCCATACCTTTCGAATATATAAAAGATCCTAGTATAGGAAAGATTATTACAAATACAGAGATAAGGATTGAAAGAGATGCTGATGGAAATGTAATAAAAGATCCTGATGGTTCAGTAAAAAGAAGTAAAGAAACATATTTAGAGATCTATGGTTTCAACTTTAATTTACCTGGCAATAATGACAACATTGAAGATTATATTGAACTAGAAAATAAAGAAAGCACGATGGCAGCTCAAGTTATCTATCAAAGTGAAGGCTATATAAAGGCAAAGCTGCCAGAAAACTTTGTATATGGAGATAGTTATAATATAACTATAAAAAATAAATTTGGAGGTTCAGCTACTAGTGAACAGACTATTACGTTAGCAGAACATGATATTACACAACTTTCAAACTTAAAAGTTAATATAGGTAGTACATTAACTATATACGGTATAAATTTTCTTACAGATATAGATAGTATAAGTGTATATATTGGCGATGAAAATGGGGAAAAAGAAACAGTCATAGAATCAGTATATTCAGATCGCATAGATATTATAGTTCCTCAAGTAGCTACTAATCAATTTCAAAATGTAAAAGTTGTAAATGAGGTTCAAAAAACAGCAGTAACTTTATTAGATGAATTAGAAGTTTTACCATCCCCAACTCCTTTTACAGTATCTGCGATTACACCAAATGCTGGTACAAAGCAAGGTGGAACAGAAGTAAGAATAGTTGGTACAAACTTGACTCCTGATATGAAGATAATGTTCGGTGAAAATTATGCGACTAATGTTGAACTTGATACAGAAATGAGCACAGACGGTATAACAGTTTTAAAGGCAATAACTCCACCATCTGATACAATTGGAGCTGTTGATGTGAAGGTAATCAATCCTGTTGATAATGGAGAATTTATTTTAGAAAAGGGATATAGATACACAGAGGTAGAAAATTCATTAGTAGTTATAGATATAAATCCGACTGAAGGTTACGAAACAGGCGGGGATTTGGTATCTATAACAGGGCTTAACTTTCAAAGGACTAAGGAAAATGATAATGGCGATATAGTTTCTGATGAAGTTGAATTTTCATTATCTGAAGATAATAAGATATTGACATTAAAAAGTGATTTAATTACGGGATATCCTAAACCGGGAACTAACGAAGTAGTAGATGTAATTAGAGTTAGAACTGTTAAAGTATACTTCGGTGGAGAATTAGCTGAAATACAGTTAATTGAAGAAAATGGTCAACTCGTTCCGACTATAATAAATAAAGATACAGGTCAGCAGGTTTTGAGAGTTAAATCTCCACAGGTTGCACTAAAACCGAGGGTAGACACTCCTGTTGATATCTCTGTTGAAATAACGACTAAATTTATAGATGCAAATAATAACGATACAGTTATAGATCAATTTACAGAAAAAGAAGTAGCTTTAAGACAGTTTATATATAAACCTGTTCCGAGTGCACCAGAGCTTAAGTATGTATATTTGTATAAAGTAAATGGATTACCTTTGATAGATGATAATTCACAAATGGCTAAAGGTCCTGCTGGAAGTAAAATATATATATATGGTTTAGATTTTAGACCTGATGCAAAGGTGTATTTCTTTAAAGAAGATGGAAGGCCTTTAAACGAACTTCTTGTATCGAGTAATGAGGGACAAGTAGTTTCAGTTGATACTTTACAAGGAGCTTTAAATGGGAAGACAATCAATAGAATAGAAGTAATTGTACCAGACATAAAAGAATTAGGACCTGTTACGGTTTTAGTAGAAAATGCAGATGGCGGAAGGACAAAGACGATAGCTGAGTTTATAGAAGAAGGAAGTTATACTGATAAAGAATTAGAAGTCAGACAGTTTGAATATATTTCTACACCAATAATAAATGAAGTATCACCTAATTATGGTTCTACTAACTATACAGAAAACGGACAAACAGTCACAATGAATCCTTTAGTTGTTATAAATGGAGATATGTTTTTAGTAGAAGCAGAAACTGATCAAAACGGAGAAACAACTATTAAAAAACCTTATGTGTATGTTGTTCCTAGAAGCATAACAACACAAGAAATAGAAAATGCTCATTACAATAACCCAGATGCGATTCTTAAGTATAGAGGAGAAGTCTTAGAGGTAACAACAGAAAAAGACAATAAACTTATTGAATTAGATGGAGTTAAAGATAAACTAGGAAATAGAATGGTAGTTAAAATGCCTTCTGTAAATGAAGATAATGGAGGTTATAGAGATATTATAGTTATAAATCCAGATGGTGGAATTAATAGAGTGGACGATGCTTTTGAATATAGAAAGCCTGAAAGTAGGCCAGAAATCATATCTATTAAACCTGATAAAGGTAATATATCAGGTGGCGAGAGAGTAGTAATCACAGGAAAGGATTTTGACTATGATCCACAAGAGGTACTTATTATAGTAACTATAGATGGTGAACAAGCACAGATTGAAAAGATAGAAAGAAGTATATCAGGAGCAGACAATACTGTAGAAGTAACTATAATTACTCCAAGGGGAACAGAAGGTAAAAAGATTGTGCAAGTTATAAATCAAGATGGCGGTACTGCTCAAGGATATTACACATATACAAGAGTTTATACTAATCCTGTTATAAAAACGATAGCACCATCTCATGGTGGCCCATTGACAGAAGTAATTATTAAGGGAGATGATTTCGTTCTACCTAATCCAGATTCACAGGATGAAGACGAGAAGCATGGTACTAGAGTGTTCTTTAATGACTATGAAATTCAAACTAATATAGCAGATGAAAATGGTACAATAATAGAGGATGTTTATGTTATAGACAAAGAGACCATAAGAGTAGTTGTTCCTGACGGTTTACCCTTAGGTCTAAAAGATGTAACGGTAGTAAACCCAGATACAGCCAAGTTTACTGTAAAAGATGGATTTAACTATTTAAAACCTCAAAGCAATCCTACTATTACTTCGATATCTCCGAGCGAAGGTTCGAAAGATGGAGGGACTATAGTTACTATAGAAGGTACAGACTTTATGGAAGGAATTGAAGTGTATTTTGGAGAAAAGAAAGGTATCAATCCAATAGTAAATGGAGATGGAACCAAGATATTTGTTACTACACCAGATTATGAAGTGGATGAAAAGATTACCGATAGAGTTTCTGTACCAGTTACTGTTGTGAATTTTGATGGAGGCTCTGATACTGTACGCGATGGATTTACATTTAAAGTGCCAGGAAGTTTTCCAACTATAGAAAAGATAGATCCACAAGTAGGCTCAACTGCCGGTTACGATACTATAACTATTATAGGTACTGACTTCAGATATTCAGATTTAAACAGTAACGGTAAATGGGATGAAGGAGAGCCTCTGCCTAAAGTGTACTTCAATGGTATAGAGGCATTAGATGTCCAATACTCTAGCTATAAGGTGCTAATAGTTAAAACTCCACCATATTTAGAACCTAGTAAAGTAGATGTTATATTAGTTAATCCAGATGCAGGTACTTTTGTATTTAAAGATGGATTTACTTATGAACAATCTAAACCTGAAATAACTAGCATAACACCTGATACTGTTACAAAATTAGGCGGGATAGAATTGACTATTCTAGGTAAAAACTTTATCGACAGAAACAAAATAAATCCTGATAATTATTTTGGTGGAGAAAATATAGACTTAGAGGTTATCTTTGGAGATGAATACGATTATACACCTATTGTAGGAGGACATGGAATTGTAGAAGTAGGAAACCTGCAGGTTGAATATGACAATAGAGATGTAGAAGCTGAAAACAATGTATTTGTAAGATTAGATAATGAGGAAAAAATATCTTTCAATCTTAAAGAAGGACAGACTAGAATAATAACTCTTCCAACTGGTTTAGATGAAACAAAATTAGAAGGTATAAAGATAGAACTTAAAGATAACAAGTTGATGGTTACAAGAAGGTTGTCGCCAAGAGTAGAATATATAGATGAGAATACATTAGTTGTTGTAACTCCTCCACAAGATACAATAGGAGAAAAGAAAGTAAAAGTTGTGAATATAGATGGGGGTACAGGAGAGGGAGTAATAGAAATAAAAAATCCTAGCAGTCAGCCGGTAATAACTGATATAGAGCCTAAAAGGCCTATTTATAAAGCTGATTCTGAAGAGGTAGATTATTATGTTGTTGAATCTACAATAGATGGAGGATTAACGTTCACTATTGAGGGAAGTGATTTTAGAAAAGGCGTAAGAGTAATGATAGGCAGTGAAGAGGCAGAAATAATAAGCAGAAGCAATGAAGATGACAAAATAGTGGTAAGGTCACCTGAAGGAAGGGAAATAGATATAAATAAGCCACTGCGTATCATAGTTATTAATGAAGATGGTGGAATTGCTGATTCATCACTTAAAGAAGGACTGCCAATATACTATGTATATAGAATAAAAGAAAGCAATCCAGTAATAGACGGAATTACCCCAAACAGAGGAAGTGCAGCTGGTGGCGATAGGATTACTATTACGGGTAATGACTTTAGAATAGAGAATATTACAGTAAGGATTGGAGCGAAAGAAGCAACTGTAGTACTAGAAGAGTCTTCATACAAAGAACTAGTTGTAATAACACCTTCAAGTGACATTTTAGGTCCTGTAGATGTATTTGTTAGAAATGAGTCAGCTTTAGGGGAGGTTGTTTTAAAAAATGGGTTTACTTATTATTCGAATCCGACTATAACAGATATAATACCTGATGAAGTACATTTCACAGGAGGACAAAAGGTTACAATTAAGGGTACTATGTTTATGGAAGGTATAAAAGTATATATTGATGGAGAAGAAGTTAAGGATGTAACGTATATAGATGAAAATACAATAGAAATAGTAACTCCAGAAGGGGAATTAGGGTATAAGGATGTTAAGATAGAAAATACTGATGGGGGTTCTTTTGTAGCAATTCAAGGTTTAAACTATATTTTACCTATACCTTCAGAACCTACAGGATTTTCTGCATATCCTGGACATGAACGTTCTATAGTTTTAAAATGGAGTGAAACTGAAGGGGCAGAAAGGTATAAAATATTTGGTAGGAAAAAGGGAGAAGATGAGTATAAGTTTATAGCAGAAACTTCTGAGCTTGAGTATTATATTAAAGATTTAGAGGAAGATACTAAATACTATTTTAAACTATGGGCTGTAAATAAATACGGAGAGTCAAAGGGGTATGCATATGCATATGCTACTACATTAGATTCAAATGAAGATGAAGGAGACAGCAAATACGAGGACGAATCTGTAACTACTGAAAGTACGATAAAGAATTCGGCAGGCAATATTTCTGTAATATTACCAGAAAAATATGCAATAAGTCAGTATACAGTAAGACTAACTGATAAAGATTTTAAACAGATAGAATTAACTATACCATTGAAAGTAGTGATGGATAACTATGGAAGTCTGATTTTAAGATCTAATGAAGTATATTTAAACATACCATTTTATAGTTTAAGAACAGGTTTAATAAATAAATGGCCAAGAACCCCAGATGACGATTCTAATGTTAAAGTTATAGTAACTCGAATGCCTAAAGCAGAAAAACACATGATATCTAAAAAACTCAAAAGAGGTGAAAAACTTTTAACAGACGAATTTAAAATACAATTTATACTTCAGGAAGGAAAAGATATCATACCATTTGAAATGTATAGTTATGTAAATATTGCACTTATTGTTAATAAAGAAAATCTAGATAAAGAAAGAATGTATTTAGGAATAGTTGATATTGAAAAAAATGAGATCGATAAATATGAATCTTCAATTTATCAAGTATTTGACTACACTCGTATGAAATGGGTTTATTTTGTTGAGGGGAAAATAAATAAAGAAGGTAAATTTGTAGTAGGGTACAGATAATAGGGAACAGAGGACAGTGTCCTTGTTCCCTGTTCTCTAAATTAATTTTACATTTTGTATTAGTTCCCGGTACCTAGTACCTAATTTAAAGCGAGGTGTCAGAATGAAGAAAATAATAGCTTTATTAACGGCAGTAATAATGGTTGTTTCAATAGTTTCTGTCTCTTATGCAGCATCAGGGCAAGAAACATTAGCCTATGAAGGATTGCCTACTTATAAGGAATTATATAACAATATTAACTTTACAGATATAGAAGATCATTGGGCAAAGGATTCTATATACAGAATGAGTAGTCTCTCAGTAATAAAAGGAGATGGATATAATAAATTTCATCCTGATAGCATTTTGACAAGAGAACAGGCTATAGCTTTATTAGTGAGGCTATTGGGCCTTAGCTCTCAAGCGCAAATTTTAGGTGAAAATTCTATTAAGAATATGGATACAGGAGGATATAAAATCCTTACTCCAAATGATTATTGGTCAAGAGGATATATAGATGCGGCACTTCAAAACAATATAATTACTCAAGAAGAAATTGACAATATTTTGACTTTGACAGAGGAAGAACAAAATAATTTAGAATTAGAAGTTGAAAAAAACATAATTTCATATGAAACAGATCCTAATTTAACGGATAATCAAATAAAAAATATAGAAAGCCAATTGAGAGAAAAGATAGAGAAAAAATATACATGGAAAAAGCCTGTAGATAGAGAACAGGTGGCTATATGGGTATCTAGAATACTAGACTTAAAACCAATTTATGGACAAACACAGCAGAAAATATACAACTTAAAAGATTGGCAGAAAATAAAAACTACGAATATACCTATTATAGAAGCTCTATTACAAAAAGGTGTAATGAGTGGTGATGACAAAGGGTATTTTAATCCTAAAGGTTATCTCAAAAGGGCAGAAATGGCTAAATTATTAGATAATATATTTGAAGATTTTTTACTTAAACAAGGGTATAAAATAGGTACCGGTTTAGTAGAAAGAATAGATAAAAACTATCAAGTGGATGAGGAGACTACTATTGAAAAGAAAATATTTAGAATAAAAGATGATAAAAATAATATTTTAAACTTTATAGCTCAGGAATCGGAAACAGATATCTATGACAGAGGATTTTTAGTTTATAAAAATGGCAAGTTAACTAAACATAATGAATTAAATGAATATGACTATATAAAGTATTATATTAATCCTCAAAATAATGTTGTCTTTGTTGAGGTTTTAAATAACATACCTGCTTTACTTGAAGGAACGATAGAAAAAGTTGGTGATAATCAAATTACGGTTAAAGACTATTTAGGAGGTATTCACAGTTTTAATATAATTCCTGGAGTCGATATAAGAGTAAATGATAATAAAGCCGAGCTAAGTGACTTACTTTATGGACAGGATGTAACATTGACGATTAGTGGTGGGAAGGTAATAAAGATAGATGGATATATAGATATTGAAGAGGAAGGATATATTCATCCAGGAGATAGAATATTTGTCGGGAAGGTTCTTTATATTGATAGCCAGAACAATAAACTGACTTTATTAAAGGATAATAAAAAACACGAATTTATCATTAAGCCGTATGTTCCAGTAATAAAAGGAGATACAAATATTAACTTAAGCAGTATAAAAGAAGGAGACATAGTAAAACTTGAATTTGACCAATACGAAGGAAATGTGCCTATAAAAGTTAGTGTTTATACAGATGACAGGCAATTTAAAAATATTTTTAAAGGGAAGTTAAGCTTTGTAAACTTAGGCAGAAATGAAATTATTTTAAGTGATGTATATTATTATCAACATGCAAAATGGCTATACAAAGATGAAAGTATAAAACTAGCTTTAGATTCTAATGTAGAGATTTATTCTGATGGTTTAAATGTTCCAAAAGAAAATCTTAAACAGTATTTAGGAAAAGAAGTATATTTAGCTACTGATGAGAAATATGGTAAAGAAGAAGCGTTTAAGATCATATTGAAAAACGGATATGAGAGAGACTATTATAATTCAATACAAAATATTGCTTATGGTCAGAATAAAATAAAAGTAGATTATAATGAGATTTATTATGATGATAAGGGGACTATAATTATAAAAGACGGAAGAGTAATTCATCCATATAATCTAAATGAAGGAGATGATATTTACGTAATATCTCAAGGAAAGGATAAATACACAGCTGCATTAATTTCAGTTGAAAACATACCATCAACAGGACTTGTTATATATAGAGGAAGAATTGATGAAATAGATCAGTATAGATTTGAACTTGATGATTATGATATTTTAGAGGATAACAATTGGGATTTTTCTACAAGACAAATAAGCTTTGATATTAGTGAAGATACAAAAATTTTAGATACAAGGGAAGATGACCCTATAGAGATTTCGGTAACCGATTTTACTAACAGTAGATTTTTAAAAGGTAAATATTTAGTAAATAGCTATTATGGAGAATATGCCTATGTTGTTAAATATGATTCTATGGTAATAGCAATGAATATTATAGATGAAAATACTAATCCGAAGATAATCACAGTAGCAGATGTGGATAATGTGGATAAACTTGCAAAATTAATTTCTTTGAAGAATGTTAGAGATTGGAATCAGCTTAAAGGTATTTGGAATATTAATAACACAATATTTACTCTAGATGTGAATAAAGCATTAATCATAAAAGAAGGACGTAATATAACTATTAACGATATATCACCAGGTGATAGTTTATACATTTTGAGAAATAATAATGTTGGGTATATAGTGGTGGTTAGGTAATATAACAGGGAATAGTTAATAAATGTTTTACATTTTTTATTTTAAATTTTAAATTTTTGAAACTAGTACCAAGTACTAGTTTCAAAAGAGGGGTGTCATAATGAAAAGAATAACAGTTATACTAGTATTAGCACTAATGTTTAATTCGTTTACAGTTTATGCTAAAGTAAACAATGCAGGATTTGAAGGTGGTATTCATAAAAATGAAATGGATTATAAGAAAACTAAACAGTATAAAGAAGTAATTTTCTTAACTGGTATACCTATTCTTTTAGAAGGAAAGGTTGCAATAAAGATTAAAGACAAGAAACTAGAGTACAAATATGAATTATCGAGTAAAGATGGACAAGTTACTTTAGAAAGAGATATAGAACTAGAGAGGATAATAGATGATAGTTCTCATCCGAGTCAAGTAATTGAAGTCAATAATATATTAGATTATGATGAAGAAATTGTAGTAAAAGATAATGGTAACAAGACAATTTATACATTAGTAGATTATCAGTTTCACAACTCGACTATAGATGATAACCAACCTGTTGTTGCTTTTTATTCAGGTAACTGGGTGGGAACTAAGACATATTCAATTAACAAAGATGAAGGACAAGTTGTAGTAGAAATTACAGGAAATATATATGGTTATGACCATTACTGGGGAGCAACAGAAACTCAAAAAATACATAAAGACATAAATTATAGTTTAAATTCAGGAGATACTACTTTAAATTGGTATGGATATGCAGATATAGATGTTTCATTTAATAGGACTAAAAATATTGAGTATTTTGAGAATGCTGCATATTTATCCAGTTTTGATGGTGGATATACTCTTACAGAGAAAGAAGAAACGATAATGGAGTATAAATACGATCTTCCATATTTAATTAGAGCAGATCAGGATTATGTTGTGGCAAAGTTAAGAAATAGAGGAAATGGTGTAGATAGATTTGAAACTCATCCTACACAAAAGAAAATGTATATTCCTAAGTTTGAAGATATAAAAGGATATTGGGCAGAAAAGGATATTAAGAAACTAGCAGGTCTTCAGATAATAGATACGAATAATAAATATTTTGGAGGTAATTTGCCAATAGAGAGGCAAGAATTTGCTAAGTGGATAGCTAAAGCAGTAAAGCTGGTTAAAGAGGAAAAAAAGCCAAAGAGGTCATATGTAAAAGAAGAGGTTAATCCTCCAGTATTTAGTGATGTAACTAAAGAAAATCCTGATTATGAATATATTAAAGTAATAAAAGAAAAAGGAATAATGAATGGAGTAGGAGATAATAAATTTATGCCAAAAGGCAATTTGACTAGAGCACAGGCTATAACTATAATAATCAGGGCATTAGGGGTAGAAAGACTAGCTCCAAATCCACCATTTACAACAAGATTTAAAGATGATGAAAAAATACCTAAATGGGCTAAAAAAGCAGTATATGTTGCAGAACAAATAGGACTTGCTGAAGGTAGTCCTGAGGGATATTTTTATCCAAATGATTATATGACACGAGCAGAAGCAGCAGTTTTCTTAAATAGATTTATTAGCTATTTACAAGAAGACTTTAAGACATATTATAGAGATATGATATTAGGATATTAGGATTTGAAAATAAGAGCATTTCTAACAGACTATAATACTGAATTATTGGCTAACAGCTGTTGGCTGTCAGCTGTTAGCCTGTTTTTTATAATCCATAGGGAATTATAATAAAATCCCATATTTTAAAAAATTAATGTTGATTTTATTGAAACTTTGTCTAGCATGTTTACATGCCAGAGTCGTTATAAACTACTTTAAATTGTGGATAAATTCAAATATAATTTCCGTTTGTGGATATGGGCAAAATCTTCCTTAATTATTTTAATCGAAGATTTTGTTCTAAAAATAAATTACTTTACCAACAGTTTTGGAACATTTTAATGTGCTTTTTTGTGAAAATTTGTAATCATAATGAAATATTTGCTTTGAATTTTAGTGATATAATAAAAACAAAAAGATATAATTATTAATATTATATTAGAAGAGGGGGGGTTAAATGTTTAAAAAATGCTGCTTAGTTTTAATCATTATAAATTTATTGTTTTCTAGTGCTGCCTTTTCTGCCGCTGACTTTAGTGAGAAGTTAAATGGACATTGGGCAGAAAAATTAGTAGATGAAGATTTTATGAAAATTCATTTTGCTTATTTAACAAAGGAAGATTATTCAAATTTTATTCCTGACAAACCAATCTCTAAAGGTGATTTCTTAGTTTCCCTATATAGTTTGATTAAAACTTCTGATTTATTACAAACTGGTTCTGAACAAGAAGACATTTTAAATGTTATTAATTATTTTAAAATAAAAGGAATTTTAACAGATGAAAACGTTTCAAGTGAAGAACAGTTATTGCGTAAAGAAGCGGTTAAATGGATTGTTGAGTGTTTGAAGCAAAATGGGGGAGTGGAAATAGTTGAAAAACATGAAAATCCTTTCATTGATTTAGACGGATTAACTGATGAATATATTACTCCAATTTTGGAAGCTTATGATTTGGGGCTTATAAAAGGGTATTCTGACAGCAGTTTTAGACCTAATGATACTGTGTCTCAAGTTGAGGCTATTATACTTTTACAAAGATTAGAGGAAGAGTTGAAAATGAACAATAAATCTATTTCATTTAAAGTTATTGAAAATAGTAGAACTTATAGTGAAATAAAAAAAGATATACAGATTGAAGAGCAAGATGATAAAGTTATAGTAACTATTTCAAAACAGTTTCCAAATTCGGGATATAGTATAGAGGTTAATAAAATTCAGAAAATGCCCGATGGGAATTATAATATCTATATTGGCATAAAACAACCTGATCCTAAAAAAATGTATTTACAGGTGATTACTTATTGTTCTATTACAATAGAAATTGATAAAAATGATTTGGGAAATCCACCATATCAATTTAATGTTGTTTGGCAGGGATTATAGATCTACAAAATTTTAAGAGCCAGAGCTTAAGCTTTGGTTCTTTTTATATGTATCATTAAAGTATACAGATAAATAAAAAAATTCAAAATTTTTTTCTAAAAAAAGAAGGTATAAAAGAATTTTTATAGAATAACTACTTACGTTAGCTAATTTGATTTGTTAATTAATCCCAAATATATTGGTAAGGGGGGTGATTAGTTGACGTAATGGAGTGAAGTGATGGGATTAATTAACAAAATCGGTTAAAGCATAATTATGGAGGGGTGTACTTTGAAAAATAAAAAACTATTATCGCTAGTAATTATTTTTGTTATTTTATTTAGTATGGTATCTGCTGGATTTGCTACTGAGAATTCTTCTATAGTAGCTGAAGATGATGATATAAAAAATATAGAAGAAGTTAAAATTTTAAAAGAACCAGTAGTTAATCCCGAGATTCAATTAATGAATGTAATTAATTTTGTAGAAGAGAAACAACAGGAGTTAGGTAGCAATAATCCATATTTATACAATAACAAGATAAGGCTTATCATTCAGAATGATGGAAAAAATATAAAAAATGAATTAATAAAATCAGGAGCAAAGGTTATACAACAAATAACAAAAGATTTATATGCTGTAACAATTCCATTGAATAAAGCTGATAAGTTATTAAACATTGAAGGTATTGAAAAGATCTCTTTAGATAAAATTTACACATTAGACCCAAGAGAAAAAGAAGGTTTTGAAGATATTAAGGCGGAAATAGAGAAAGTTACTCCTAAACTATTTACAACGTTAGATGATACTAAAGCTGATACATTTAGAGATACTCATGAAGTTGATGGTACAGGAGTAACAATAGCTGTATTAGATACAGGAGTTGACCCTGGTCATGAGATGCTTCAATGGACAACTAACGGAGAGATAAAGATAATAGACTGGCAAGACATGACAACAGAAGGGGATATATTAGCTAGTTACTCTACTGTTGTAGAATCAGTTTATGGTGAAGTATACAAACAAGTTTATATGCCAGATTTAGGTTTAGATACAGTAAACTTTATAGTACCAGATGAAATTACAGTAGGCGAAGCTGTATACATGGGTACTTTATATGAAGGTATATTCCCGAATGAGAGATTGTTCGGGCGCGAAGAAAATTGGTTAGGTAAAGAAGATCCAACAGGTTTTGACTTTAACTTTAATGGTATAAAAGAAAGTTATCCAATTCTTGTTGCAGACCTTGATAAAGATGGAAATTACGAATCAGTATATGTTGATACAGACCTAGATGGTGACTTTACAGATGAAGTTAAATTAATACCATATAAAGATGGAATACAAAATGAGAATAAAAGGTATGTAGCTAAATTCCCAAGAGAAGACAAACCAGACGAGACAGTAAACTTTGTTTTAACATATGTGCAAAAAGACTCTAAAGGAGTTCATTTAAACTTAGGTTTTGACGGAGGTACTCATGGAACACATGTAGCAGGTATAGCAGCGGGTAATAGCCAAGAAATCGAAGGTTTTACAGGTGTTGCGCCTGGAGCTAAAATAATGGTTATAAAGGTATTGGGATCAAATGTTGGAGGAGCAATGAGCCACATTATAGACGGTATGATCTATGCAGCAGTAAATGGTGCAGATATAGTAAATATGAGTCTTGGATCATCACCAGATATTAATGATGGTTCTAATTTAGAAGCAATATATGCGAATCTTTTAACTGAAAAATATGGAACAGTATTTTGTATTTCAGCGGGTAATGAAGGACCAGGTATAAATACAATAGGAGCACCAGGAGATGCAGATTTAGCTATTACATCTGGAGCATATATTGAGGAAACAACTTGGAGGGAAGATTATAAATACGATGTTCCAGGAGAAATGTTATGGTATTTCTCATCAATAGGACCAAGAGAAGATGGGGCTATAAAACCAACAATTGTTTCACCTGGTTCAGCTTTATCAAGTATACCAGATTGGGCTGGAAAATATGCGGTATATCAAGGAACAAGTATGTCATCACCACATACAGCAGGATTAGTAGCATTGCTTACTGAAAGTGCAAGAAAAGATGAAATTGCTGATAGAATAGATATACATTTATTAAAAGAAGCATTAGAGCAAACAGGCAGAAAGCTTGATGGATATCTTCCTGTTGAACAAGGTGGAGGACTTGTTGATGTAGTAGCAGCATATGACTATATCAAAGAAAAAGTTAATGGAACTAAATATGATATTAGTATAAATACAAGTTATAGTGAGAAATTAAATTACTCAACAGGTATTTATGTAAGGAATGGAGAGGTACCAAGAAAAGTTATAGTTGAAATAACTAATAATGAAGATAAAGATATAACTTTACAATTAATTAAACAAAGTGATGCTTCATGGTATAGTTTGTCAACTGACAAAATAAATATACCAGCGGAATATTCAGTTAAATTCTCTATATACTTCGATACAGAAATTGAACCAGGATTATATAGTGATGTTATTAAAATAGATAGTCCAGATACTGTATTAATAGATGGAGAACTTCCAATTACTATAGCAAAAGGACAGGATTTAAATAGTAGAGACTTATATTCGACTGTAATTAAAGGAGAAGTAAAGACTGCTAAATACGATAGAAATTATATAAATGTACCTAAAGGAATAGACAAACTTGTAATAGAATTAAAAGCTATAGAAAATTCAGAAGGACAGTTTGGAAGAATAAGAGCAATACCTTTTGATCCTAATGGATTTGAGAAACATCCATATATTGGATATGCAGGCTTGGGAAATGAAGATCCTACTAAACCACTTGTATATGAAATACAATATCCACAATCAGGAAATTGGGAAATAGATATTTATGCAAGTACTATGACTGGAGATTTACAGAAAGAAGTATATGGAGAAGCTTCTTATACAGCAGCTTATGAAATAACTGTTAGATTTGAAGGAATAGTAGCAAACCCTGATGGTATTGATGAAAAGATTGAAGAAGGAAATAAGATGTATAAGAGTATAGAATTTACTAATCTTACTGGTGAAGAGAAAAATATCTTAGTAGAAGGTACAAATCTAGTAGATCTAATAAATCTACCAGAGCCTGAAGAGATGTTAATTAAATTTGGTACTGGGGAAGATTGTGATGCAACTGAAGGCTATTTAGATAAAGTAGTTATTACAGAAGATGATCCGAATTTCTTGTTTAATGTTGCAATTGAATCAATAACATATCCTAATGAGGACGATTTTGATTTATATTTATTCGATAGTAAATTTAATACAATTGCTTATGATGCAGATGGAGATGCTTCTGAAAAGATAAGCATTTCTGGTTTACCTGCAGGAACATATTATGTTTATATTGAAAACTATGCTGCAGCTGGAGATCCTACAACAATAAAATATACTAAACAAATAGTTAACATTAGTGATGCAGATCCTGAAGCAATTGTTAAATTTGATGAAACATCTACTAAAGTTAAGCCAAATGAAAGCATGGTTAAGAGTGCTGAAATTAGTGTTCCGAATAAAGTTACAAATTATGGAGGATTAATTTTAGTTAAAGATGTAGATGAAGGAACTATTTTAATCCAACTTCCAGTTAATGTTGAAACTTCTGAAGGAAGTTCAGGAAGCTCATATGTTAGTTTAGGAGGAGGAAGCACAGATAGTACAACTGACACAGAAGAAGAGTCAGAAATAGAAGAAAGTGTAGTAACAGAAGTTATTCCAGTTAATGGAGGGCAAGTTCAAGATTCTGAAGGAAATGTAGAACTTACATTTGAAGAAGGAACATTTGATGATGAAGTTAAAGTAACAGTTAATGTAATAGATGAAAAAGATGTAGAATCACAAGCAAGTGATGAAGCAGTAAGAGTTACTCGAGTTTATGAATTTAAATCAAGTGTTGAAAGATTCAATAAACCAGTTAAAGTTAAATTTAAATATGATGAATCTAAGCTTAATGGTGTAGATGAGGAACTACTAGGAGTTTATACACTGAATGAAGAAACAGGTAAGTGGGAGTATGTAGGAGGTAAAGTTGATAAAGATAATAATGTAGTAATAGCTGAACTTAAGCATTTTAGTAAATATGCTTTAATGGCATTTACTAAAACATTTGCTGATATTTCTGGACATTGGGCTGAACATGAGATAAGAGTTATAGCAGCAAGACGAATAGTTGATGGTAGAGATGGAATAAACTATGATCCTCAAGGAACTATTACAAAAGCCGAGTTTGTTAAGACAATAGTTTGTACTTTAGGATTAGAGAAGGAAGAATATTCAGGAACATTTACAGATACTAAAGATGCATGGTTTACAGGATATATAGAAGCGGCACTTAAGGCTGGAATAATCAGCAAAACAGATGAAACTTTCAATCCAAATGCAGCAATAACTAGAGAAGAAATGGCTGTGATAGTAGCAAATGCATTAAAATATGTTGATGCTACTAAGGCTATAGTTTCTGAACTTACATTTGAAGATAAGGATGAAATTTCAGAAACAGCTAGAGAAGCAGTTTCAATTGCATTTAATAACGGTATAATCAAAGGTAGAACTACAACAACCTTTGTACCACAAGGAACTGCAACTAGAGCTGAAGCTGCTACAATGATTTATAGATTCCTAAAAGTATTAGACAGAATATAAAAAATTCCCGACGGAATATTCCGTCGGGAATTTTTATAATCCATAGGAAATTATAAACTACTTTAAATTGTGGATAAATTCAAATATAATTTCCGTTTATGGATATGGGCAAAATCTTCCTTAATTTATTTAAATCGAAGATTTTGTTCTTGTACTACCTAAAATCTATGTTTTGATAGTTGATAGCTGAGAAATAAAAAAGCAATAATTGATTAGAGGATATTTATATAATGCATAGAATATTTTATATGATATTTAGAAAGGAGATGGGGCAATGAATTATAAGAAGATATTTAAAAGTTTTACTATGGGTATACTTATTAGTTTAATTATTGTGACTATGACACTTGATTTTGCCTATGGAGTAAATAATGAACCAAATCAAAAGATCAAAATTAACAAAGACTTAGAATACCTAAGACAGATAATTGAATTTATCAAAGCAAATTATGCAGGAGAGGTTACAGAAGAAGAACTTATAGAAGGAGCAATAAAGGGAGTTTTCAGTAAACTCGATAAATATAGTAATTATTATTCACCAGAAGAATTTAAAGAATTCAATACATCTGTATCAGGCAATTTTGGAGGAGTAGGAATTCAGATTACTGAAAAAGACGGATATATAACAGTAATATCACCTATTGACGGGACTCCTGGAGCAAGAGTAGGAATAAAGCCAGGAGATAGAATTGTTACGGTAGACGATATTGACATTAAAGGCGTAACAATAGATAAAGCGACATCATTGATTAGAGGTGAACCTGGAACACAGGTAAAATTAGGAGTAATAAGAGAAGGTGTAGATGGTATTATTTATTTTAACATAACTAGAGAAATAATAAAGATAAATCCAATTACATATAAAATTATGGATAATGGAATAGGATATATAAGAATATCGCAGTTTAATAGTAATACCTTTGAGAATTTAAAAGATATATTGAAGATATTTGATGAAAAGAATATAGAAAAATTAATTATAGATTTAAGAAACAATCCTGGAGGATATCTTGATGAGGTTATAGATGTACTTCAATTTTTTGTTCCTAAAGGACCTGTTGTTCATATTAAAAAGGCAGATGGAACTATTAAAACATATAATTCAAACTTAGAAAAACCTAGGTATAAACTAGCAGTATTAGTTAATGGTGGTAGTGCTAGTGCATCAGAAATATTTGCAGGAGCAATTCAAGATTCAAAGGCAGGTATAATAATAGGAACTACAACTTATGGTAAGGGTACAGTACAGACTGTTGTACCGCTTATAGATGGTGGAGGTATGAAAATCACAATAGCAGAATATCTGACTCCAAATATGAGAAAAGTCAATGAGGTAGGTATTAAACCAGATATAATAGTAGAAAATACATTAGAGCCTAAAGTAGATTTATCAAAAATCCCTACTTTAGATAAAAAGCGAAAGCCAACAGTTGGAGTTGTGGGACTAGATGTATTGGGTGCAGAGATGATATTAGAAATATTAGGGTATAAAGTAAATAAACCAGATGGAATATTTGATGAAGTAACATTCGAAGCAATAAAGAAATTTCAAAAAGACCAAGGATTATATAGCTATGGAGTATTAGATTTTACTACTCAAGATGCTTTAACTAAAGCTATTATTGAATATGCAAAGCCAGATAATGTAGATAAACAGTTGCAAAAAGCTGTGGAAGTGCTTTTAGAAAAATAGAATATGTAGAATTAGAATAAAGTATAGTAAAAAGAACAAAATCTTTGATTCAAATAAATCAAGGAAGATCTTGCCTATGTCCATTACGGAAATTATATTTTATATCCATAATTTAAAATATATATAATTTCCTATGGATTATAAAAAAAGCATGTGAGATTAACTTGCATGCTTTTTAATTTGTTATTTTAAGTATAATCTGTATTATCAAAACATTGACATATTTCTTAACGTAAGATAAAATACTATAGTTATGTAGGTATAAGACAAAAAAAATTTTACATATATAGAGGACACATAAAATATGTTGTTCTATGCATTTTCAAAAAGGAGGTCGTCAAATGCCAACCAAATACATCTTCATTACAGGCGGTGTGGTATCTTCTTTAGGAAAAGGGATAACTGCTGCTTCTCTTGGACAGCTATTAAAAAGCAGAGGACTTAAAGTTACTATTCAAAAATTTGACCCTTATATTAATATTGACCCAGGTACTATGAGCCCATATCAGCACGGTGAAGTATTTGTAACAGATGATGGAGCAGAAACTGATTTAGACTTAGGACATTATGAAAGGTTTATAGATATAAACCTAAGCAAAAACAGCAATGTTACAACAGGTAAAATCTATTGGTCTGTAATTAAAAAGGAAAGAAAAGGTGATTACTTAGGAGGAACAGTTCAGGTAATTCCGCATATAACAAATGAAATCAAAGAAAGAGTATTTAGAGTTGCAAAAGAAAAAGAAGTAGACGTAGTCATTACAGAGATAGGTGGTACAGTTGGTGATATTGAGAGTTTACCATTTTTAGAAGCTATAAGGCAAATAAAGTATGATGTTGGTAGAGAAAATGTAATGTATATTCATGTTACATTAGTACCATATTTAGCTAAAGCAGGCGAACTTAAGACTAAACCAACTCAACACAGTGTTAAAGAGCTTAGAAGTATAGGTATACAGCCAGATGTAATAGTATGTAGAACTGAAAGACCACTTTCACAGGAGATAAAACAAAAAATAGGATTATTCTGTAATTTAGACCACAACAATGTTGTGCAGAACCTAGATGCAGAAACACTATATGAAGTGCCATTAATGTTAGAAAAAGAAGGACTTCCTCAGATGATTATAAAACATTTAGGACTTAAATGTGGTGAACCAGACCTAACAGAATGGGAAAAAATAGTAGATAGACTTAAAAATCCAAAAGGAAAAGTAAAAATTGCATTAGTAGGGAAATATGTTGAGTTAAAAGATGCATATATTTCTGTGGCAGAAGCATTGAGACATGCAGGTATAGCAAACGAAGTAGAAATAGATATAAATTGGATTCACTCAGAGCAAATTGATGAAAATAATTGTGATGAACTTTTAAAAGATACTGACGGTATTCTTGTGCCTGGTGGTTTTGGAGATAGAGGAATAGAGGGTAAAATATGTGCAATAAAGTACGCAAGAGAAAACAAGATACCTTTCTTAGGAATATGTCTAGGTATGCAAATGGCAGTAGTGGAATTTGCAAGAAATGTAGTTGGACTTAAAGGTGCTCACAGCTCAGAACTTGATCCGAATACAAAATTCCCAGTTATAGATATTATGCCAGAACAGCAAGATATAGAAGAAATGGGCGGAACAATGAGATTAGGCTTATATCCATGTAAACTAGTTGATGGAACTAAGGCTAAAGAGGCTTATAAAGAAGAATTAATATATGAAAGACATAGACATAGATATGAGTTTAATAACGAATTTAGAAATAAACTAGTAGAAAAAGGGCTAGTTATAAGTGGGATTTCACCAGATGAGAGATTAGTAGAAATAATAGAGCTAAAAGATCATCCATGGTTTGTAGCATCACAATTTCATCCAGAATTCAAATCACGACCAACTCGCAGCCATCCATTATTTAGAGAATTTATTAAAGCAGCTATTAATAGTCGATAGGTACTAGCTACTTGGTATTATGGATTGGGTACTTGGTACTAGGTACTAGAGAATAGAAAAAGTTATGATGAAAAGAAGGTATTTCTTTTACTGATGAAGAAATACCTTCTTATTATGCAGGTTAAAATATAGATTTTTAAGGAGAGTTTCTTCATCGCACCTAGAAGTACTTAGTTGCAATTTTATTGCAATCAAACTGTAACATAATTGTAATGGTAAATTACCTATTTTTAATATATAATAGGTAATGTAGCAAGACAAATAAAATTACACAATATTACAATTTTATTACAATAAAACTTGTACCATTGACTGATTATTTAGTCAATGCTATAATTAGTGATATGATATAGGCATTGTCTTAAAACATGCCTTGAAATCATGTTAGACTGGTTAAGAAGAAGTTACAGTCTAACTACATATTTTAAAAATTTTAAACTTCTTCATAATTAAAATTTAAAATACAAAAAGGAGGAGGACTCTAACAATGAAGAAGATTTTATCTCTAGTTTTAGTACTTTCATTAGTACTTGGAGCATTCAGTTTTGCTTTCGCAGCTACTCCAAGTGATGTTGAAGGTACAAAATATGAAGATGCAGTTACTAGATTAGCTGCACTAGGTGTTTTAAACGGTTATCCAGATGGAACATTTAAACCAAACAATTCTATTACAAGAGCAGAATTTACTGCTGCAGTTATAAGAGCATTAAACTTAAAAGCAGCAGCTGATGCAGCTAAAGGTGCTACTCAATTTACTGATGTTCCTGCAGATTATTGGGCATCAGGATATATCAACATAGCTTCAAAATTAGGTTATGTTAACGGTATGGGAGATGGAACATTTGCTCCAAATGCTCCTGTAACTTATGAACAAGCAGTAACATTAATCATGAGAGCATTAGGATATAAACCTGCTGCTGAGGACAGAGGTGGATATCCATTAGGTTACCTAGCATTAGCTGAGGAAAAAGGTGTAACTGATGGTGTAGATGGAGTAATTGGTCTTGCAGCTCCAAGAGGAGTAGTAGCTCAATTATTAGACAATTCATTAGATGTAAAAATGATGGTTCAAACAGGCTATGGTGACTTAAAACAATACGAAGAGTCAGACAAAACTCTTCTTGACAAATTAGGTTTAAGTACTGTTGAAGCTCAAGTAGTTTCAGTAGATACAGACAAAAGAGAAATAGTAGTAAATGAGGAAAAAGATGGGGCTTATACAGAAAAAGAAGAATATAAAGTATTAGATGGAATTAAACTTGCTGGATTAGAGAATGCAATAGTGAGATTATGGATTAAAGGCGGAGAAGTTTTAGACATTACAGTTGAGTCAACAGTTAAATATGACTATATAGCTGCGATTAATGGAGATACTAAAGAAAAAGAAGTAGAAGTTGAAAAGTTAGAAGATATTAAACTTCTTAATGAAGGCAAAACATATGATATTGCATTAAATGACAAAGACGAAGTAATAGCTACAATATACAAAGACGGTTCTAGGTTAGATGGAACTGACAAATTAAGCAGTGGATTATTTGCTAAATTTGTATTAAACGGAGACGAAATAGTAGCTATTGAAGCTTATAATCCACAAGAAGCTGGTTTAATCAGCGATATAACAGACAGCAAAATAGTATATACTAAAGGAGACAAGACTAAAACAATAAGAGATTTAGATGATGCTGATGAAATTATAGTAGTTATAAATGGTGAGGCAGCTGATTATAAAGATCTTGAAGAAGGTATGTATTTCGACTATGATGAGTATGCTTCAGGTAAGTATATCATAGTAGCAACAGACAAGAAAGTAAAAGGTGAATTTGATAGAATAGACGATGATGATAAACAAATAAGAATAGATGGAGAATATGTTGACGTAGCGGACAATGTTTACATGTCAACAGATGAAGGAGAAAATTACGGAAGTGCAGTATCAAGTTTAGATGATTTAGATAAATTATTTGATAAAGATGTTGTAGCATTATTAAACAACCAAGGAGATGTTGTTTACATTTCAGCAGACGTTGAAGAGGATACAACTACATTCTATGGTTTTGTAGTAGCTAAGGATGATTTCAGCCAGAAGATAAGAGTAGAGAAAGTAGTAGACGAAGGAATCGACGAAGTAACTTACGAAGTATCAATACCTAGCGATGAAACTATTAAGTATAGTGATTTAACGGCTTATAGTGAAAGTGATTTAACTAGTAAGATAAATTCATTCTATAAGTTCACTATCGATGAAGACAATGAAATAGTTAAAGCAGAAAAGGTTAATGTAACAAATTATACAGGTGATGAATTTAATTCTAAATATGATTACATTGAATTAGAAGGTAATGCAGGTAAGATTTATGTAGATAATGCAACAATATTTGACTTAAGCGATTTAGCAAATAACGGTGTTGGATATGTTAAATGGGAAGATATTGAGAAAACAGTTGGAGATGACCTTAATGTAGTATTTAGAGCTGATGATATAAGAGCTAATGTTGTACTTTTAATAAATGTACCTAGTGGTTTAGGAGAAACTAAAGAATATAAAGTTGCATTTGTTTTAGACAGAGATAAAATAGCTTCAAGTGGATACAAATATGAATATGAAGTAGCTACTCCAGATGGAACAGAAACATACAAAGCAGAAGACCAAAAAGATGAAAATACAGTAATTGTTTATGAATTATTATCAGATGACGAAATTAAGATTGTAGCTAGTGCAGTATATGACAAGATGAGTGATATAACAGTAGGAGAATTTAGTGCTGCAGAAGGTACAGTTGATGAGGATTCAATTTCAGGCGACTTCTTTGATGTATCAGGAACAACTTATAAAGTTGCTGATGATGTGTTAGTATACAGAGTAATAGTTGAGGATGGAGAGGCTACATTTGAAGAAGCAGATCTTTCAGACATTGATGATGAAGGAACTACTAGAGATACATTATACTTCTTAATGGAAGATGGAGTAGTTAAGGTACTATTCTTTAAAAGATAATTGAACAAGGAAGTACGGGCCGAATGCCCGTACTTTTTTTTAAAAAAAATCGAGGATTTTGTTCGAATTGAAAATATTGACAATATGCATTAAATGGGATAATCTTTTATTAAAGGGTATATAAAAGGGGGCTTTGAAATGAGGAAAATATTATCGATATTGGTTGCTTTTGCACTGTTATTTTCAGTAGTTCCTATAGGTTACTGTACTGACGATAGTGATAATAGTCAAAAAGTAATGAGTTTTAATTTGCAACAAGCAGTAGATTATGCACTAAAACATAATAGAAATATTTTAATTCAAGATTTAAATGTGAAAAAAGCAGAACTATTTTATAAGAAGGAAATGAAAAGGCTAGATAAATACGAGGACTATAAAGAAGAGTTAAAAAATATGACACCTGAAGAGAAAGCTTTGTTGCCGGGAGAAACACCGATGCAAATTATGGAACAGAAGAAAATCGATATGGGAGTTGCCAAACGTGCAATAGAGTTAAATTTCCAAATAGCTAAGTGGAATAAAGAGATAAAGCAGAATGAGATAAAATATGATGTAGAAAAGGCGTATTATGATTTGATGCAAGCTGAAAAGAGCATGGAAATAGCTAAAGAAAGTTTAGAATTGGCTAAAAAACAGTATGAACAAAGTAAAAAGATGTTCGAACTCGGACTTTTATCAAATCAAGAACTTTTAGAAATGGAGTGTGCTGTTTCTCAAGCTCAGACAGCCTATACATCAGCACAAATGAATTATCAGTTTCAAAGAGTAAATTTCAACAATATTTTGGGATTGCCATTAAATCAGGAAGTAAAACTTGATGGAACTGTTCAATATGAAAAGCATGATGAAATAAATTTGGAAGATTCTATAGAAGAAGCATTCAAGAACAATGCAATGTTAAAAGTAGCAAAAGAAAAGACAGAATTGACAAAATTAGTGTTTAAAGCAGCAGAAGCGATATATCCTAAAAATACATACAAATATAAAGAATATGAGATAGAACTTGAAGAAGCTATAAAAAATCTAGAAACGGTAGAAAAGGGAATAGAAATGGAAGTGAGAATGGCTTATCTTAAACTTTTGACTGCTGAAAAACAAATTAAAACTTGTGAAATGACAGTAAAAAAATCAGAAGAAGCATTAAGATTGGCAATGTTGAGCTATGAAGCCGGACAAAAAACGCCAAATGATGTTACTAAGGCGAGAATAGAACTTATGAAAGCAAAAAATGATTTGGCAAATCAGATTTATAATTATAATATTGCATTGCTTGACTTCAAATATAGTATAGGACTGGGCAAAAGACAATTACCAGAAATATATTTAAAATAGATAAATGGAAGGGGAATTCCTCTTTTATTTGTTATAATCTATAAGAAAGAGGGTGTATTTTAAATATGAAACTTTTTAAAAAGATAGTGAAAGTAGTGTTATTTTCAGTTTTGATATTTAGTTTGAATTTAACTAACATTTCTGCATATGCTCAAATATTTACAGATGTACCAGATAATTATTGGGCAGAAGAGTACATAAAAAAAGTAAAGGATTTAGGGATAATTACAGGATACCCGGATGCTACATTTAAACCTACTAAAGAAGTTACAAAGTCACAGGCTTTAGTTATGATTTCAAGGCTATATAAATTAGATGATAGTACAATTGAAACTATAAAAAACAAATATAAACATCTGTTAGATGAGTTAAAGGTTGAACCATGGGCTTATGAAGGCATTGCTGTTGCCCTACATAAGGGTATAATTTCAGAAGAAGTTTTAAAAGAGTATTATAAAAGTGGAAGGGCTAAAATGCCAGCTACTAAAGAAGAAATATGTATATTTCTTACGAGAGCTATGGGGCTTGAAGATGAAGCAAAAAGTAAAACTATAATAGTATTGCCTTTTAAAGATGCGGAACTTATTCCTGCACAGGTTACACCATATGTAGACATGATGATACAAAAAGGTATAATCAATGCAAAAGGTGATTCTAAAGGTAAATTTAATCCTAAAAACTCTGTAAATCGTGCAATAATGGCAAAGATGCTTTCGATAGCTTATGACTATATTGACAAAAACGAGGAGAAACAGCAGATTTTAGTGGAAGATACTGTAACAGTATCAGGGACTATATCAAGTATATTGAAAGCTACTAATGAAATGTATGTTACTATTGAAGATGAGAATAAAGAGAAGAATATATATAAAGTTAATTCAGATACAGATATAACATTAGATGGAAATAGGATAAAATTCACTGAACTGGTAGAAGGTTTAATTGTTGAGGCTGAAGTTACAGATAAAAATAAAATAGTATCAATGAAAGTCAAAAGTATAGAAGAAGAATATTCAGGTAAAGTGAAGTCTTTAGCTCTTACAACCCCGGCAATACTTACAATAGAATATAAAAAAGATGGAGGGGACGAAACGAAAGCTCTTTATCTAGCTAGAGATGTAAAAGTAATTTTAGATAATAAGAAGTCATTTATTTACAAAATCAAAGAGGGCGATTTAGTTAAATTAAAAGTTAAAAATAAAAAAATAGTTGAGATTGTAGCAGAAAGTAAAGATAAACATATAACAGGTATTATAAAAGATATAAAGTATAATCCAGAGCCTAATTTAGTAATTGAAGATGAAAATGGTGAATTATATGAATTTCCTATCTATAAGAGGGCAGATATAGAAAGGAACGATAAAAATGCAGAAATTACTGACTTGAGAAGAGGCGACAGAGTAGAGATAGATGTCGAATATAATGTTATAAAAGAGATTGAAGCAAGAGTGATTAAAAGAGAAGATGAAGGTACGATTAAAGAAATACTTATTGCTGATAGACCAAAAATAACGATAGTTAACGAAGAAGGTAAAGAAGTGTCGTATTACATATCTAAAGATGCCGATATAGATATTGATAATAAAAATGGTAATATATACGATTTGAGACTTGGTTACTTTGTTGAAGTAGATATTGAAAGTGATGAGATAATTTCAATGGAAGTAGAACCTAGAGAGCAGAACGATAGGTATGAAGGAGAGATAGAATATTTAAATGATGATGCAGAAGTTATAGTATTGTCTGTAATTAACTATAATACAGGCAAAAAAGAGGTTGTTCGTATAGATGTAACTAAATTTACATCTTTTATAGATAGTGATGGAGATAGAATAAAATTTAGAAATCTACGAAAAGGAGATAAAGTAATAGTAATAGGAAATTTTGATGGTGGAATATTTACTGCTAAAACTGTAATAGTAACACAAAAAGCTAGATAAAATAAAAAAACACCCTAAAAAGACTAACACACCCTCCGAATATATATTACAAAAGAAAAATAAGGAGGGTGTTTGTTGTGTTGAAAAAGGTTGTATCATTAGTAGTAGTTTTTACTATGTTGTTTTCAATGACTATTTCAGTTTCGTTTGCAAAGGGCTGGGATAAAGATAAAAGTTGGAAGGTTGAAAAGGTGTTTAAAAAGTTTGACCCAACAGTATTTTTAACTAATAAAGTATTTGATGACTTAGAAGGCTATTCATGGGCTAGAAAAGCTATCGAAAAAATGGCTAAAAAAGGCCTTATAGAAGGATATGGCAAAGGTATATATGCTCCTAAAAAACCTGTTACAAACTTAGAAACTATAATAATGTGTTTAAGAATAATGGGATGGCAAGACCAAGCAAAATTAGTAAAAGTACTTCCAAAAAAATATAAAGGTAAGAAAGTAGGCGAATGGGCGAAAGGTTATATAAAGGTAGCGTATGAAAAAGGAATACTAGACGATGTAGATATGATGTATTTCAATCCACAAGGACCAGCTAAAAGGCATGAGGTAGCTAAATATGTAATAAGAGCATTAGGTTATGAAGAGGAAGCATTAAAGCATATGAAAGACGAGTTACCATTTATTGATGCTCCAGCAGTTCCGTTAGGTTCAGTTGGATATGTATATTTAGCCAACGAGTTAGGATTAATGAATGGAGATCCTCAAAAAAGATTTAACCCTATGGGTACTATGACTAGAGCTGAAATGGCAGTACTATTTTCAAGATTGGATGATAAAGTAGACAGTAATGTAGATGACAAAGAGATAATAGGAGTAGTTGATGGAATATATGAAGAGAATTTAGTACTTAGAATAGATGGAGAGTTAAAATTTTTTATTGTAGATGAAAATGCTATAATCTATGATGGTGAAGAAAGAATAGATTTTTCAGATATTAAAAAAGGATATAGAGTAAAAGTAGAGTTAGAAAATGAAAAAGTAGTATATATAGAAGTTTTAAGGAATGATGATTTTGTTCAAAAAATAATAATAAGGTATACAGGCGAAGTAAAGGAAATATCTAAAGTAGAGCCTAGAAGAATTGCTGTTCAAGTAAAACATATGCTTGCTATATTCGATGTGTTAAAAGGTGCTAAAGTTAAATTCAGAGATGAAAAAGGAAAGTTCGAGGATATTAATATAGGAGATACAATTACAGTAGTAGTTGATAAGCAAAATAGAATAAGAGAAATTTTCGTTCACAGAGAAAGAGTTGGAATTGAAGATGAAGAGAAAATAGAGGATGTAAAAGAAGTAGATGAGTATGAAATAGAAGGTATTTTAACATCTATAGATGAAGATAGCATAAAAGTAACTGTATCAAAAGAAGTATATGAGTTTAATATAGATGAAGATGTTAAAATTAAAATAGAAGATGAAGAAGCTGATTTATCAGATCTTGTAGAGGGAATGGAAGTAGAAGTTAAGGTTGAAGATGGAAAAGTAGAATCAATAAAGGCTAAAGCACTAGAATTAGAGATAAAAGGAAAGATAATTGCTATAACTAATTATGATTCAGGAGTAAAATTAACAATTCAAACTGATAATGAAGAATATGAATATATGGTTAGTGAAGATGTTGAAATAGAAGTTGATGAAGAAAAAGATATAACAATTGATGATTTAGAAGTTGGGCAAGAAGGAGAATTTAAGATTGTTAACAACTTAATAGTAAAGATTTCTATTGAAGATTAAAAGCGACCAAAAATTATTTGGTCGCTTTTTGTGTAAAAACTTAAAAAAATTTTCACAGAAATCATTAGATAAGAAGGAATAATTTAACATATGTAGAATATATTATTTATTAACGGGTTACAGGGGGGAATTTTTTTGAGAAAATACAGGCTTCTTTGTGTAGATGACCAGGAAGGTATAAGAGCCCTGTTAGGAGAAATTTTTAAAAACGATTATGATGTTATAACAGTAGAAACAGGGATTGAAGCAATAAAAATGGTGAGTGAGTTTAGACCTGATATTGTAATATTAGATATGAAGCTACAAGACATGAATGGGGAAGAGGTATTAAAAAATATACGGAGAATTGATGAGAGCATTTGTGTAGTAATACTTACTGGTTATGTAGACATAACACAAAACAGCGACTTTGATGTAGTTAGGCCAGATATGATTGTTCAAAAGCCCTTTGATGTATTCGAGTTAAAAGAAGAAATTAATTCACTAATCACAGAATATTTTGCTGTAGCGGTTAGCTAGAAGAATAATTAGTTTTATTAAAATTAAAGCGGCAAATTTGTCGCTTTAATTTCTTGTAATAAATTGTTTTTATAATCCATAGGAAATTATAATAAAGTCTTTTAATAAAAAAATAATGTTGACTTTATTGAAACTTTGTTTGGCATGTAAACATGCCAGAGTTGTTACAAACCTTACTAAATTATGGATAATTTTAAATATAATTTCCGTAATGGATTAGGGCAAAATCATCCTTAAAATTTATTTAAATCGAAGATTTTGTTTTTTTTAGAAATTTAGTATAATTTAAATTGTAGTATAAAAAAATCTAGGGGGTAAGGGATATGGAAAAGGCTATGATAAGAGTTAGAATGAGCATGCATGATGCACATTATGGGGGGAATTTAGTAGATGGTGCTAAGATGCTTCAACTGTTTGGAGATGTTGCTACAGAACTTCTTATAAGACATGATGGAGATGAGGGACTTTTTGCAGGGTATGAAGAAGTAGAATTTACAGCACCTGTTTATGCAGGAGATTATATTGAAGCAGTAGGTGAAATAATTAAAGTTGGTAATACATCAAGAAAAATGAAATTTGAGGCAAGAAAAGTAATAACTCCGAGACCAGATATAAATGAGTCGGCATGTGATGTTCTTGAAGAGCCAATAGTAGTTTGTAGGGCAGTAGGAACTTGTGTTGTGCCAAAGGATAAGCAGAGGAGGAAAGAATAATGCAAAAACTCATAATTACAGCTGCACTTACTGGTGCAGAAGTAACAAGAGAGCAGCAGCCAAATCTTCCAATTACACCAGAAGAGATAGCAGAGGCTGCATATGAAGCCTATAAGGCAGGAGCATCAATAGTTCATATACATGCAAGAGATAAAGATGGAAATCCTACACAGGATTATGAGGTATATAAAGAAATAAAGAAAAGAATAGAAGCTAAATGTCCTGTAATATTCCAGCCTTCTACAGGTGGGGCTGTATGGCATACACCAGAGGAGAGACTTCAACCTGTTGAATTAAGACCAGAAATGGCTACATTAAGTTGTGGTACATGTAATTTTGGTCCAGATGTATTTATGAATACACAAGAGTACATGGAAAAGTTTGCAAAGAGAATGAAAGAGTTAGGGGTTAAACCTGAGCTTGAAATATTTGAAAGAGGCATGATAAAAAATGCTTTAACATTGGTTAAAAAAGGTTTGATTGATGAACCACTTCATTTTGATTTTGTTATGGGTGTTCCAGGCGCAATACCGGGTGAAATAAGGGATTTACTGTACTTAGTTGAAAGTATACCAAAGGGTTCAACATGGACTGTTGCAGGTATAGGAAGATATGAATTACCACTTGCTACTGCAGCTATATTATTAGGGGGACATGTTAGAGTAGGTTTTGAAGATAATATATATTATAAAAAAGGTGAATTAGCTAAATCAAATGCACAATTAGTAGAGAGAATAGTTAGACTAGCACATGAATTAGGACGAGAAGTAGCTACACCAGATGAAGCAAGAGAAATATTGAATATCAAAAGAAAGTAAAACGGCTTTATAAGCCGTTTTTTTCGTTAACTATTAAAGAAGGATTTATAAAACAAATGAAGAAGTATTAAGAGAAGGAGTAAACCAACTGCTGAAAAATATTTATAAAAACCTCAAAACAATTATAGATTTATTTAATGTGATTATACCATAAGAGAAGTAGACAGCTAATAAAGATAAAAAACAATTAAGGAGTTAAAAGAAAATGAGTAAATCAGTAGATGAAAGTAAAAATATAAGAACATATAAAATGAGAATAAAAGACAAAAAATTCAAATCCAAAGTCATAAATTACATTTACAAGTATAGACATTTTGAAAACATGTATATAATACTCCTTAATCAAGACTATAAACAAAATATTGGAGACTTCAAATTACTAATTAACTATGAAATAATGAGAGCACTATTTAGAGGAACTACTCCTAAAAAGCTAGAAGAAGAATTAACTTATATTAGAAAAAAATATAAAAATCATCAAATAATGAATGACTTAATAAGATTATCTAAAGAACTTAAAATTCATAATCTAGTAGAAATAATGAAAAGAGTTAAATCACAATATAAAGGATTTTTTACGAAAATAAAAAATGGAGATTACAAAGCAAAGCCGCCTAAACCTAAAAAACTATCAAAACTAGCTAACTATACAATTCCATTAGATAGTGCTAAAGGGTTTTCATTAAAAAGAAAAAATAGGCTCGGAATAAACCTTAACGATAAAATGATAAGGACATATATAAACCATAAAGAATTAAAGAAAGTAGTAGGAGATTTATCTAAAATAAAAGCAGTACATCTTAATTTTTCAAACAGTGAATTGTACTTACTCTTTATATATGAAAAAGAAGAAAAAGAAATAAAAGAAAAGCCTTACAAAAGTGCAGGAATAGATATAGGAATAAACAGCCTTTTAAGCATATATGTAGACGATAAATACACACCGAGTTTAATAATAGATGGTAAAAAATTTAAAACATATAACGCTAATTTCAATAGATTTATAGCAAAATTAAACAGAGAAATAATGACTACAAAAGACAAAAACAGAAAAAGGTATTTAGAAAAATACAGAACATATCTTTATGAAAAAAGAAATAGGTATTTTTACGACCAATTTCACAAAATCAGTAAAAGAGTATTAGAATATCTAGAAAAACATAACGTAACAGAGATAGTATTATCGGACAACTTAAACAATCTAAAAAATAATGGTAAATGTAAATTAAATAAAACTAACAAGCAAAGCTTTATACAAATACAATTTGGAAAGCTAATAAGCTATATAGAATACAAAGCCAAAGATTATGGAATAGAAATAAAATTTGTAGATGAAAGCTATACATCTAAAGTAAGCAGCTTAACAGAAGATATAAAAGTAATACAAGAATTATTCCAATATAACCTTGATTTAACTAATGCTTTAAATGGAAAGCGAGTTAAACGAGGTTTATTTAAAGACAAAACTATAAATAAAATCGTTAATGCTGATTTAAATGGTGCGAGGAATATATGCATATTAGGCAATAAAAAAGTACAGCAAAATTATAAAAAAGGAGGTGTAAGCCGTTGGCTTAATGTTAAGCTGTGTAATCCTATCAAAGTAGAAAGCGACTTCGAGTTATGCAAACTTATAAAATCTGCATAATAGAAGTGTCGGATAAGACCTATAAATTTATAAAGATTTATAGGTATGCGTTGCTTTCTATAAGGTTTTTATAGATATAAGTCAACGGTGCACGGTTTGTTAATTGATTCTAATATTGCCATTGCTATTAGGTGTGATATATGTGGAGAAATTACTATACATAATATTTCTTTATTTGATTTTAGCAGAAGTAAAAAAATAACTTTAGAGTGTGAGTGCGGACAGTCTAGTGCAATAATAAAAACGAGAGATTATAAAAGTTTTTGGATAGAATTATTCTGCTTTGCTTGTCAGGATATTCATGTCTTCAAATATAGTTTGCGAAGATTATTAAAAGGTAAAATAATTGCCAGATGTATAGAAACGGGAATTGAAATATCTTTTATAGGGAAAAATTATGATGTAAAACAATTAGTAAAAGAATATGAAAAAGATTTTGAAGAAATATTAAGCGAATTAGGATTTTATGATTACTTTCAAAATTTTGAAATTATGATGAAAGTTATAGATAGAATTAGAGAAATGGATAATGAAGGCAGAATATTTTGTGATTGCGGTTCAGACAATATACAGATAGATTTATATCCTGATAAGATAGAATTAAAATGTCCAGAATGTGGTAGTACATATTTGCTTTATGCAGAAACAGAGAAGGATTTAAAAAAAATATTAGAATGTGAAGAAATACAGATGCATAAGCATTTTCTTCAATGTATAGATATTAAATTTGGTAATAATGATAGTAATAAGAAAAGGTGATATTAGTACTAGGTACTGAGTATTAGTAGTAGTGGAAAATTAATTTTCTATTACTGCAGGATGTTTAGCAATTATTTCTGTTCTGTTTATAAGCATTGAAATTCGAACAGAGGATGACAAATAGCGAATATCGCTGGACAAATAATTATGTGGATAAATAATGATTAATCTATTATAATAGTATTGTGTTAAATAAAGAAGGAGGGGTATTAATGTTAGTATCAGGAAAAGAGATTCTTTTAGATGCTCATAAGAAAGGATATGCAGTAGGAGCATTTAATGTAAACAACATGGAAATAGTTCAAGCTATTATTGAAGCTGCTAGAGAAACAAATTCACCTGTAATCTTACAGGCTAGTCAAGGTGGATTAAAATATGCAGGAGTAGAGTACATAGCGGCAATGGCTAAGGTAGCAGCTGAAAGTGTTAAGGTGCCTGTAGCTATCCATTTAGATCACGGTACTGATTTTGTACAAATAATGAAATGTATAAGAAACGGATTTACTTCAGTAATGATAGACGGCTCAAAATATCCATTAGAAGAGAATATTGCAATTACTAAAAAAGTTGTAGAAATTGCACATGCTGTTGGAGTATCAGTAGAGGCAGAACTTGGTAAAATCGGTGGTACTGAAGATGATATAACAGTTGACGAAAGAGATGCTACATTCACTGATCCAGATGAGGCTGAAAGATTTGTAAAAGAAACAGGTGTAGACTATCTTGCAATAGCTATAGGAACTGCACATGGCCCATATAAAGGAGAACCTAAACTAGACTTTGATAGGTTAAAAGTAATAAAAGAAAGATTAAATATGCCAATAGTATTACACGGTTCATCAGGTGTGCCTGAAGAAAGTATCAAAAAAGCAGTAAGTCTTGGTGTTAATAAAATCAACATAGATACAGATATCAGAATGGCATTCAATAAAGGAGTAAGGGAGTTTGTAAAAAATAATCCTGATGTATATGATCCAAGAAAAATATTAGGCCCTGCTAGAGAAGAAATGAAAAAAGTAATAATTGAAAAGATGATAATGTTTGGTTCAGCTGGCAGAGCTTAAATGATTGGAGGTGAAATATGAAACTTTTTATTGATACAGCGAACATAGATGAAATTAGAGAAGTAAATGACTGGGGTGTAATTTGCGGAGTTACTACAAATCCTTCACTCATTGCAAAAGAAGGTAGAGATTTTAAAGAAGTAATAACAGAAATTACTGAAATTGTAGATGGTCCAATTAGTGCCGAAGTAATTAGCCTTGAAGCAGAGGGCATGATAAAAGAGGCAGAACAATTAGCGGCAATTCATCCGAATATAGTTATTAAAATCCCTATGACGAAAGAAGGACTTAAGGCAGTTAAAGTTTTAAGTCAAAAAGGCATTAAAACAAATGTTACTTTGGTATTCTCTGCCAATCAAGCATTATTAGCAGCAAGGGCAGGAGCAACATTCGTTAGTCCATTTGCAGGAAGAATGGATGATATAGGAAATAGTGGAATGGATATAATTAGTGACATAGTAGAAATATTCGATATACATGGTATTGAAACAGAAGTAATTGCTGCAAGTATAAGACACCCTATGCATGTAATAGAAGCAGCAAAATTGGGAGCACATATTGCAACTGTACCTTATAATGTATTTACAAAAATGCTTAAGCATCCAATGACAGATAAAGGTATAGAAAGATTCCTAAAAGACTGGGAAAATGCTAAAAAGTAGCAGATAAAAGGATAGGTAAAGTCTAATCTTTACTTATCCTTTATTTTAGTATTTTTAGATATTTCTGTAGATTAGGGGAGTGAAAAGTATGGTTTTAGATAGAAACTTATCTTTATCTTTGGTACGTGTTACTGAGATAGCAGCGTTATCATCGGCTAAATTCATGGGTAGAGGAGATAAAAATGGAGCAGACCAAGCAGCTGTAGACGGAATGAGAGAAGCTTTTGAGCTAGTAAATGTTAGAGGAACAGTAGTTATAGGTGAAGGAGAGCTAGACGAGGCTCCTATGTTATATATTGGTGAACAAATTGGAGCAGGTACAATAGATGATATAGAAGTAGATATTGCTGTTGACCCATTAGATGGGACTAGTTTAGTATCAAAAGGGCTTCCAAATGCGATATCAGTAATAGCTATGGCTCCTAGAGGATGTTTGCTTTATGCACCAGATACATATATGAAAAAAATAGCTGTAGGACCAAAAGCGGCAGGGAAAATAGATATTGAAGCTCCTATTGAAGATAATCTGAAGGCGGTTGCCAAGGCTTTAAATAAGGATATATCGGATTTAACTGTAATAATACAGGACAGGCCTAGGCATTATGAAATGATACAAGAAATAAGAAGAGTAGGTGCAAGAATTAAGTTGTTTGGTGAAGGTGATGTAGCAGCAGCTATTGCTACTGGATTTGAAGATACAGGAGTCGATGTATTAATGGGAATAGGAGGAGCTCCAGAAGGGGTTATAGCAGCAGCAGCGTTAAAATGTATGGGTGGAGAAATGCAGGGTATACTTTACCCAATGTCAGATGAAGAAGTTGAGAGGTGCCATCAATTAGGATGGAGTGATGAAGATATTAAGAAGGTTTTAACATTAGAGGATTTAGTTAAAGGAGAAGAAGTATTTTTTGCTGCAACGGGAATTACAGATGGCGATCTATTAAAGGGAGTAGTATACTATGGAAATAACTCTGCTAAAACACATTCAGTAGTTATGAGAGCTAAAACAGGTACAATAAGATTCATAGAAGCAAGACATAAATTAGATAAAAATGATATACTAATTAGATTGATGAAAAAATATGGGCAAGTGTAGATTAAAAAATAGACCTGAATTAATCAGGTCTATTTTTTTATTTATTATTCACCTCTCGCTATTCAACTGCCGACTATTGAATATCGACTAATTTTAAATTTTAAATTTTACATTCTACATTTTTAATTTAATACCTAGCCCTTATTTAAGCTACACTTTATAAAAATAACATATATATTTTGACATACAATATTGAAATAGAATATACTATAATTGTAATATTCATTATAAAGGGGGACACATTATGGATAGAGAATTAGCATTAAATCTTGTTAGAGTAACTGAAGCTGCAGCATTAGAATGTGCTAGACACATGGGTAGAGGTGATAAAATAATAGCAGATCAATCTGCAGTTAATGGTATGAGGAAGATGTTCGATACTATAAACATAGATGGAGTTGTAGTTATTGGAGAAGGTGAAATGGATGAAGCTCCAATGTTATATATTGGAGAGAGAATAGGAAAAGCACAAGAAGGATGTCCTAAAGTCGATATAGCTGTAGACCCTCTTGATGGGACTACTGCAGTAGCTAAGGGATTACCTAATGCAATTTCTGTAGTTGCAATAGCTCCACGTGGATGTTTATTACATGCACCTGATATGTATATGAATAAAATTGCAGTAGGACCAAAAGCGGCGGGTAGAATTAATCTTGATGCTCCAGTTGAAGAAAATTTAAAAGCAGTTGCTGATGCTTTAAACAAAAGTATATCAGATCTAACAGTAACATTGTTAGATAGACCGAGACATAAGGAGTTAATAGATAGAATAAGAGAAGCAGGAGCAAGAATTAAATTATTTGGAGATGGAGATGTTGCTGCTGCAATTGCAACCTGCTTTGAACATTCAGGAGTCGATATATTAATGGGAATAGGAGGAGCTCCAGAAGGGGTTATAGCTGCTGCTGCATTAAAATGTATGGGTGGAGAATTTCAAGGGAAGTTAGTACCGATGGATGAAATTGAGCTTGAAAGATGTTATAAAATGGGCATCACTGATGTTAATAAAGTATTGACAATGGAAGATTTAGCGAAGGGTAATGAAATATTCTTTGCTGCTACAGGAGTATCTGATGGCGAATTATTAAAAGGAGTAGTATATTACGAAAACAATATGGCGAAGACACATTCAATGGTAACAAGAGCAGAAACGGGTACAATAAGATTTATTGAGTCAATTCATAAGCTAGACAAAAAACCAGATTATGCAAAATAATTTTTCAGCTAATAGTTATAAGTTTAGTAGCGGGGGAGTAATCTTCCGCTAAAAATTTTTATTTCAATCCATATGGGGATTATTAGATGATTATTATATAATATACCCATACATAGATATTTTTGAAAATAAGGATTTTTAAACTAAGTAGAGTTAAAAAAGTTTAGAAGGGGGATATTTTTGAAAAAGTTAATTCTTCTTATATTAATAGCTTTATTGATCCTAACTAGTTGTAATTTTAATTCAAATAGAGAAGTAAATAATACAAAAATCAACGAATTATAGCTTGAAAACTTGAGATTAAAAAGTAAAATACAAGAACTTGAAAGAGAAAACAAAAAACTAAAAGAAAAAGATAATATGAAGTTATATTCAAAAAGAAAGGTTAAAAAATCAAAGAACTGATAAAGGAAGATGAGTAATGGAAGTTATTAGAGTAGAACAGCATCAAATAAAACCAACTCACTATCTTTATAAATACTGTAATGATTTATGCTTTAAATCTAAAAACTTATACAATTATGCTAACTATCTCATAAGACAGGAATTTATCAATAATGGCAAATGGTTAAGATATAAAGATATTTACAAAATAATAAAAGACCACGAAACATATAAGGCACTAATGGCACAAACATCACAGCAAATACTAAAACTTTTAGACCAAAATTGGAAGTCATTTTTTAAATCAATTAAAGAGTGGAAGGACAACAAAGAAAAATATTTGGGCAGACCAAAACTTCCGAAATATAAGAAGAAAAATGGTAGAAATATCGTTATTTTTACTAATCAAAACTGTAAGTTAAAAGATGGATATATAAAATTTCCTAAAATAATGAATAAAGAAAAGTTAAAAACTAAAATTAAAGGTAAATTACAGCAAATACGAATAATACCTAAAGGACAAATATATGTAATAGAAATTATCTATAAGAAAGAAATTGAAGATAAAACAACTAAAAATAAAGGCAGAATTATAGGAATTGACTTAGGGCTTAATAACTTTGCAACCATAGTAAACAACATAGGATTAAATCCTATTGTTGTTAAGGGCAAAGTTATTAAGTCAATAAATCAATATTACAACAAACAACTAGCTTACTATAAAAGTATTCTTAAAAAACAAAACAACAAAGATTGGAGTAAAAGATTAGAAAGAATAACAATGAAGCGAAACAACAAAATAAAGACCTTTATGCACAAAGCAAGTAGATTTATTATTAATTATTGTATCGAAAATAACATAGATACAATTGTTTTAGGCAACAACAAGAATTGGAAGCAAGAAGTTAAATTAGGCAAAAGAAATAACCAAAACTTCACATCAATACCTTATGAAACATTCATACAGCAATTGCAGTACAAAGCCGAAGAAGTAGGAATTAAAGTAATAGTAGTAGAAGAAAGTTACACATCAAAAGCAAGTTTTCTTGATAAAGACAAGATGGGACAAGATGCTAAATTTAGTGGAAAAAGAATAAAAAGAGGACTTTATAAAAGTAAAGATGGTATTTTGATTAATGCAGATGTAAATGGTGGATATAATATCATAAGAAAAGTATTCCCAAAGGCATTTGCCAATGGGATAGAGGGTGTAGGGTTACACCCAGTTAAGCTACAAATAGTAGCTTAACAAAGAATGATGTTTATTAAAATTTTTAATGTTATTTTATGAAATAAACATTATTCATAACCTAGAAAGTAAATACATTGAAATAATTGATAATGAGAAAAAAATAATATATAAGCAAAAAAGTAAAGGCAATATTCGTCTATTTTTTGGTATGTAAACATAAAGAGAGAATATCAATGCTTTTTGTGTTCTTGACTTCTTAATAATAAAGTGCTAATATTACATTAATGAAGCCTGTCTAGAAGTTCTTTCCTAATATGTTCCCATTATTATGTTAAGATATAAATATTAATAAAAGCTCTATATGTTTTGGAGGTGAAGCTTTGAATAGTTCTGATTTAAGTAGTAAGAAGATAAACGAGCTTAGAAAGATTGCTAAAGAAGTAGGTATAAAAGGTTATTCTAAATATAAGAAAGCTGAACTGATTGAAAAAATATTAGAATATTATAAAAATGGGAAATCAGAGGAAATAAAAGAAGTAGCAGCTAAGTTAGAAGAAAAAGAAAGACATAAGCAAGAATTACCAGAAAGACTAAGTGAAGAAATAGATAGAAGTGATGAAATTGGTACAGCAGAGGGAATATTAGAGATTCATAGTGATGGTTATGGCTTTTTAAGATCAGAAAATTATCTTTCAGGTGCTGAGGATATATATGTATCTCCATCACAAATCAGGAGATTTAATTTAAGGACTGGAGACAAAATTTTTGGTATCACAAGGCCTCCAAAATCAGGAGAAAAGTATAAAGCTCTTTTATATGTGAAAAAAGTTAATGGAGAAGACCCAGAAACAGCAAATAATAGACCTGATTTTGATACTTTAACACCTATATATCCTAATGAGAGAATAACTTTAGAAACTACTCCAACAGAATTATCTACAAGAATAATAGATTTAATTGCTCCTATAGGTAAAGGACAAAGGGGAATGATTGTCGCTCCTCCTAAAGCTGGTAAAACTATCTTACTAAAAAAAATAGCTAACAGTATTGCAGAAAATTACCCAGATATAGAGATTATAGTTTTACTAATAGATGAAAGACCAGAAGAAGTTACAGATATGCAGAGATCTGTAAAAGGAGATGTAGTTTATTCAACATTTGACGAGCCTCCAAAGCATCATATAAAGGTAGCAGAGATGGTGCTTGAAAGGGCAAAAAGGCTAGTAGAGCATGGAAAAGATGTTGTTATTCTTTTAGATAGTATAACAAGATTGGCAAGGGCATACAATTTAACAATACCTCCAACTGGTAGAACACTTTCAGGAGGTTTAGATCCTGGAGCTCTGCACAAGCCGAAAAGATTTTTTGGTGCAGCAAGAAATATTGAAAACGGAGGAAGTCTTACAATATTAGCTACTGCATTAATAGAAACTGGAAGTAGAATGGATGATGTAATTTTTGAAGAATTTAAGGGTACAGGGAACATGGAAATTCATTTAGACAGAAAATTATCTGAAAAGAGAATATTCCCAGCAATTGATATTAATAAATCTGGTACAAGAAGAGAAGATTTATTATTAAATCAAAAAGAGCTAGAGACAATATGGAGCATTAGAAAAGCTTTAAGTAACTATCCGACGATAGAAGTTACGGAGAGAATTATTAATATGTTAGTATCAACTAAGACTAATATTGAGTTTATTGAAAATATGAGAAATAAGATTTGGGATTAATTTACTCATGTTTATTGAAATAAGATTATGAATATGCTATAATGTATTAGTTGAAAACTGGATAATTATATTAAATATAATATTACAGAAAAGAATGATTTTGGAAGAGAGGTGATTTCGGTGAAAAAAGGAATTCATCCAGAATACAAAAGAGCTAAAGTACACTGTGCATGTGGAAATACTTTTGAAACTGGTTCAGTAAAAGAAGAACTTAGAGTAGAAATTTGTTCTGAGTGTCATCCATTCTTTACAGGGAAGCAAAAACTTGTTGATAAAGGCGGACGTGTTGAAAGATTTAAGAAGAAATACGGTCTTGACTAATCAAAATATGTTCAAGAGGTTAGATGCCATGAGGCTTCTAGCCTTTATTTTTTGAAGATTCATAGTTAATCATTATTAATTAAAGGAGGAATTCTAATGTACGGACCTAATCATCATGGTTGGATTGAGGTAGTAGTTGGCCCTATGTATAGTGGTAAAAGTGAAGAGCTTATAAGAAGGTTGAGGAGAGCTCAGATAGCTAGGCAGAAAATTCAAGTATTTAAGCCGTCTATTGATGACAGATATAGTGTGGATGAAGTTGTTTCTCACAATGGAGAGAAAATTAAAGCTATACCAGTAAAAAATTCTGATGAAATATATAAATTATTATCAGAGGATACAGAAGTTGTAGGTATTGATGAAGTGCAGTTTTTTGATGATGGAATTATAGATTTATGTAGGCATTTAGCAGATAAAGGATTGAGAGTAATAGTAGCTGGATTAGATATGGACTTTAGAGGTGAGCCATTTGGACCTACTCCTAGTTTGATGGCAATTGCAGAATTTGTAGACAAGCTAACGGCTGTATGTGTAATTTGTGGACATCCTGCAAATAGAACTCAGAGATTAATTAACGGAGAGCCTGCTAATTATAATGAACCTACTATTTTAGTTGGTGCTAAGGAGAGCTACGAGGCTAGATGTAGATTACACCATCAAGTTCCAGGGAAATAATATAAATACATAGGCAAAATCTTCCTTAATTCATTTGAATCAAAGATTTTGTTCATTATAGCTAAAATAGACAAAGAAGATATTCCTAATGACTTAAAGAATATATATTTTTCTGATTAAAGAAAGATGAGTTTGTTTTTTAAATGTCTAAAAAAGCAATCAGCAGGAAATAAAAATGCCAACTTTACTAGAACCTACAGTAACTTGACAAAATCGTTATATACAAAAATCTTGATAAAGAAGTAATAAAATAGTATATTTTAAGTGTAAGCTAAAATTTTTTTACCAAACATTGTTTAAAAATTAACAAAGTTTAAAGGAGGAAAATTTTTATGTTAACGATTAATGTATGTATTGGTAGTGCATGTCATTTAAAGGGTGCGTATAATGTAATAAATAAACTTCAAAAGATAATCGAGGAAAGAAAATTAGAAGATAAGGTTGTTGTTAAAGGAGCTTTCTGTCTTGGAGAGTGTACTAAGGCAGTATCAGTCAGAATTGATGAAGGCCCTATTATTTCTGTTAGTGAAGAAACAGTGGATGATTTCTTTGAGCAGTATGTTGCTGGGAGGTTATAATGGTGAATTTGATTAAGTTTGAGAAGGGCAATTGTAATAATTGTTACAAATGTTTACGTTTATGCCCATCTAAAGCTATTAAAATAATAGGAGATCATGCAGAAATTGTTACTGAAAGATGTATTTCATGCGGCTATTGTCAAAGCGTCTGTCCTCAAGGAATAATAAAGATAATGAGTAGCATTGAAGATGTTAAAAAAGCTATAAATGAGGGGAAAAAGGTTATTGCTAGTATAGCTCCTTCTTTTGCTGGAGCTTTTGATATGAATAATGAAGGACAAATAGTGACAGCTCTAAAGAAATTAGGGTTTGATGTTGTTGAAGAAACAGCTATAGGAGCAGAAGTTGTTTCAAACTTATATTCCAAATGCGTTGAAGAGGGAAATTACAGAAACCTTATTACTACGAGTTGCCCTTCGGCTAACTATCTAATTGAAAGATACTATCCATCTTTAGTACAGTATATGATTCCAGTAGTTTCACCCATGATAGCGCATGGAAAGCTATTAAAAAAGATATATGGAATAGATAGTTATATAGTATTCATAGGGCCTTGTATTGCTAAAAAGCTTGAAGCGAATGAATTTCAGCATGATGATATTATCAATTCAGTTTTAACTTTTGAAGAAATAGCTAATTGGTTAGAAGAAGAAAAAATTAATATAAAGGAACTTGAACCACAAGATTTTGATAATGAATCTTATAAGAAAGGGTGTGCTTTCCCAATCAAAGGAGGAATACTTGCTAACTGCTTAGATAAAAATATTTCTAGTAAATATGAAATGATTCAAGTTGATGGGGTAGATGCATGTAAAGATATATTAGATTGTATTAAGAATAACCTTATAAATGGAGTTTGTGTTGAGCTTAATATATGTAAAGGTAGTTGTATAGGTGGTCCTGGTATGCCAAAAGATGAAACGAATTTTTATCTTAGAGAGAAAAGAGTAAAAGATTATGTAAAGAAAAAGAAAAAATGTATAAATAGTGAAGTTTGTATTACTGAAGAATTAGATTTTTCAAAGAAATTTTTCAATAAAGAATTAAAAATTGAAGTAGCTAGTGAAGAGGAAATTCAAAAGATATTAAGGAGTATGGGGAAATATAAAAAAGAGGATGAACTTAACTGTAATTCATGTGGATACAGAACATGTAGAGAAAAGGCACAAGCTGTATATAATGGAATGTCAGAGATTAGCATGTGTTTACCTTTTATGAGAGCTAAGGCTGAAAGTATAAGAAATGTGATATTTGAAAATACTCCTAACGTAATTATCCTATTAGATGATAATATGAATGTTTTAGACTTCAATCCTAAAGCTGAATCGTTATTTGGAATAAAAGCCGATGAAATCAAAAATAAGCCTATTTCGATTTTAATTGAAGATGATTATTTTTATAAAGTGAAAGAGTCAAAGAAAAATTTAATAGGTCAAAAAATATCTTATCCAAAATATGGTTTAGTATTTTATGCAAACATTGTATATCTTGAAGAGCAGGAAATTATTATGGCTATTATGACAGATGTAACAGCAGAAGAGATGAATAAAAGAGAACTAGCAAGGGTTAAAGCGGAGACTATAAATGGGGCACAAAAAGTTATTGAGAAACAGATGAGAGTAGCCCAGGAAATTGCTAGTTTATTAGGAGAGACTACTGCTGAAACAAAAGTTATTTTAACAAAACTTAAGGAGATTGCTTTAGGTGAAGCAGGTGATATATAATGGATTATTTTGTTGATGTTTCCTATGATAGTATTAATAAGGATGGCGAAGAACTGTGTGGTGATAAAGTAGAAGTGATACGTACAGATAATAGTATAATAATTGTTATGGCTGACGGATTAGGAAGTGGAGTGAAAGCAAATATTTTAGCAACTTTGACAACTAAAATTGCAGGAACGATGTTGAAGGAAGGAGCTAGCATTTACGAAACAGTTGACACAATAGCAAACACCCTTCCAGTTTGTAATGTAAGAAAACTGGCATATTCTACACTTGGAATTATAAAGATTCAAGATGATGGAACTGTCTACATAGTTGAAAATGATACTCCACCTTTATTTTTTATAAGAGATGGAGAAATAATTGATTTAGATAAAAGAGAAGTAAAAGTCAATGGTAAAGTTGTGCTCGAAAGTAATTTTAAATTAAAGCAAGGAGATACGCTTGTAATGGTCAGTGATGGAGTCATTCATGCTGGGGTAGGAGGAATACTTAATTTAGGTTGGCAATGGGATAATGTATCAGATTATCTAAAAAGACAGATAAAAAAAGGAAAGTCTGCTAAAAGTATATCTAAAAGTTTAATAGAGACTTGTAGATGTCTATATATGGACAAGCCGGGAGATGATACTACAGTAGTAGCAGTAAGGATAAGAGAGCCGGAAATAATAAATCTATTTGCTGGGCCTCCTGAAGATAAGGAGAAAGATAGTTGGTTAGTAAAGAAATTTATGGAGAGTAAGGGGAAAAAGATAGTATGTGGCGGTACTGCAGCTAAAATAGTAAGTAGAGAGTTAAATAGAGAAATAGTAGTTGATATCAGTACTGCAACTGCTGAAGTCCCTCCTATAGCTAGAATAAGAGGGATAGATTTGGTAACTGAAGGCGTACTTACATTGAGCAAGGCAGTTGAAAAAATAAAAAAATACATAGATACTTCATCAAAGACTGATAAAACATTTAACATAAAAGGGTCAGATGGAGCATCTTTGTTAGCTAAAGCTTTAATAGAAGATTGCACACATTTAAATCTTTGGGTAGGTAAAGCTGTCAATCCAGCTCATCAAAATCCTGATCTTCCTATAGATCTTAGTATAAAGCTTAAAGAAATAGAAGAATTAGAAAGACTTATGAAAAAGTTAGGGAAAAAAGTCAAAGTAACATATGTATAGTAAAATTAAAGGAGGATAAAAAATGAGGAAGTTTGAAAGTCAGGTTCAAATCAAAAAATATGAGGTTTTAAGAGAAGTATCTAGACTAGCAATGGAAGGAAAATTAGAAGAGAAATATCATGAAATTCCAAATAAAATAGTACCAGGGCCAGAAGCGACTACTAGATGTTGTATATATAAAGAAAGAGCTATAATTGCCGAAAGAGTAAAGTTAGCTATGGGTGGGAATAAGGATAATGAAAATGTAATCGAAGTAATCGACTGTGCTTGTGATGAGTGCCCTATTAATCGATTTGTTGTTACTGAGGCTTGTAGAGGTTGTTTAGCTCATAGATGTGTTGATGTATGCCCTGTTGATGCTATCAGCATTATTGGGCATAAAGCGTACATAGATAGTAATAAGTGTATTGAATGTGGAAAGTGTAGACAAGTGTGTCCATATAATGCAATAGCAGACGTTATGAGGCCTTGTAGAAAAGCTTGTCCAGTTGGAGCTATTTCAATAGATGAGAATAAGAAGGTCGTTATAGATAACGAAAAGTGTATACAATGTGGAGCATGTGTATATCAATGTCCATTTGGAGCTATAATGGACAAGTCTTATATAGTTGATGTTATAGAGTTAATAAAAGAGGCGAAAAACAATAAAGACATAAGGGTTTATGCTATTATAGCTCCAGCCATATCAAGTCAATTTACATATGCAAAGATTGAACAGGTTGTAAGTGGAATAAAAAAATTAGGATTTCATGATGTGATAGAGGTTGCTTTAGGTGCTGATATAGTAGCTAAACATGAGGCAAAAGAATTTTCTGAAGTAATTGGAAAACAAAAGTTTATGACTAGTTCGTGTTGCCCAGCATTTGTTTCTTACATATATAAGAGATATCCAATGCTTACAGATAAAATATCTAAATCAGTATCACCAATGATTGCAGTATCAAGATTAATAAAAAGCATGGATGACAAAGCTAAGGTAGTTTTCATAGGCCCTTGTACAGCAAAGAAAATGGAAATAAAGCAGGATGATTTGATAGATGCTACAGACTATGTAATAACTTTTGAAGAATTAGCTGCAATGTTAGATGCAGCGGAAATAAAACTTGAGTACTGTGAAGATGGAGTATTAGACAATGCTTCGTTTTTTGGTAGAATTTTTGCGAGAACTGGAGGACTAACTGAAGCAGTGAGACATGTAATAGATAGTGAAAAGTTAGATGTAGAATTTAAACCTGTAATATGTGATGGGATAAAAGAGTGTGATAAAATTCTAAAAATGGCAATGGTAAACAGGCTAAATGGCAACTTCATAGAAGGTATGGCATGCGTAGGTGGTTGTATTGGAGGAGCCGCTTCACTACATCATGGTCCTAAAGACAGAAACGAAGTAGACAAATATGGTAAGCTAGCAATGGAAAAGGATATCAATGACAGTTTAAGGGTGTTTGATATAGAGAATTTAAAATTAGATAGAGAAATTTAATAAATATCAAAATAAAAAATAACGAAAAACAAACATATATCTGAAGGGTATATGTTTGTTTTTTTGCATTTATAGTCTTCTTGTTATATCATAATAAAATAAGTTATAATGTAATTATGTAGAAAATAATATAAGGAGTAGGCGAGAAATATGATATCAAAAATAAAAGATGCATTCAAAAAACCTAAACACAAAACTAGTATAGGTGGTCAGGCACTAATAGAAGGAGTAATGATGAAAGGTCCTAAAGAAATAGCTATAGCAGTAAGAGAACCAAATGGCAATATTAGATTAAAAAAAGAGCCTGTAAATTCTATTTCATCAAAGTATAGTTTTCTTAAGCTACCTTTTATAAGAGGTAGTGTTATGCTAATAGAGGCAATGGTTGTAGGAGTCAAATCGTTGATGTATTCAGCCGAAGTATACGAAGTAGAGGAAGAAGAACCAGGAGTCATAGACAGAGCTTTAGAAAAAATATTTAAAGATAAAACAGAAGATATAATGATTTATTTATCAGTTATTATATCTTTGTTTTTTACAGTTCTATTATTCATATTAGCTCCTTCGTACCTAACTAACTTCTTAAAAGCTAAAATTAACAGCAATTTAGGGCTTAATTTAATTGAAGGAGTAATAAGAGTTTTTATTTTCTTAATATACGTTTATAGCATATCTAAAATCAAAGATGTAAAAAGAGTGTTTGAGTACCACGGAGCTGAACATAAAACAATACATTGTTATGAACACGGAGAAGAATTGACGGTAGAGAATGCGAGAAAATACACTACACTTCATCCTAGATGTGGTACAAGTTTTATTTTTATGGTAATGATAGTAAGTATACTTGTATTTTCATTATTTGGATGGCCGAATCCACTATTGAGATTTATATTAAGAATAGTTTTACTACCAGTAATAGCAGGAATATCATATGAAATAAATAAATATACAGGTAGAAGTGATAGCAAACTAGCTCAAATTGTTTCATATCCTGGACTTATGCTACAGAAAATAACTACTAGTGAACCAGACGATTCACAGCTAGAGGTAGCTATTGAAGCTTTAAAAGGAGTATTGGTTGAAGATAAGGAGGCTGACCTTTGGTAAAAGATTATACTATAAAATCCTTATTGCAAGAGGGTATAGAAATATTAAATGAGGGGAATTTAAAAACCCCTCTTCTTGATGCTCAGCTTATATTATGTTATACACTAGGTGTTGATAAACTATATATTTATACACATAGAGATGATAAAGTTAGTGATGAAGCTGTGGATAATTTTTTTGAATTTATAAATAGGCGAAAAGAAGGCTACCCAGTACAGTATATAATTGGCAGACAAGAATTTATGGGGCTTGATTTTAATGTCGCAGAAGGTGTTTTAGTTCCAAGACCTGATACAGAGATTCTTGTTGAAAAAGTTATTGAAATTGTGAATAACAGTTTTCTGAAAGATAAAAAGCGGGTTAATATTGTAGATATAGGTACTGGTAGTGGGGCAATTACATTAAGTTTAGCTTATTATTTAAAAAATGCATTTGTATATTCTATTGATATAAGCAAAAAAGCTTTAGATGTGGCTGTAGAAAACTGCAAAAAATTTGAGTTAGAGGATAGAGTACTATTTTTAGAAGGTAGTTTATTTAAACCTCTATCAACACTTAATTTAGAAAATAATGTGGATATTATAGTATCTAATCCACCATATATTCCTACTGATGAGATTGAAAAACTTCAGATTGAAGTATCCAAATATGAGCCCAGGATAGCATTAGATGGTGGAAAGGATGGATTAGATTATTATAGGGAAATAGTTAAAGATTTAAGCAAGTATCTTACAAATAATGGAGTTGTTGCTTTTGAGATAGGATATAATCAAGGGCAAGATGTTAAAAAACTTTTGGAAAATAGTGGATTATTTAAAAAGATTGAGATTATAAAGGATTTAGCAGGACATGATAGAGTGGTAGTAGGTGAAAATTTATGTCTATAGTAAAATTGTTTTTAACTTTTTTTAAAATTGGTGCATTTACCTTTGGTGGAGGATATGCAATGATTCCTCTAATACAGGTAGAGGTAGTAGATAAAAATAAATGGATAGATAATGAAGAGTTTTTAGATATTATTGCTATTGCACAGTCTTCTCCTGGTGCGATAGCAGTAAATAGTGCCATATTTATAGGATATAAGCTAAGGGGGATTATTGGAGCTTTAGCATGTATGCTAGGAGTAATACTGCCTTCTTTTATAATAATTCTCATAATATCTATGTTCTTATTTAAATATAGAAATAATAAAATAGTTTCAAAAATATTTTTAGGTGTTAGACCAGCAGTTGTAGCATTAATTATTTCAGCAGCATATAAGCTCACTAAAACTTCAAAAATTAAAAAGAAACTGCTAATTATTTCTTTAATTACTTTAATTTTAGTTGTATTTGTCAAGATAAGTCCTATAATAATAGTTTTAAGTGGTGGACTTGGAGCAGTTTTATATTATTGGGTATTAGGTACTTGATTAAAAATGTAAAATTAGATAGACGAATAGCGAGTAACCAAATCGAAGGGTGAACTATAATGGTATATATAAAATTATTTATCTCTTTTTTGAAAATTGGTGCATTCAGCTTTGGCGGAGGATATGCAATGCTTACTCTCATCCAAGAAGAAATTATAACTAAAAATGGGTGGATTAATTTAAAGGAATTTGTTGATGTATTAGCAATATCACAAATGACGCCAGGGCCTATAGCAATAAATAGTGCTACTTTTTTAGGATATAAAATAGGAGGAATATTAGGAGCAGTAGTATCGACTTTAGCAGTTGTTACACCATCTTTAGTTATTATTTTATTAATAGCTCATTTTTTAAAGAAATTTAAAGAATCGAAGTATGTCAACTGGTTTTTTAGAGGGTTAAGACCTGTAATAATAGGTTTAATTGCATCCGCAGCAATTCTAGTAGCAAAAAACACAATAATAGATGTAAAAAGTTTAATAATAACATTAGCAATATTTTATCTTGTTACTTACAAAAAGCTTCATCCGATATTATGTATAGTTATCGCAGGCGGATTAGGAGTAATATTATATTAATAGTAGTAAAAATATTAAAAATATGTTATAATCTTAAATTAGACAATTTAGTTTCAGAGGTGAAAGAAATGTTGGAGAAATTAAAGTTCTTAGAAGAAAAATATAAAGATTTAAGCATGAAAATAAGCGACCCAGAGATTATAAATAAAAGAAGTGAATGGCAGAAATATGTAAAAGAGCATGCAGAAATAGAACCAATAGTTATGAAGTACAGAGAGTACACTACAGTATCTAAGCAGTTAGATGAAGCAAAGGAAATGTTAAAAGAAAAGCTAGAAGATGATTTTAAAGATATGGTAAAGGAAGAAATTAAAGAGTTAACTGAAAAAAAAGAAAAACTAACAGAAGAATTAAAACTGCTTTTAATTCCTAAAGACCCTAATGATGAGAAAAACGTTATAGTTGAGATTAGAGCTGGAGCTGGTGGAGATGAAGCAGGTATATTTGCTGGAGACCTTTTAAGAATGTATACAAGATATGCTGAAAGACAAGGTTGGAAAGTAGAAATAATGTCTTCAAACGAACAAGGAGTAGGTGGTTTTAAAGAAGTAATTTTTATGATAAAAGGTAAAGGTGCATATTCACGACTTAAGTATGAAAGTGGTGTTCACAGAGTTCAAAGAATTCCAGTTACAGAATCAGGTGGTAGAATACACACATCTACAGCTACTGTTGCAGTTTTACCAGAAGCAGATGACATAGACGTTCAAATAAATCCGAATGATGTTCGTATTGACGTGTTCCGTTCTTCAGGACATGGTGGACAAAGTGTTAACACAACAGATTCAGCGGTTAGATTGACACACATTCCGACGGGTATAGTAGTTTCATGTCAAGATGAAAAATCTCAGCTTAAGAACAAAGAGAAAGCATTCAAAATTCTTAAGGCTAGACTATACGATAAGCTTCAGGCAGAACGAAATGCAGAAATAGCTGAAGCAAGGAGAAGTCAGGTAGGTACAGGCGACAGAAGTGAAAGAATAAGAACATACAACTTCCCTCAAGGTAGGGTAACTGATCATAGAATTAATATGACTATATATAAATTAGACTCTTTCTTAGATGGAGATATTGACGAAATAATAGATGCTCTCATAACGAATGATCAGGCTGAAAAGTTAAAATCTATTTAGTAATTAGAAGTTATGGGAGATGATTTATTTGAATGAAGAATTTACCTTTTTGTTAGATATAGCTGTTATACTGATATTTGCGAATATTGGAGGGTATATCAGCCAAAAATTTAAACAACCTGCAGTTTTAGGGCAAATATTAGCAGGACTTCTTTTAGGGCCTTCTGCTTTAAATCTTATAACTGTAAATATGTCTATTACTCACATGGCCGAGATAGGGGTAATACTCCTAATGTTCATTGCGGGTTTAGAAACAGATATAGACGATTTAAAGGCATCCAGCAAATCTTCTACTTATATAGCACTTGGAGGAGTCCTAGTACCTTTTGTGCTAGGACTCCTAGCTATAAAATTGATTAGACCAAATGCTGATATTTCAGAGGGACTATTTGTAGGTGTAATTTTAACGGCCACTAGCGTTAGTATAACTGTGCAGGCTTTAAGAGAGTTGGGCAAACTTAGGACAAGGCAGGGTATAGGTATATTAGGTGCAGCTATAATAGATGATGTTATTGGAATTATTTTATTAACTCTGATTGTTGGAATTGTAAAGCCTTCTGAAAGTGGGAGTATATTAGTAGTTATATTCAAAATATTTTTATTTTTCATACTATCTATAGTAGTCGGAACTATATTTTCAAAACTACTTACAAAATATTCACATATAATAAGCAAAGAGAATAGAGTTTTGACATATGCTCTTATATTTTGTTTTTCATTGGCATTCATTGCAGAAGAATTAGGTGTAGCTGCAATAATAGGAGCATATTTTACAGGTATAGTATTTTCGGTAACTCCTCATAGAAATAGAGTGTCGCATGAGATACAGAGAATTGCTTATGCATTATTTACTCCTATATTTTTTATAAATATTGGACTTATGGTTAAATTAGGCAATATTAGCCAAGGATTAGGTTTAAGTATTGTATTATTATTGATGGCGGTTATAGGTAAAATAATAGGTTGTGGTATAGGTGCCAAGCTATCTAACTTTACGAATAGAGAAGCATTGCAGATAAGTATAGGTATGATTCCCAGGGCAGAAGTTGCTTTGATTGTTACGAATTTGGGAATTAAAATGGGTGTAATAGGAAATGATATATTTACAGCAGTTATTTTAATAGTGTTAGTATCAACAATTATTACTCCACCATTATTAAAGTTAGTTTTCGAGAAAGAATCAGGACAAAGCAAGAAAGAGGAAGCATATTAGATTAGGTATTAGATTAAAAATTTAAAATTAAGACTTGTAATCATCAGTTTTCAGCTAACAGAAGTAGACTAGTAGCGTAGAATTAATTCTACGATACTAACTACTAACTACAATAACTATTCCAATTATAAATCCAACAGTTAAACCTATTGTAGAAGCTCTACCGTTGTAGAGCTTTTTTGCATTTGGAATCAATTCTCCACAAGTAATATACAGCATGGTTCCGCCTGCGAAAGCTAAACATAGCGATATGAAAAAATCTGAAATATTGCCTAAAGCTGCTCCTATGAAAGCTCCAATACCAGTAGGAATACCAGAAAGTAACGTTAATAATAAAACCTTTGTTTTTGGCATGCCACTTATCTTAAGAGGGGTTGCCATAGCCATACCTTCAGGGATATTATGTAGAGCGATTACTAAAGCTATATTAAATCCCATTTGAGCAGTAAACATAAAACTAGAGCCTATTGCTAAACCTTCTGGAAGGTTATGAATAGCAATTCCAATGCCTAATATTATTCCAGTCTTTAAAAAGCTACTTTTATTTGTTTTATGGTAAGTTTTATAAAATACGGGAATAAAATCTTCGATTAATATGACAGTAAAAATACCTAATAATATGCCTATGATTTCAGTAAAAAGCCCTCCTATCGAAAAAGATTCTGGTAATAAGTCAAAAGTTACTACAGCTAACATTAATCCACTTGTAAAACCAAGAAGTGAACTCAAAAATTTATTATTTGATTTTACTATGGATAGTGCAATCAAGCCTCCAAGTCCCGTACCAGTAATGCCAACTAAAGAACCTATTAAAGTTAAGGCGAAAATATTCGACATGTAAACACCTCGTTTAGTTGATAATTAACATGTTAAAAAATGTAAAATTATATATTTAACTCTATAATAATTCTATTTCTATAAAATAAATAAATGCTAAGTTTAGAATATTTTAATTTGTAATATGAAAAGTTAAATTGATCTACATTAAAAAATAATCAAAAAAATTAAAATATTTTGTAGTAAATTATTAGTTTCTTTTTAATATAAGAAGTGTAAGATAAAACAAATTGGTCAATAGAGAAAAGTTTTATAAATATTAAAATAAGAAAAGGAGGATTATTATTAGTTTACAAGGATTAGATTATTTTTCTAAACAAAGCACAGGTAAATTAAATGAATTTAGAGCCAATGGGATATCTTTTATTTGCAGATATTATTGTCCAATAGGATATTCTAGTAAACTATTAACTAAAGAAGAGGTTCAGGAAATATCTAATGCAGGAATGGATGTTGTGCCTGTATATGAAACTGACAGTACCTATGTATCTTATTTTACTTATGATCAAGGATATGAAGATTGTTTAGAAGCTATTTCAAGAGCAGAAGCAATTGGTCAACCTTATGATAGTGCTATTTATTTTGCAGTAGATTGCGATATGAGAAATAACCTAGACAAAGTATATGAGTATTTTCATGGTGTATCAGATGCTATGATGAAATATTACCATTATAAAGGTGCTAAATGGTATACGGGAATATATGCAGGATATGATGTCGTTAAATATATGCACAATAAGTGGGGAATTACCCATATATGGCAAACTAAAGCTTGGAGTGAAGGTAGAGTGTATTTAGGTAACAATATATATCAATATGAAGTAGACACTAGTTTAAATCCAGTATATTTTTGTGGTGTAAGAGTTGATAAAAATTCTTCGACTGGAAGTACAGGTGGGTTTAGAATTTAATTACAATTGGGAGGCATATCTTAAATAAGCCTCCCCTTTTTTTAATTGGATATATATATATTTCTAATATTATCTGATATATATTTATTATCTATTTTTGCAATAATTAAGAAGGGATGTATAAGATTATTACGATTTAATGCATATACACCATGTCTATTAGGAGTATGTTTGTATTTTGTAATTAATTTATTATCTACTAAAATAAAACCATCAAGTTCATCTGATAAACCATATTGAATTTTAGGACTAATAGTTAGATTATAAACAATACTTTCTTTTGTGAAGTCTACAGTATTAAACATTGATATTATTGAATTTACCTGTGGGAAATATTTATTACTAAACTTGATCCATTCGTTTTGAGATGTAAATACTAATGTTTCTGTAGGTGGTAAGGGTTCTTTCTTGTCATCAATTAGAATAAATCCATTAAAAAGGATTTCATATTCTATTTTTCTGTTATTTGAGAGATTAGTATAATTTGCAAGCAAAAAAGTTGATATGCCAATAACCAAACATATAAAAATAAAAATTAAACTTTTTTTATTCAAAATATCGCCTCCTAGTACAATATATTTGTAATATAAAGTTACGTTTTTTTCTTTACTTTAATTTGTAATTTTTTTAAAATTCCCAAAATCAAACAGTGAAATAGCTCAAACTGTGAATTTTAAAGATTGGAGAGAATATCAATTTTTGTGATTTTTGGAATTTATATTTTGGAATAAGATGATTATATCAGTAGTGCTTTTATTGAAATACTATCATATTTTACCTTATTTTGAAAACATATTTTGTAAATGTATTATGTAAGTGGATTTGCAAGATTTTTCATGCAATAGAAATAGTGCAAGTAGTTAACTTAAATAGCGACTATAAAATAAAAATGGGAAACTTAAAAAAATAATAATATCTGGACTCTAAGGATGTAATATTGTATAATATATGTTTGAAGTTGTAGATAATACAAAAAAAGATAAGAAGGGAAATGGCATGGAAAAGATAAAAACTCAAGTCATTAGAATAGATAAAAATAATCCTGAAACGGAGAAAATACAATTAGCTGCAGAAGTAATAAAAAGAGGAGGAGTAGTAGCTTTTCCTACTGAAACTGTCTATGGATTAGGGGCAAATGCACTTGATGAAAAAGCAACCCAAAAGATATTTATTGCTAAAGGCAGACCTCAGGACAATCCTCTTATTGTACATATTAGTGATGTAAGTGATTTAGATTCTTTAGTTAAAGAAGTTCCTGAAAGGGCTAAAGAACTTATGGAGCGATTTTGGCCTGGACCGTTGACTCTAATATTTAAGAAAAGTGAAATAGTTCCCGACAGAATAACAGGAGGACTATCTACTGTTGCTATTAGAATGCCAAACCACAGAATAGCTTTAGAATTAATTAAACAATCTGGATTACCGATTGCAGCTCCTAGTGCAAACACTTCAGGAAGACCAAGTCCTACTAATTCCCATCATGTAATTGAAGATTTATATGGAAAGATTGATATGATAATAGATGGAGGAGACACAGGCGTAGGTGTCGAGTCTACTGTTTTGGATATTTCTGCTGAGATACCTACAATACTGCGTCCTGGCTCTATTACATTAGAAGATCTTTTAGAAATTTTTCCTCAAGTAGATATTGACCCAGCAATAGAAAATTTATCAGAAAAATTAAAACCAAAGTCCCCAGGTCAAAAATATAGACATTATTCACCGAAAGCTAAACTTACTATTATACAAGGTGAAGTTGATAAGATTTCAGAAAAATTGATAAGTTTAGCTTCTAAATATGAAAAACAGGGCTTAAAAGTTGGAATAATGGCTACAAAGCAGACAAAAAATAAATATATTAAAGGTAATGTACTAGAAGTTGGAGATAGAGATAATCCTGAAACAATTGCAGCAAATTTATTCAGAGTGTTGAGAGAATTCGATAAAATCGGAGTAGATATAATACTAGCTGAAGGAATAGAAGAGAAGGGTATAGGTAGAGCCATTATGAATAGAATGAAAAAGGCAGCAGGAGGAGATGTAATATTAATTGACAATTAACAATTGACAGTTCTCGTAAAAAGGAGGGGGAAAGTTGAAAAATATTTTATTTGTTTGTACTGGTAATACTTGTAGAAGTAGTATGGCTGAAGCTTTGTTTAGAGATATGCTTGAAAAAGCAGGAGAAGAGCTTAAGGGCATTAAGGTTGAATCTGCTGGTATATGTGCTGTGCCTAATCAGCCAGCATCAAAACAGGCTATACAAGTATTAAGTGAGGAAGGCATAGATTTATCAAAACATAGATCAAGACCATTAACAAAAGACATGATAGAAAGAGCAGACCTTATACTTACAATGACTGTAAATCATAAGAATGCTGTGATTAATATGGCTCCAGAGGCAAAGGACAAAGTCTTTACTTTAAAGGAATTTGCTTTGGAAAATAATAATATAGACGAAATTCTTGACAGGCTTGCGATATTGTATAGAAGGTTATACGAAAAGAGAGACAGGATACTTAGAGAGAGAATGGGAGAAATTAAAGCATTAGAAAAAAGGAAAAGAGAACTTCAGAGAGAAATAGAGAAAATTGACAAGCAGATTAGAGAATGGGAGCAAGAAATTGAAGCGGAATTAGAAGATGATAAAAGAGAAATAGCAAATCTAGAAAAACAAATACCTTCGCTGGATATTACTGATCCTTTTGGATTGCCAGTTGAAGAATATAAAAAGAGTGCAGAAGATATCAAAAAAGCTCTCAAGAAGGTTCTTGAGAAGATTAGGAAAAAATAGAAGGAGGCTAAATTATGAAAATTGCTTTAGGCAGTGATCATGGTGGATACGAACTAAAGGAACATATCAAGAAATTTCTTGAAGAGAAAAATATTGAGTACGTAGACTATGGGACTTATACAACTGAGTCTGTAGACTATCCTGATTTTGGGCATAAAGTTGCAAAGGCTGTTAAAGAAGGGGAATGTGATAGAGGAATAGTTTGTTGTGGAACTGGTATAGGAATTTCAATATCAGTAAATAAGGTTCCTGGTATAAGATGTGCTCTAGTAAGTGACTGTTACAGTGCTAGAATGTCAAGAGAGCATAATGATGCGAATGTATTGGCTTTAGGTGGAAGAGTAGTTGGCGTAAGTTTAGCTTTAGAAATTGTAGATGTATGGTTAAAAACAGAATTCCAAGGAGGAAGACACGAGAGAAGAGTAAATAAAATTAAGGAAATTGAAGCGATGTATAGTAGATAGGTACTAATAACTATCGACTATTGACTAATAATTAATGTCTAAAAAAACAAGGAGGGGTCTTTAAATGGGGAAAGTCGTTGTAATGGATCATCCATTAATTAAACACAAACTTACTTTTATAAGAGATAAAAATACGGGTTCAAAGGAATTCAGAGAGTTAGTTAAAGAAGTTGCTATGCTAATGGCATATGAAGTTACAAGAGAACTTCCGTTAGAAGAAATTGAGATAGAAACACCTGTTGCTAAAACTAAATCTCAAATAATTTCTGGTAAGAAATTAGGCATTATACCTATACTTAGAGCAGGATTAGGAATGGTAGAAGGTATGTTAAACTTATTACCAGCAGCTAAAGTTGGCCACATAGGATTATATAGAGATCCAGAAACATTGGAACCTGTAGAATACTACTGTAAACTTCCAACAGATGTTGAGGAAAGAGAGCTTATAGTATTAGACCCAATGTTAGCAACAGGAGGTTCTGCAATTGCTGCTATTAACTTCTTAAAAGACAGAGGTGCAAATAACATAAAACTTATGTGTCTTATAGCAGCACCAGAAGGTATAGAAGCAGTTCAGAAAGCTCATCCTGATGTGGATATATATGCTGCAGCAGTTGATGAAAAACTAAATGACCATGCATATATAGTTCCAGGTTTAGGAGATGCTGGAGACAGATTATTTGGTACAAAATAGGCAAGGTACATCCTTGCCTCATACTGCTTATAAACTTATCTTTTTAAATATTTTATGAAAATGAAAGCGAATGCTTGAAAGAATTTAGTTAAAAAACTAGGTGAAAATTTTTAAGAAAATCCGTAGGTTTGACAGGATGTCAAACCAGCATCCTACAAGACAGGATGTCTTGATTAGGTGCGTTAGGATTTTCTAAAAATTTGAGCCTTAAGTTTTTTCTAAATTCGTCCGCATAAGCGTCATTTTCATAAATATTTTGCTTTGTTAACAAAATAGGCAAGGTACATTCCTTGCCTTATGATTTTTAAGAAGAGGAGGTAATTTTATGCGTCCTTCTTGGGATGAATATTTCATGGAAATAGTCAATGTCGTAAAAAAAAGATCCACATGTTTAAGAAGACAGGTAGGAGCTTTAATCGTCAAGGATAAAAGAATTCTCTCTACAGGCTATAACGGAGCACCAACAGGGCTCAAACATTGTGATGAGGTAGGATGTATAAGAGAAAAACTTAATATACCATCAGGACAAAGACATGAGCTCTGTAGGGGACTTCATGCAGAACAGAATGCAATAGTGCATGCTGCAAATTCAGGAGTAAGTATAAAGGGAAGCACAATTTATGTAACTATGCAACCTTGTGTTTTATGTGCAAAAATGATAATAAATGCAGGAATTGAAAGAGTAGTATTTGGTGGTGGATATCCAGATGAACTAGCAATTCAGCTTCTTAATGAGGCAGGAATTGAAGTTGTGAAATGGACACAGAAAACAGATGAATAAATTTAAAATTAAAAATTAAAAATGGGAAATTAAGATAGCGTTCCGGTTTTACTATTGACTTATACTTACAAATAAAGTAGAATTATAATTATGGGATATACATGTATTATGGGCAAATAATAAAGGAGTGTTATTATGTCTATTTATTACAAAGCTTTTTTTGTAGCATTAATCACAGCATATTTTCTTACACCTTTTGCTAAATGGGTGGCTAATAAAATCGGAGCAATTGATGTACCAAAGGACAATAGAAGAGTGCATAAAAAGCCTATTCCGAGGCTTGGAGGGTTAGCTATATATTTAGCGGTAGTTTTTTCTATGCTTATATTTCTTCCTATTGATAGAACAGTAATCTCTATTATTATAGGTTCTACGATAATAGTGATAACAGGTATTGTAGATGATACTAAAAGTATTTCACCAAAGCTAAAATTATTTGCCCAAATAGTTGCTGCATCTGTTCTTGTAGTAGGAGGTATAAGAATAGAATTTCTTACAAATCCTTTTGATAAAGGAGATGGCTTATTATACCTAAAAGTTTTTTCAATACCTATAACTATATTTTGGGTAGTTGGAATTACTAATACAATGAACTTAATAGACGGTTTAGATGGACTAGCAGCAGGTGTAGGAGCTATTTCAGCATTATCACTTTTATTTGTAGCATCGAAGTTTGGTTACGTTCCTGTGATGATTTTATGTGCGATTTTAGCAGGTTCGGCTTTAGGTTTTTTACCTCATAATTTTAATCCTGCAAAGATTTTTATGGGAGATACTGGAGCTTTATTTTTAGGCTATATGCTTTCAGTAATAGCAATACTAGGCGTTATGAAGAGTGTTGCAGCTATAACAATAATTATACCTATATTAGCTTTAGGTTTACCAATATTTGATACAACTTTTGCTATATTTAGAAGAATTATTAATGGTAGACCTATAATGGAGGCGGATAAAGGTCATCTGCATCACAGATTGTTAGATAGAGGGCTAAGTCAAAAACAAACAGTATTAATATTGTATATGATAAGTATATTATTGGGTATCTTGGCTTTTATACTTACAGGAATGGAGCCAGAAAAAGGTGTAATAGTATCAGGATTAATTTTAACAATAATACTTTTAGGAGCATCTAGTATAGGATTAATAGATTTAAGAAAACAGAGAATAAGTAAAAGCGATAACATAAAAAGTTAAAGTCAAGGTTTCGCCTTGACTTTTGTTTTAGGTATTTTGTACTTGGTAACTAACAAACGAAAGGTGTGATTGTTTTGAGAAAAATAAAGGTACTGACAATATTCGGAACCAGACCAGAAGCAATAAAAATGGCACCGATTATTAAAAAACTTGATAAAAATCAGTACATAGAGCATAGAGTTTGTGTAACAGCTCAACATAGAGAAATGTTAGACCAAGTTCTAAGAATATTTAATATAACACCAGATTATGATTTGAATATTTTTGAGCCAGGTCAGTCATTAACTCAAATAACTACAAGGGCTATGGAAGGACTTGAAAAAGTAATTGTAGATTTTGGCCCTGATTTAATTCTTGTTCAAGGAGATACAACAACTGTATTTGCAGGGGCTTTAACAGCTTTTTATCATAAAGTAAAGATTGGACATGTAGAGGCAGGTTTAAGAAGTGGTAATCTGTATTCTCCATATCCAGAAGAAGCTAATAGAAAGTTAACGGGTATAATTACTGATTTTCATTTTGCTCCAACAGAAAGGAATAAACAAAACCTTTTAAGAGAAGGATACGACGAAGAAAAAATCTATGTTACAGGAAATACAGTAATAGATGCTTTATTATACGTTGTATCAGAAGATTATAAATTTAACGATGAATTACTCGATAACCTTGATTATAAAAATAAGAAGGTAATATTGTTAACATCTCATAGAAGGGAAAATTTAGGCAAACCTATGGAAAATATATTTAGTGCGGTAAGAGATGTGGTGTTAAAAAATGAAGATGTAGAAGTTGTTTTTCCTATACATCTTAATCCAAAGGTAAGGGAAATTGCTCATAGAATACTAGATGGCTTAGATAGAGTTCATATTATCGAACCACTTGAATATTTACCTTTTGCTAATCTAATTGCAAGATCATATTTAGTAGTAACTGATTCAGGTGGTATTCAAGAAGAAGCACCTTCTTTAGGAAAACCAGTATTAGTTGTAAGAAAAGAGACTGAAAGGCCAGAGGGTATAGAAGCAGGAACGGCTAAATTAGCTGGAATAGATAGAGAAAACATATTTAGAGAAATAGATATTCTAATAAATGATGAGCATGAGTACAAAAAAATGGCCAATGCAGTGAATCCTTATGGTGACGGTAAAGCATCGGATAGAATAGTGGATATTATAGTTAGGGAATTAGGTACTAGGTGCTAAATTAAGAATATAAAATTAATTGGATGTTTGATGAGGTTAGGCTTGAAAAAATATATTTTTCAAGCCTAATTTTTCTAGGTTATTTTTGTATCTGATTTTACAATAAATTTTTCAAATAACCAAATTTTGTTCAAATATTGACAAGAAAAGGTGATATATAGTAAAATATCGAATTGAGATTAGATATAGGGTATATATTTGCAAACAATTGCAAATGTCAGTTACATTTTGCTTCCTTACTAATACGGTTTTTTCTTATCTAAGCAAAAGCTTCTATAAATAGCACTCTACGAAGATATCCAAAAACCACGTTCAGACATAAATATATCGGCTTATATAATTCCTATTCCAATGCTTATATAATTCCTATTCAAGTACTTATATAATTTCTATTCCAATAATTGATGTGTTACATCAATGTCTCTTTTTCCCAAATGATTTATATAATTATAATTAGCTTGTTGATTGAAATTCTTTAGAGGTTATTTTCTTTAATTTATCAATAAGAGGGAGCCTGCTTGCTATATGATGTATATATTATTATTTAATATATACATCAATTGGTCGGGGGCTTAAAACCCCGATTTAATGAGAAATATTAAAAATATATTTTATAAAGGGGGGTTGTGTAATGAAAAAAGTTTTAAGTATTTTACTAACACTTGTATTGATAGTTGGTTTGCTATTAACAGGATGTTCAAAGGAGGCGAAAGAAGAAAAGACAACAACAAAAGAAGTAAAAGAGGAGAATAAAATTGAAACAGTTGTTATTACAGTTGATACTAAAGGTTCGCCTACAGATTCTACGAGAGGATCTAATATTTTTGAAGCTGCAAAAGAATTAAACAAAATATTAGAACAAAAAGGCGATAATAGAAGGGTTAAAGTTGTATATAATCATGATTCGTCAAGTGGCGATGATGAATTTAATAAAAAATTCTTCCTTGCATGGCAGAGTGGAGCAGGTGCAGATATATTATCAACCGGACACAATAACGTTGCTTTGTATGCTGAAGGCGGTTATGTGCTTCAATTAGATGATTTAATTGCGAAATCAGAATTTAAAGACGATTTAGATAAAATTTATCCTGAATTATGGAAAGCTGCAAAATTTAACGGAAAAACATACGCTATCCCTCAAGATGCAGAAGTTAGACCTTTGTATTTCAGAAAAGATGTATTAAAGAAAATGGGCTGGACTGAAGAGCAAATAAATGCATTACCTGACAAAATAAAAAATGGAGAATTCACTTTGCAGGATTTGATAGCTTTAGGAAAAGAAGCAAAAGATAAGGGATACGTAAAATGGGGAGTATACCATAGACCAACCAATGGCCCTTTCTTTACAATGATTGTTAAAAACTTTGGTGGCAAAGTGTACGATGATAAGACAGGGAAAATAGTGCTTGATAAAAAGGCTGTAACTGAAACATTGAAATTTTTTAAAGACCTTACACAAGATTTAAAAATTACTCCTGAAGGTATGACTTCAACGGAATGGAGAGCACTACACAAGGCTTGGGTTGAAGGAGATGTATTATTCTGGTTTGGTGGGACATGGCACTGGGCAGAATACCAGAAAGTTCCTTATCATAGTAAGTTAGGGAAGCTAACTGAAGAGTATATGTTCGAAAATATGGGATATGCATTGGTTCCAGCAGCTAAAAAGGGTGGGAAGCCAATTACGCTTACTCAGCCTTATGTATACATGATTAATAGTAAAACAAAATATCCTGATTTAGCCTTTGCTTTAGTAGCTATAGCATCAAAGCCAGAATACAATGTAATACATGCGGTAGAAAGCGGACATCTTGCAATAAGTCCTGCTGTAGTTGAACAGCCAAAATATAAGACAAAGAAGTTTTTTACATCTGTTTCATATATGTTAGACTATACAACTACTCAGCCAAACACTCCTTTATGGGGGAAATATACTGGAGTATTATATAAAGCAGTTCAGGCTGTTGAATTAGGAAAACAAAGTCCAGAAGAAGCAGTAAAATGGATGGAAGAACAGTTGAAAAATGATATAGGAGATAATCTTGAAATATTAGAATAATTTATGTGAACTTAAAAAAGGGGAGATAATTTGCTCCCCTATTTTAGATTAAAGGGGGATTATAAGATGACTCAACCACTAACTGCAATTGAAACGGAAATTATTGAGAACAAAAAAGGACTAATTCAAAAAATTAAAAAAATCTGTACATTAGTACCTTTTTTGGGCCCATTTTTGATACTCGTAACCCTATTCTTCCTTGTGCCAGTAATATTAACTGCTATTATATCATTGACAGGAATGGATTTTAAACTAAATTGGGATTTTATAGGAATTGCTAATTTTATTAAAATTTTGAAAGATTCAGTGATACCACAGGTTATAAAAAATACTATCGTATATGTGGTATTTACATGTATTATTAATGTGGGTTTTGGTTTTGTATTGGCTGTGATAACGACTTATTTTATTAAGAATGAAAATATAGGGTTGTTTTTCAGAACAGTATGGTTATTACCTCGAATGACACCTGCAGTTGTCTATGCATTGTTATGGCTATGGTTTCTTGATCCAACAGAGTATGGTATGTTAAATGTAATAATGAAAAATTTATTTAATATGCCTTCTCAAAGCTGGATACTAGACAATCCAATGAAAGTAATTATACTTGCAAACGGGATGATAGGTGCATCTTTTGGTATGGTTATTTTTTCAGCAGCGATAAAATCAATATCAGAGGATTATTTCAGGGCAGCAATGATTGACGGTGCAAATGACTTACAGATAATTAGAAATATTATAATACCTTTTTTAAAATGGCCTATAATGTTTTTAACAATATGGCAGACGTTATCTTTGCTGACTTCATATGAATATATTTTATTAATTACAGATGGCGGGCCATTGTTCGATAGTGAGGTATGGGCGTTGTTTGCATATCATAAAGCTTTTGCCAATTTTGAATTTGGATATGGTTCGGCAATAGCAATGATACTTGTTATTGTGGGTATTGTTGTAACACTGTTAATGCTCAAGTTCTTTGGATATGATAGAATGATGAATCCGTCAAAGCTAGAAGACTAAAGGGGAGAGGCACATATGGGAAAGAACAGGATAATAGTTAAATCATCTTTTAAAGAGAAATTACAAATAATGCTACCTAAAATACTAGCATATACAATTATTATCTTTGTCAGCTTGCCTATAATAGTTGCATATGCGTGGCTATTGTTGAATTCTCTGTCTAAGGAAGCGCTGTTTGGATTTATACCTAGGAAGTTGACAATTCAAAATTGGAGATTTATGTGGAGCGAGATACAAATAGGAACTAAGATATTTCCGAGTATATGGCCTATTACATGGAATACTTTTTTATTAGCAGGAGGAATTACAATATTAGAAGTTTTAATAGCAACATTAGCAGGTTTTTCGTTGTCAAGAATGAAATTTAAAGGAAAAAGTTTCATAATGAAGCTGACAATATTTTTACATGCATTTCCGGGCGTTGCATTATTAATAGCATTGTATATAGTGCTTCAAAAATTAGGCTTACTTGATAAACTAATTGGGATTGTACTGGTAAAGGTTGCTTTAAACATACCTATGTCAGTTTGGATAATTAAAGGATTTTTTGATGATATACCTTGGGAAATTGAATGGGCATCATATATTGATGGGTGTACGAAGCTGCAGGCTTGGAGAAAAATTATAATTCCTCAGTTAAAACCTGGAATAGCAGCAATATCAATTTTTTCATTCATGTCAGGATGGTCTGAATTTATTTATGCTTACACATTTATATATAGTCCTAAAAACTTCACACTTGCAGTTTTCCTCAAAAATTTAATAGGCGATTTCAGAATGCTAGATTATGGCCTGTTGTGTGCAGCAGGATTATATTACATGATACCAACCATACTGTTTTTTATACTATCGCAAAAATCACTTATGAAAGTATCTTTTGGTGGAGTAAAAAGTTAAAAACTGTACAATCCGAGTAAAATTCCGATAATGGGGGGTGTAAAATGAAGGTTATCTTTGAAAATGTTACTAAGAAATATGGAAATTTTACAGCGGTTGATAATTTAAATCTGAAGTTTAATGATGGGGAATTTATAGCTTTATTAGGTCCTAGCGGTTGTGGTAAGACAACTACATTACTAATGATTGCAGGAATATATAAGCCGACATCAGGATATATAATATTTGATGATAAGATAATGAATGATGTATTACCTAAGGATAGGAATTTAGGTATGTGTTTTCAAAATTATGCATTATATCCGCACATGACTGTGTTTGAGAATATTGCATTTCCATTAAAGATTAAAAAGGTTCCAAAAGACCAAATAGAAAAAAAAGTAAAAGAAGCAGCCGATAAAGTTGAAATAGGACATTTATTAGATAGAAAACCAGGACAACTGTCAGGAGGACAGCAGCAGAGAGTTTCACTTGCAAGAGCACTAGTGAAGGAGCCTAAAATACTGCTTTTAGATGAGCCTTTATCAAACCTTGATGCAAGGCTAAGAATAAATATGAGAGCTGAAATAAAAAAGTTACAAAAAGATTTAGGTATTAACATGGTATTTGTTACACATGACCAAATGGAAGCATTGTCTATGGCGGATAGAATTGCCATAATGAATAAAGGTAAATTACAAGATTTTAATACTCCTGAAAAGTTATATGAAAATCCCAAAAATTTATTTATTGCGAACTTTATTGGGAATCCACCGATGAATTTTATAGATGTTACTGTTGTAGAAGAAGATGGGAGATTGTTTTTAAAGAATGAAGTATTTAAATTAGAGCTGCCTGAAAGTGCAAAAGTTAGATTTGATTTCACATCATGTTCTAAGGAATTGATATTGGGTATACGTCCTGAAGATTTAGTAATAACAGGAGATGAGGATGAAGTTAATACGGTTAGGTCAGAAATATACGTAATTGAACCTCTTGGAAGAGATAAATTAGTTGATGTCAGTATAGGGAAGTCCAGATTTAAAATACTCACACCATCAGAATTTATAGGTGATATAGGAGAGAAAGTTAATATTAAATTAAACTATAATAAGATGCATCTATTTGATAAGATTACCGAAAATTCGATTAGAAGAATGTAAAGGTCTTGTACAAAAACAAGGGGACGGTTCTATTGTATCCTTTAGAAGCAAAAAGGAAACAAAAGAACCGTCCCCTTGTATATATTTAGATGTCAGACATTTCTTAAAATTTAGTAACATATTTTATTGTGTAAAAGGATTTTATTATTTTACTATAGAATACAAAATACGTAAAGCATAATAGTATATTATATTGGGGGTGTAAGAATTGTCAAAAAACAAATTAATATCTGTAGATCAGGCTGCTGAGTATGTTAAAGACGGTATGACTGTAATGATAGGGGGATTTCTTGGTGTGGGAAGTCCGAATAAAATCATTGATGCACTTGTTGAAAAAGGAGTAAAGGATTTAACCTTAATAGCTAATGATACAGCTTTTCCTGAAGTAGCAATAGGGAAACTTATAGTTAACAAACAAATAAAAAAAGTTATAGCATCTCATATAGGTACTAATAAAGAAACAGGAAGACAAATGACAGAAGGTGAAACGGAAGTAGTATTAGTACCTCAAGGAACACTAGCAGAGAGAATAAGAGCAGCGGGAGCGGGACTTGGTGGTATACTAACTCCGACAGGGATAGGAACAGTTGTAGAAGAAGGTAAGAGAAAAATAGAAATAGATGGGAAAGAATATTTATTAGAATTACCTCTTAGAGCAGATGTAGCTTTAATCAAAGGAGCAAAAGTAGATAAAAAAGGAAATGTTTATTATCGTAACTCAGCTAGGAACTTTAACCCAATTATGGCTATGGCGGCTGATTTAGTAATAGTTGAGGCTGAAGAAGTAGTTGAGGTTGGGGAAATTGATCCTAATGAAGTAATAACACCTGGTATATTTGTAGATTACATTGTAAGGGGTGATGAGTAATGGATAAACAAAGAGCAAGAGAGATAATAGCTAAGAGGGTAGCTAAGGAATTAAGAGATGGAGACGTTGTTAATCTAGGTATAGGACTACCAACTATGGTAGCTAATTATATTCCAGATGATATTGATATAATACTGCAGTCGGAAAACGGTTTCGTTGGGCTTGGACCAGCTCCTAATCCAGGTGAGGAGGACAAAGACTTAACAAATGCAGGAGGTCAGCCAGTAACAATAAAACCAGGAGGAGCTTTCTTTGATAGTGCTACTTCATTTGCGATAATAAGAGGGGGACATGTTGATGCAACAGTTTTAGGAGCACTTCAAGTAGATGAAAAAGGAAACCTTGCCAACTGGATGATTCCTGGGAAAATGGTACCTGGAATGGGTGGAGCGATGGATTTAGTTGTAGGAGCTAAAAAAGTTATTATAGCTATGGAACATACAGCAAAAGGTAAACCAAAAATTCTAAAAGAATGTACTTTGCCCCTTACAGCAGCAGGGCAAGTCAACTTGATAATTACAGAAATGGCAGTAATTGAAGTAACCGAAAGAGGACTTGTATTAAAAGAATTAGGGCCGGAGGCTACTATCGAGGATGTCAAAGCTAATACAGAGGCTGATTTAATTATTGCAGATGATTTGAAGAAAATGGAGATATAGATTAGGTAACGGATAGGGTACTTATATAAGTACCCTAATTTTATAAAAAAACAAATTAATAAAAGACAAGGGGGAGCAACTATATGTTTAAAAAGTTCACTAATGGTTGTGTTGTACTTGTTCAAAGATATTTACCTGACCCATTCCTTTTTGCTGTCATCTTAACATTGATTGTATTTGTATTAGCAATGATTTTTACAAGTCAAGGACCAATAGCAATGGTTATTCATTGGAGCAATCGTTTTTGGGAATTATTAGAATTCTCTATGCAAATGGCACTTGTATTAGTTACAGGATATACTTTGGCTAATGCACCAATTATTAAAAGAGGGTTAAAATCATTATCAGGTTTAGCAAAAAGTCCAACGCAAGCTATAGTTTTGGTAACGATAATATCTACAATTGCTTGTTGGATAAATTGGGGGTTTGGTTTAGTAATAGGAGCTTTATTTGCTAGACAAATAGCAAAGCAAGTAAAAGGTGTTGACTACAGATTATTAATTGCTTCGGCGTATTCAGGGTTTTTAGTATGGCATGCAGGATTATCAGGTTCAATTCCATTAAAATTAGCTACACCGGGAACTGATTTAGCTACTGTTACAAATGATGTAGTTACTAATCCGATATCAACAAATAATACTATTTTTGCAACTTTTAATATTGTTATAGTATTAGCTATATTTGTTGTATTACCTATAATCAATAGGGCAATGCATCCTAACTCTAAAAATGTAGTTACTATTGACCCTGAACTTTTGGAGGAGGAAGAAGAAGCTGCTTATATATCTGAAGATATGACACCAGCCGATAAAATGGAAAATAGTCCTATACTCTCAATGTTAATAGGTATCATGGGACTAACCTTTATAATCTATTATTTCAAGGAAAACGGTTTTCAATTAAATTTGAACATTATTAACTTTATTTTCTTATTTACAGGTATTATACTTCATGGAACTCCTAGGAGATTCCTTAATGCAGTTAAAAATGCAGCTAAGGGTACATCAGGAATAATATTACAGTTTCCGTTTTATGCTGGAATTATGGGTATGATGACAGGAGCTAATGATGCAGGACTTTCATTAGGAGGAGTTATGTCAAATTGGTTTGTAAATATTTCGAATCAAACAACATTTCCATTTTTTACATTCCTAAGTGCGGGTTTAGTCAATTTCTTTGTACCATCAGGCGGTGGACAGTGGGCAGTTCAAGCACCTATTATGATACCAGCAGGAGCTAAATTAGGTGTTCCAGTTGCTAAAACAGCAATGGCAATAGCATGGGGAGATGCATGGACAAATATGATTCAACCATTCTGGGCATTACCAGCATTAGGTATAGCAGGATTAGGTGCAAGAGATATCATGGGATTCTGTGTTGTAGACTTATTAATAACAGGAGCTATAATAGCACTTGGACTAATGCTACTATAAAGAACAAAAGGAAACAAGGGACGTGTATCCTAATTGATATACAGGCGAGAGAACGTTCCCTTGTATCTATGCACAGCAAGATGATATAAAGGAGGTATGACCTGTTGGCTTAATAAAAAGCTGTGCATTATATTATTAAGTGATTTTATATATAAGCCAACGGTATAGAATGTCCATTAGGGTTATTATAGCGGATGATGATGAGAATGCTAGACATATTTTAAGATTATATTTAAAACAGATAAAAGGAGTTGAATTAATAGCAGAGGCTACAGATGGGAAAGAGCTTTTGAATTTTGTATGCAAAATGAAACCTGATGTTGTATTGACAGATATTAAAATGCCAGATATGTCTGGATTAGATGTGGCGAGAATTATTCGAGAGACAGACGAAACTCTTTCCTTGATTTTTATTACTTCTTATGATGAATATATGCCCGAAGCCTTTAATGTTTATGCTACTGATTATATACAAAAGCCTATTCAGAAAAAAAGGCTTTTTAAGACATTAGAACATATCAAAAATATGAAGTTGAAGGTTCAATTAATAGATTTTAGTACAGTTAGCGGACAAATACTAATAAATTCAGATGATATTTTATTTATAGAATCAGTCAAAAGACAAAGAATTATTCATACGGTTACTCAAAAATATTGTACTTATGAGTCTTTAAATAGTATAGAAAATAGGTTAAATAAAGAATGTTTTATTAGAACACATCGTTCATTCATAGTTAATGTAAAAAAAATAAAAGAAGTAGTTTTATACTGTCGTTCGTCTAAAAAAATTTTATTTAAAAATTATAAGGAATGTGCATTGCTTTCAAAAAGGTATGAGCATGATTTTCGAAATAGGATTATGATAACAGCGGCTTATAATTTGAAGCTAACGATTTGAAATTTTTAAGTCCTGGAAGAAGGATTTTCATCATGGAGGATAGATAAAATGCAAAAATTATCGTTAGTTGAATTTTTAATTTTCTCTTTTCCAGAGGCATTGGTAATAACTATTTTTACTTTGGCGTTATGTGGATTTAAGGTGAATTATTTTAAAACGATTCTTATTGGTTTTATCGTATCATTTTTAGCATTTCTGATAAGACCTTATATTAATTCGTATTTGATGAATGTATTTGTATATGATTTAATTATGATTATTGCAATATATCTATTTGTTAAAAACTATTTATTTAATATTTTTTGCGGTGTTATTCTTGCTAGCTGTATCTATATATCTGTTGAAAATTTTAATATTCAAGCGATAATGTATTTTTTAAAAATATCACCAGAATTGATTACTAAAAACATGTCGATAAGATTATTTGCTTTCTTCACTCAAATTTTGATTATGATTATACTATTTCTAATAATTCGTAAATTTAATTTTACTATTATTGATTTTGAGGATGAAAATGATATTTAAAGAGGTAAGGGAAAATGAATATTAAATACTTTAGCTTGAAAACTGTAATAGCTTTTAATGTTATAAGTATATTTTTATTAACTCTTTTTATAATAAATAGCTTTTTAGCTAGTAATCAGATATTTCAGCCTATTGATACTAAAATTTTCAATCTAATTTTTGGGCTATTTATCGTATTATTGAATATATTAGGTATTTTTATCATAAGAGAACTATTTAAGCATATAAAAAAGGATTATATGTATAAGCTTAAGCAAATAGAACTTATAAATATGAGGGAAATGAATGATTTAGTACGTGAACAGCGTCATGATTTATTAAATCATATGCAAATAATATATGGTCTTTTAAAATTAAAAAAGTATGATAGATTAGAAGAATATCTTTTGAAATTCAGTAAAGAAACGGAAAAACTGAGACTAGTTGTAAATACTGGAGTACCAGAAGTCGATATTTTGCTCCAATTTAAAATAAATAAAGCGTTGAGGCTGAATATAGATATTGATTTAACGATTAAATGCAAGATTGATAATATAAAAATAAATCCGTTCGATTTGAATAAGATATTATCTAATCTTTTAGATAATGCAATAGACGCTACATTAGAACTACAAGAAGATAAAAGATTTATAGGTATAAATATATTTCAGACTCCAATGGATTATGTTTTTACTATTGAAAATTCCTCTAAACTATTAGAAAAACGTACACTTAACAGGATTTTCGAAAAGAATTTTTCAACAAAGGGGACTTCAAGAGGAATGGGACTTTATATAGTTAAGAAAATAGTAGAGAAGAATAATGGGAAAATAACGGTTGATAGTGCTTATGATAAAGTCATTTTTACAGTCATGTTCCCTAAAAATTAAATGGAGGCTAAAAAATGATAAATTTAGAAAAGATATCTGAAAGCTTAACCAATAGTATATGTAGACATTCAAATTTTGACCAAAAACAAAAAACCCAAATTTATTATGGTCTACAGTTGATTTTAGGGATTCTAATTGAATTTTTTGTAGTTTTCATTATTTCTTTAATATTGAATATTACAGATTTTGTAATTACAATGATGTTTTCTTCTCTTGCATTAAGAATATTCACTGGCGGAGCTCATTGCACATCCTATGACCGATGTCTTGCTTTTACAGTAATTGTTTATATATTTTTTTCAATGTTAGTTAAAATATCTTTTTTGCCTTATATAAGTTTGATTGTTTTGACAATTGTGATAATCATATTAGGGTTTGTAATAATTAACAATATAAAAATGCAGTTTAAAAATATCGGGATTATCATATTACTAATTTGGGGAACTATGATGATAAGTATGTTGTTATTGAAAAATGACGATTTACACTTTTTAAAAGTTTTATTATCTAGCTGTATAGGTATAAGTATTCAACTATTCAATTTGACATCAATTGGGAGTATCTTCATAAACAAATGCGATTCTTTTCTAAAAAGATTTATATAATGCATTTTCACACAATGAAATGACATTTTCGGAAAATATTATTGAAGATGGAAAAATATTTTTATATAATTGGCGTGAAAGGTTAGAAAAATATTCTAACTTTTCACGTTTTTTCTTATAATTACAGCAATGTTATTCATGATTTCCAACAAGGGAGTAAAGCTTACTTGCATCGGTTGGTTCTATGAAATAAAGATTCTAGAGAGTTTAAAAAAGACAAATAAATTTGTTAAAAGTAAAAAGAGAAGGTGGATATCTTATGTTCAAAAAGAGTATTATCTTCCTATTTATTATTGTACTTATATTATCATTAAAGAGTTTAATTGTATTCACTGATGTTAAGGGGGTGGATAATTTTAGTGATATTAAATTGGTGTCAGAAAGAGAATATTTAGAAGCAATTTCTAAAGCCAAAAATATGTCTTTGAAAGAAGCAAAAAAATATGTTGATGATGTAATTGAGAAACATATGCAAAATAAAGCTAAAAATTATTCTAAAGATGGCCAGCGTCCAATGCTGGATAAAAAGTATTATTACTATGTTATTATACGTGCTAAACAAAAAGTAGCACCCGGTGTGGTTATAGAAATTGGAGTGCCTGGTATTTTATATTCACAAGGGACATTTAGAGAATTTGTAAGTATAGAAGAACAAAAAGCATATACGGATATTGTTTCTTATGATATACATCAATGGAAAGAATTCTATGTGTATGCTGAAAAAATTAGTGGAGCAAGAGTTGTACTACGTGGAAGAGGTTGTGTTGAGATTTCAGAACCTTATGCTATTTTGCATGGGATTAATCTTAAATTTTGGACATATTCAAATACGATAAATCATGCTAAATATTATAGAAAAACGGTAAATTTATTTCATGAAGAGAGTTTGTATTGATTAGAAATAAAATGTTAACATAACAGTGAAATAAAGGATAAAATACATAAAGTGGAGTTTCTAAATCTTAAATTAAAGATTTCTGAAAAAATTTTCGAATTAAATTACTTTTTTAAACTAGTGAGCTAATAGTTTATAAAAATATTTAAAAAGTAGCTAAATTTAAAGAGAGAGGATAGATAAATATGTTTAGTAGGGAAAATTCGAACCATTTAATATTGGGGATTTTAATAATTCTTTTTAGTGGTATTATTGCGGAAATAATTTATCCAATTTTTTATAATCCATAGGAAATTATTAAACTGCATTAATTTGTGGATAATTTTAAATATAATTTCCGTAATGGATTTCAACAAAATCTACCTTATACAAATTTAAATCGAAGATTTTGTTCTTACATACTTTTGTTTTTAATAAAAATAGGTATTATTAAGTTCTACAGCACAGAACTTGTTTATAATAATTTAAGCTCATCAATCCAAATTATAGGGTTAATAGTCGTTTTATTTCCGTTAATTACTAATAGAGCTAAAGATGAATGATTAGATTAATAATGAAATCTTTTAGAATTTTTCACTTAAAGGAGGAGAGCTTGATTATCATGGGAAAAAATAATCGACTATATGTCATTTTAATATTAGTATTAGCATTACTATTTGCAGGATGTTCTAATCAAAAAGATGTTGAAAGTTCTATAAATGAGGAAAATGTTAAAAATGAGGATGTAAAATCTAAACAAATAACAATTGAGGATATAGTTCAGAACCATATTCCTAAAATTTTAAATGGAAAAGTTAAAGAAAATAAGATAGAATTTGCTGGTAAGTGGCCAGGCAATGTAATGCCGGACTTAATTAGTGCTTTGAAAGCTCAAGGATGGGAAAAAGTAGAGCAGCTAGGTTCTAGAATGTTTTTTGTTAAAGAGATAGATGGACAGCAGATAAAAATATCGGTTACTCCATCTGAAAAAGGAGGACCAAAAGAAAAGGATGCAGTGACTATAGTAAATTTTGATTTATGTGAATAGGAAACAGAGGGACGGTTCTAGTGCATACAAAATGAAACAGAAAAGCCGTCCCCTTGTATCTAAAATGCATTTTCGGACAATGAAATGACATTTTGGGAGAATATTATTGAAAATGGAAAAATATTTTTATAGAATTGCAACTACTAGCCAAAGGCAAGGGTGATATAACAAAACAAAGCCCAAAATGGTTCGAAGGTTTAGACAGTAAATGTGGCGGATATATTGGAGGAAAGTGGTTACGCTTACATCGGGAGGACTCAAGGATACGTCATTCAGATGAATTTCAAGATGGCAGCCTATACACTGATGTATAGTTAAACCTTGAGAAGTCAGCGAAGGTTATAGTATCTTAAACCTAGGACAGATAGGGAAGGACCGAATATTAGGGAGTTAAGTAACAAGGGAGGCAAAGACCACAGAAAACTTCATATGAATGCTGTACTGCTGAAGTAGGATTGGAAATCAGAGATAAGCAGGAAGCGTGTAGTAACTTTTGGTATCTTCAAATGTGAAAGCCAGAGCTTAATTAAAATAAAAAAGTAAACTTAACCTAATGAACACCGTATATCGAACGGTATGTGCTGCGGTAGCAAATGATACCTCCTACTCGATTATTTAAAATACATATAAAAAAATAAATGTGGAATTAGAGGTGTTAAATTTGAGTATAATTATAAATCTAATTTTACTATGTTTTGGGTTATTCGTTTTGACTAATAAATTTGATATCATTATACAAATAAATGACATTATTTTTATATTGATAAGTTTGATTTGTTTTATGTTAGCATCTAAAACGTATAAAGATGTAAATGAAATTTTTAAAGTGTATTTACAGAAAAAAACAGTAGAAGATGTAAAAAAATTTATATTAATTATTGAAAGCTATATAAAATTTAGTATAATGGCGGGAATTATTGGTAGTATTATAAAATTAATAGTGTTAGAAACCTATTATGGTGATCATATGTCCTATTTTGTGATGTTACATAGAAGTATTATTCCTATTGCATATGGGCTTTTGTTAGCCTATTTCATTTTTTATCCAATAAAAATATACTTTAAAAAACAATGATATTTAACCAATTAGATTATCTACTTCAAGTCAAATAAAAAAGTAAGATTATTATTTAAGAAAAAGACATTATATTTATTCATAGTTTTAGTTTACTATTAATATTTATGACGTTTGTAATTTTTATGGAATAAATAACAAGGGAAAGGTATTTAAGTTATGAAATTAATTTCTCAAGGTACTATTATACTCTTTTTAATTCCTATAATTACAATTCTGTTAATTGCCTTTATTGGTTATTATGGTTATGGTCGACCTTTTTTATCATCACTAGTATGGAGTATGTTAATGATAGGAGTTATATTTTTAAGAGTTTATTTGAGTGAGAAAGACAGTAAAATTTTACTTTTTTTAGGCTCAATCATTGGAATAGCAGGTGTGTTTTTTGTACTAGTAAGATATTAAATAAATACAGTTCAGCATTATTTGTTACTATAGTTTATATAATTAATAGTTCAGAAATATTTATAAAGGCTATTTTTAAAAGATAAGATATTATTTGTATAGCAGGCTGTAAATTTAGGAGGTTTGAAATTGAAGAAACAATGTAGATTAGTATTGTTTTTATTGCTACTGTTCATCGTGATAACGAGTTGTAGTCCCATTAAAGTCAGAGAAGATAAAGTTTTAGATGTAGATACTATACAAAAGTATGCTGAAGAACGAAAACATGATCAAGATTTTGACTATTTGAAATTTGTAAAGATAGAAATGGAAGAATCTCAAATACTATTTAATAAAACTACTGTAGAACAAAGAGAAGATAAATATTTAGCTAATATAGTCTATAGACTAAAGATTAGAAACATTACATCATCAAATATAAAAATTCATTATACATTATACATACCTAAGGAATTTGCTGAAAGATTTGTAATTGGTGAAAGAGTTTTTAATCTCTTTGTTGATGGAGTAGAAATAAAACCTAATAAGAGCCTTAATATTGGACATGGAACATTAATAAGACATTATAAATTATTATCACAAGAAGAGAAAGAAATATTTAATAAATACAAAGATATAGTATATTTAGTTTTGAGTATTAATGATAAAAAAGTATATTTAAAAGTTACTCCTGATTGATGGAAACAGAGGGACGGTTCTAGTGCATACAAAATGAAACAGAAAAGCCGTCCCCTTGTATCTAAAATGCATTTTCGGACAATGAAATGACATTTTCGGAAAATATTATTGAAAATGGAAAAATATTTTTATACAATTAAAATGAAAGGTTAGAAAAAAATTCTAACTTTTCACGTTTTTTCTTATTTCCTTGAATAAGTAAAAAATATGGTGGGAGAGGGGGTGAGATAATGAGTAAAAAATTCTTTAGAAACTTTTTAACAATAACTACAGCAATGTTATTTATAATTTCTAATGTAGGAGTAAAGCCTACTTGCATCGGTTGGTTCTATAAGCCAGAAGTTCCAGAGATTCTAAAAAAATAAATAATTGTATCTTATTATGAATGATGAAGCAATGAAATCAAAAATGAAAAATTTCTTACTTATTAAGCTTTACATTTTCGGATAATGAAATTACATTCTAGAACAATATTTATTTAAAACGGCATTCCAATTTTTGTATAAAAGTGTGAAAAGTTAGAGAATCATCTTAACTTTTCACACTTTTTTCTTCTTATTATTCATAGAAATATTATAGTAATCTTATTAATTATTTGTCAAATGTTGAAGAAGAAACAAAGTAATAAATTCTTTAATTTTCAAAATACTATATTAATTTCCTATTTATCTTTATCATGAGAATGTTGTAATTTTTCCTATTTAAGTTTAAACTATTTATAATTGAACTTGCTGACAAAGTAATTTATTTTTATGAAAAATAGACTAATAGTGAACTACAGTATCTAATATTTAGATATAAAAAACAGAATATATATGGTTTAAGGATATAATAATTGTGGTAATTATAAGATTGGATTAAGAACAATAATACAATTGGGTTAGACTTGAAATATTTTCTTTTTTTTGAGTTTGGTCTTTCTATTCTCAACTTGATAAAAATTAATAAAAGATTTATCATATTCTGTAGGAGTATAAATTTGTGTATGTATTATATATAGAAATATTTTTAGAAATAATAAAAAGTGGAGTGGTCGAATGGGGAATAATAAATCAAAAATCCTGCAAAATTTAGCTTTAGTCTCACAAATAGGTTTGTCTATGGCACTACCTATTTTAGGAGGTATATATATAGGAAACTTTTTAGATGACAAACTAAATACAGGATTCATTTTTTTAGGAGTCTTTTCAATACTAGGAATAATTACATCTTTCATAAGTTTATTTAAAATAACGACAAAAGGGACTAAAGGGAAGTGATTATTTGAGCCTGCAAGATAATACGCAATCTAAAATAATAAAGAGAGTATTTATATTAACGATACTTATAATAGGCGTGTTTTTTTTGGTATTTCCTGAACCTAAGCCATATATTTATGGAATTATTTTTGGAGCATCAATAAATGTACTTAATTTTAGATTAATGAGCTTGACATTAGAAAAAGCCGTAAAGATGTCTAACAATAAAATAATGCCATATGTTGTAGGGAATTACATGATAAGATACTTAATTTACGGCATAGTGTTAACAATTTCAGCAATAGCTGATTATATAAATTTCTATTCTACAGTGTTAGGACTTTTTATGGTCAAAATTATTATTATATTCGACACATTTTATGATATTATAAAAGGTAGAAAGACATCAAAAATGCAAAATTAATTTTCATGAAAGGAGGTCGGAACAGTGAAAATAGAAATAGCTTTAACACTTTTTGGAAAGGAAATTTTTATACCCGAAACTATAGTTAATACTTGGATTATAGTAATTTTACTATCTATTTTTGCAATATACGTGAACAAAAAGATAAAAAATGCAAAAATAGATGAAAAACCTTCAGGATTACTTAATGTAATAGAATTATTAGTAGAAGGAGTTCAATCACTAGTTGAAACTACTATGGGTTCTGACAAACTAAAATTTGCTCCTTACATAGGTACACTTGTTTTATATTTACTTGTTTCAAATCTTTTTGGATTATTAGGATTTAAACCTCCGACATCAGATTACAATGTAACTTTTGGATTAGCTTTAATTACTTTTGCATTAACACAATATTACGGTTTAAAATCTAAAGGTTTAGGAGGATACATAAAGGGATTCTTTGAGCCTATGCCTTTCTTATTTCCACTAAATGTTATAGGAGAAATAGCAAACCCTATATCATTATCATTCCGTCTTTTTGGTAATATTTTAAGTGGTGTGATAATCATGGGGCTTATATATGGTGCATTAGGTTATTTTTCAGTATTTATAACACCTGTATTCCATGCATATTTTGACGTTTTTGCAGGTGTAATACAGACATTTATATTTGTAATGCTTACTATGGTATTTATTTCAATGGCAATGGAGTAAAGTTAATTCCGGACCTAGTGTCCGTCAAATATAATTACAGTATGTAAACCTTGAAAGGAGGGGAATTACATGCCAACAATAGATCCAAAAGCATTTATACTTGGATGTTCAGCTATAGGTGCTGGTTTAGCTATGATAGCTGGTATTGGTCCTGGAATAGGACAGGGTTATGCTGCAGGTAAAGCTGCAGAAGCTGTTGGAAGGCAACCAGAAGCACAAGGTGATATCATAAGAACAATGATCCTTGGTCAAGCAGTTGCAGAAACAACAGGTATATATGGTCTTGTTATTGCTATAATATTATTATTTGTAAGACCATTACTTGGAGCCCTTTAATATACCTACATAAGAGGTGGGTATTTTCGCCCATCTCTTGTTTCTGTATTAAATTGGAAGTTAATGGGAGAACCATTTAGATATAGAATAGGTACAACGGCTAACAACAGCGAAAGGAGGATTTATAAATGTCAATAGATGTAAGAGTTATTCCAGAGCTTAGTTCTTTGGTAATGCAGATAATAGCAACAATTGTTCTATTCTTAGTACTAAGACATTTCTTATTCAAGCCAGTTACTGAATTTTTAAATGCTAGAAAAGAAAAAATAGCAAGTGATCTATTAGCTGCAAATAAAAATAAGGAAGAAGCTCAAAACTTAAAAAGAGAATATGAAATGAAGATTGAAGCATCTAAAAAAGAAGCTCAAGAAATTATAGAGGCTGCTAGACGCAGAGGTGAAGAAGTAAGAGAAGAAATAATAAAGGAAGCTAAGAAAGAAGCAGAGGCTATAATTGAGAAAGCTAGAAAAGAAATAGAGAGAGAAAGAGAAAAAGCAGTAGAAGAGTTAAAAGAAGAAGTTGTTACAATAGCTATGTTAGCTGCTTCAAAAGTTATAGATAAAAACTTAGATGCTAAAGCTCATAAAGAGATTATAAATAAGTTTATAAACGAGGTAGGGGAAGCTAAATGGCAAAATTAATAGGAAAAACTTATGCCCAAGCTCTATTTGAAGTAGCTGAAGAGGTAGATAAAATACAGCAATTTAAAGAAGAGCTAAATTCAATATATGAAATATTTGATAAAGAAAAAGAGTTTAAAATAATATTTGAGCACCCTAAGTTATCTAAAAATGAAAAGAAGGATATCATAAATTCAGTATTTAAAGGTAGAGTAGCCCAGGAAATATTAAATCTAATATATATTGTAATAGATAAAGGAAGAGAAAAATATCTAATGGATATAATAGAAGAATACATAGAACTATCAAATGAAAAACAAGGCATAATCGAAGCACAAGCTATAACAGCAGTTCCTTTAGATGAAGAAGAAAAATTAAGACTTCAAAATAAATTATCTGAAAAGTTGGGCAAAACTGTTATTCTTGAAAATATTGTTGATGAAGGCATTATAGGTGGAGTGCTTGTTAAAATTCAAGATAAAATAATAGATGCAAGTATAAAAGGGCAATTAGATAGAATTCAAAAGAATCTTAAAGATATAAGAGTAACTAAGATAGGGGTGAGCAAAAAATGAATCTAAGACCTGAAGAAATCAGTTCAATTATTAAAGAGCAGATTAAAAGATATGAAAACAAACTAGATGTAGTAGATGTAGGTACAGTTATACAGGTTGGTGACGGTATTGCAAGAATACATGGTTTAGAAAAATGTATGGCTGGTGAGCTTTTAGAGTTTCCAGGTGAAGTTTATGGTATGGCTCTAAACTTAGAAGAAGATAATGTTGGTTGCGTTTTATTAGGTTCAGATGAAAATATAAAAGAAGGGGATATAGTTAAGAGAACAGGAAGAATAGTTGAAGTTCCAGTTGGAGAGGCACTTATAGGTAGGGTAGTAAATGCTCTAGGTCAGCCGATAGATGGAAAAGGTCCAATTAAAACTGAAAAGTATAGACCAATTGAGTCAAGAGCGCCAGGAGTAATTGAGAGAAAATCCGTTTCAGTTCCACTGCAAACTGGTATAAAAGCTATTGACTCAATGATACCAATCGGTAGAGGTCAGAGGGAGTTAATCATAGGAGATAGACAGACTGGTAAGACTGCGATTGCAATAGATACTATATTAAACCAAAAAGGTCAAGATGTTATTTGTATATATGTTGCGATAGGACAGAAGAAATCAACTGTAGCTAAAATAGTTGAAACTTTAGAAAAAAGAGGAGCTATGGAGTATTCAATAGTAGTATCAGCTTCAGCTAGTGAAATGGCACCACTTCAATATATAGCTCCATATGCTGGTTGTGCTATGGCTGAAGAATTCATGTATCAAGGTAAAGACGTACTTATAATATATGACGATTTGTCAAAGCATGCTGTTGCATATCGTGCTATGTCACTACTTCTTCGTAGACCGCCAGGACGTGAAGCATATCCTGGAGACGTATTCTATTTACATTCAAGACTTTTAGAACGTGCAGCTAGATTAGATGAAGCATATGGTGGAGGTTCTATAACAGCACTTCCAATAATCGAAACACTAGCAGGAGATATTTCTGCTTATATACCAACAAACGTAATATCAATAACAGACGGTCAGATATTCCTTGAGTCAGAGTTATTCTTCTCAGGGCAAAGACCAGCAGTAAATGCGGGACTTTCAGTATCTCGTGTTGGTGGTGCTGCGCAGATAAAGGCTATGAAGAAGGTAGCAGGTACATTAAAGCTTGAATTAGCACAGTATAGAGAATTAGCAGCGTTCGCACAGTTTGGTTCAGAGCTTGATAAAGAAACTCAGGCAAGACTTGCTCAAGGTCAAAGAATAATGGAAATATTAAAGCAGCCACAATATGCTCCAGTTAAAGTAGAGCATCAAGTTATGATTATATATGCGGTTACTAAGAAATACTTAACAGATATTCCACTAGATAAAATAAAAGATTTTGAAAAAGAGTTCTTAAACTTTATGGATAATAACTACCCAGAAGTAGGTAAGAGCATAGTAGAAACAGGTGAATTATCAGAAGAAATGGAAGAAAGATTAAAGAGTGCTATAGAAGAATTCAAAAAGAATTTTAAGCAGGAGCACAATATTTAGGTAGATTGTTCGCTGCTGATTTTTGTTAGATAATTGATGGGTTAGTTTGTAGCGGAGAATTAATTCTCCGCTACAAGGATACTATTGGTTGATGAATGATAAATACCATGAAGGATTGATATGTGCTCAAGACGGGAGGTGAAAACATGGCCCAAGCAGGAATGCGAGATATAAAAAGAAGAATTAGAAGCGTAAGTAATACAAAGCAGATTACAAAGGCTATGGAACTTGTATCTTCGGCAAAGTTAAGGAGAGCCAGAGAAAAATTAGAAAAAACAAGGCCTTACTATAATACTATAGTAAGGAGTATAAAAGATATATTAACTTCAACTTCAGGTATAAGGCATCCATTTTTGGAAAAAAGAGAAGTTAAAAAGGCAGCTTATATAGTTATAACAGCAGATAGAGGTCTATGTGGCGGATATAATAATAATGTAATTAAATTGACTGAGGAGAATATAAAAGATAAAGAAAAAGCGGTAATAATAGCAGTAGGACAAAAAGGTAGAGACTTTTTTAGAAAAAGGGGATATAATCTAGTAGGAGAGTTTGTGCATATTTCAGAAAACCCGAAGTATTCTCATGCTAGAGAAATCGGAGATATAGTTATAAATTTATATAAAATGAGAGAAATAGACGAAGTAAATATAGTTTACACACAATTCGAAAGTACTATTTCACAAGTGACTAAAATAATGAAACTTCTTCCAGCAGAGAATGTAGTAGAAAAAGAAGGCAGAAAAAAGACAACTTTAGTAGAATACGAACCATCTCCTGAAGAAGTATTAGATTATTTAATACCAAAATATATACACAGTGTAATATATGGAGCAATGATAGAAGCATCAGCGAGTGAACAGGCAGCAAGAAGAAATGCAATGGAATCGGCTACAGATAATGCACAGGAGATGATAGAAAACTTAAAGTTAAGTTACAACAGAGCGCGTCAGGCATCAATAACTCAGGAAATAGCAGAAATTGTTGGTGGCGCAGAAGCGCTTAAATAATTTAGGTACTAGATACTTTCTATTAACAAGAAAGATTCACTTTTAAGATAAAAGAAAGGATGTGAAAAAATGGCTGGAAAAAATACAGGTAAATTAGTACAGATAATTGGTCCTGTTGTAGATATAAGATTTAGTGAAGATAACCTTCCTAAATTATTAAATGCTATAGTTATTGAAGGTAATGGAAAAAAAGTTATAGCAGAAGTTGCACAGCATATAGGAAACGATACAGTAAGATGTATCGCGATGTCTTCAACAGACGGACTTGTTAGAGGAATGGAAGCTGTGGATACAGGTAAACCTATCACAGTACCAGTAGGAAGAGCTACATTAGGAAGAATATTTAACGTATTAGGTGAACCAATAGATGAACAGGGAGAGGTTAATGCAACTGAATATGCACCTATCCACAGAGAAGCTCCATCTTTTGAAGAGCAAGAAACAGCAACAGAAATATTTGAAACAGGAATAAAGGTTATAGACCTTATAGCGCCATATGCGAAGGGTGGTAAAATAGGTCTATTCGGAGGAGCAGGAGTTGGAAAAACAGTTCTTATCCAGGAATTGATTAACAATATAGCAACAGAGCATGGTGGATTATCAGTATTTGCGGGTGTTGGAGAGAGAACAAGAGAAGGTAATGACCTTTACTACGAAATGAAAGAATCAGGCGTTTTAGATAAAACAACTCTAGTATTCGGACAGATGAATGAGCCACCAGGAGCAAGAATGCGTGTTGCATTAACAGGATTAACTATGGCAGAACACTTTAGAGATAAAGAAGGCCAAGACGTATTGTTATTTATAGACAATATATTCAGATTTACACAAGCAGGTTCAGAGGTTTCAGCATTACTTGGACGTATGCCTAGTGCCGTTGGATATCAACCTACATTAGCAACAGAGATGGGACAGCTGCAAGAAAGAATTACATCAACTAAAAAAGGTTCTATAACATCAGTACAGGCAGTATACGTTCCAGCGGACGACTTGACAGACCCTGCACCAGCAACAACATTCGCACACTTAGATGCTACTACAGTTCTTTCGCGTCAAATAGCAGAGCTTGGTATTTATCCTGCAGTTGACCCATTGGATTCAACATCTAGAATACTAGACCCTGCTATTATAGGGGAAGAACACTACAGAGTAGCACGTGGAGTACAAGAGGTACTTCAAAGATATAAAGAATTACAAGATATAATAGCTATTCTTGGTATGGATGAACTTTCAGAAGAAGATAAATTAATAGTTGCTCGTGCAAGAAAAATTCAAAGATTCTTATCACAGCCTTTCCACGTTGCAGAGCAGTTTACGGGTCTACCAGGTAAGTATGTACCTATAAAGGAAACTGTAAGAGGGTTTAAAGAAATATTAGAAGGTAAGCACGACGACCTTCCAGAGCAAGCCTTCTACATGGTAGGTACAATAGACGAAGCAGTTGAAAAGGCTAAGAGCATGAGATAAGGCTTTAAAAGCGAGGTGGAGAAAATGTCACAATTCACCCTAGAAATAGTGACTCCGGATAGAAAGTTTTTTGAAGATGAAGTAGAAATGGTAATCGTAAGAGGGATAGAGGGAGATATAGGTATACTTAAAAATCATACTCCTATGGTTACACCTTTATCAATTGGAAAGATAAGAATAAAGAAAAATGGAAAAATTAAAGAAGCAGCTATAGCAGGAGGATATGTAGAAATTACAAAAGATAAGACAACCATTATAACAGATGCTGCTGAGTGGCCAGAAGAAATAGATGTAAAAAGAGCAGAAGAAGCTAAAAAAAGAGCGGAGCAAAGACTTAAAAGTGGTAAAGGTGAAATAGATATTGTTAGAGCTCAGATAGCACTTAGAAAAGCATTAAATAGATTAGAAGTAGCTAAGAAGAAATAAGGTCAGGATTATTCCTGACCTATTTTTTTTACAAAAAAGTGTATAAATTCTATCCCTCCTGTCAAAACTTTTAATAGAGGAAAGGGCGATAAGATAAAAATGTTTTTGTCCCCCTTTACATTTTTATCTGGTTCGTTCTTTCCTCAAATCTTTGAGGGAGGGAAAGAAAAATGAATAGATTAAAAACAGTTTTATCAATAGGATTTATAATTATTCTATCTGTATTAAATTATGTATCGGCTGATAATTTTGATGCTTCAATTAAAGAATATGCTATAATAAAAGCATTTAATGAAACAGATGCCGAATTATTAGAAATAGATATAAATTTTACTGAAAAAATTAATGATACATACTTAGACTTAGATAGCCTTAATAAATTAAGTGAAGAAATTATAAACAAACTAGGTATAGATGGTTTAAAAGTGGACAAGAACCTTTTACAGGAAATGTATAATAATGACAATATAGACAACTACTACTATGAAGATATATCACAGTCAAATGACCTCATACAATTGACGATATGGGGGAAGGATAAATATAAAAGGACTATTACAGCAATAATTTCTTCTTATAAAGATCCATATGATAACACTGGCGAGACAGATTTAGTCATTGATGTAGTACAAGAATATACAAAAGGTTTAAAAAAGACTATAGATGAAATTAGTAATATTTACAACAACTTCAATGCAAAACCAGAAATTACTACTTGTATTATTGGGACATTTGATGGAAAATTAAATGAAGATGAGAAAATAAAAAAAGTATCTAAAGCACTAAGTAGCATAAATGGGAGAAAAGTTGAGGGGTTTTTTAATGATTCTCTTGTCAGCATTTCTGCTTATTCACCTGCAATAGACGAATTCATATATACAGGAAACAATAAAATGAATGTCAACATAGCTTTGAGATACAATGAATACGAAGATAAAACTTATATCTGGATAGGAACACCAATAATTTCAATTGGATACTAGGTTAAAATGTAAAATTGAAAATGAAAAATGTAAAATTAGTCTATGGTTTAATAGTCGATAGTCAATAGTTGATAGACTAAAAACTATTAACTATCAATTATTGACTACAAAAAATTAATTCTACGCTACAGATGACTAACGAATAGCTAATGACGAATAACGAACGACAAATAATACTAACGACTGTTGACTAAAGACTAATAACTTTTAAAATTTAACATTCAACATTTAACATTTAAAATTTATATAGCATGGGAGGAAACAAATTGACAAAAATTATTGTAGAAAAAAGTCCTCCATTAAAGGGGACGGTTAGAATAAGTGGAGCAAAAAATTCAGCCTTACCTATAATAGCAGCTTCATTATTGTCAACAGGAAAATGCATACTAGAAGATATACCAGACTTAAGAGATGTAGACGTAATATGTGAGGTACTATCTTCTTTGGGAGCAGATGTAAAAAGAGTTTCTAGAGAAAAATTACAAATAAATGCATCAATAATAGATAATTTTGAAGCTCCATACGAGCTAATGAAGAAAATGAGAGCATCTTTTTTAGTTATGGGGCCATTATTAGCGAGAATTGGTAAAGCTAGAGTTTCAATGCCAGGAGGATGTGCAATAGGAACAAGACCGATAGATTTACATCTTAAAGGCTTTAAAGCATTAGGAGCCAAAATCGAAGTAGGGCATGGATATGTAGAAGCTAGTGCTGATAAACTTAAAGGAGATAAGATATATCTTGATTTCCCTAGCGTAGGAGCAACGGAAAATATTATGATGGCAGCATCACTTGCAGAAGGAGAAACAATAATAGAAAATGCAGCACAAGAACCTGAAATAGTAGATTTAGCGAATTTCATTAATAAAATTGGAGGAGATATAAAAGGAGCAGGTACTAGTACAATTAAGATAAAAGGAGTAAAAACTTTAAATGGCGGCAGACATCAGATAATACCTGATAGAATTGAAGCTGGAACTTTCATGGTAGGGGCAGCTATAACTGGAGGAGATGTAATTATCGAAAATGTAGTAGTAGATCATATAAAATCAATTATTGCCAAACTGAAAGAAACAGGAGCAGAAATAATTGAAGATGGAGATAAAATTAGAATAATAGGTAAAAAGCCTATAAAGGCTATTGATATAAAAACAATGCCGTATCCAGGATTTCCAACAGATATGCAAGCACAGTTTATGGCATTAATGAGCGTGGCTAATGGCACAAGTATAATTATTGAAACTGTATTTGAAAATAGATTTATGCATGTTGATGAGTTAAAGCGAATGGGTGCAAACATTAAGATAGAAGGAAGAAGTGCAGTCATACAAGGTATTGATAGGTTGATGGGTGCTCCTGTGAAAGCAACAGATTTAAGAGCAGGAGCGGCATTAATACTTTCTGGACTTATAGCAGAAGGAAAAACAGAAATAAGTAACATATTCCATATAGATAGAGGATATTCAAACATAGAACAGAAATTGTCAAAATTAGGAGCGAAGATATATAGGGAGTAGGTGCTTGGTATTTGCGATAAAAAATTTAAAATTGAAAATGAAAAATTAGTTTATAGTCAATAGTCGACATAAGTAGAAAAAGATTTCCAATTTCCCGGGAAATCTTTTTTTTTATGACAAAATACAGAAAACAGTAAACAGGTGACAGAGAACAGGGTACAGGATAAATAGAGTTGCCAGTTATCAAAATGCAGAATAGCCAACAGCTAACAGTTCATAGCGAAGAATTAATTCTCCGCTACCACTACCTAATAACTATTGACTAATTGTTAATGGCTTTTAGCTATCTATTATCATTTGATTTTTAATTTTACATTTCTGCCGTCTGTTTTCTTGCAATTGATTTTTATCTCCTGTTTTCTATTTTCTATTCTCTGTCCTCTAATCTCTGATTTCTGTTCTCTGTTTTCTGTCCCCTGTCCTCTGTCTTCTGGCAACTGTTCCCTGCTGAATGCATATCTTTTCAACATAAATCATAATTATATTTAAGAACAAATTATATAAACTAAGGGGGAGAATATGAGGGAACTAGGTTTATATCTACTTTTTTTATTATTTATAATAATCATAATTCCAGCATTATTATTGATAGGGGGTATTTCAGATACAAAATATAAGGATAAAGATATAGAAGATTCAAATAAAAAGAATATCATAAAAGTTTATAATATCAATACCAAAAAAGTTGAAGAAATTGAATTAGATGAATATATAAAAGGAGTAGTTGCAGCTGAAATGCCGGCTGCTTTTGAGATTGAGGCTTTAAAAGCTCAGGCAGTAGCTGCTAGAACATATGCGATATATCATTTAGAAAAATTTAAAAATGGACATCCAGATCATCCTGAAGCACCATTATGCACAGGAATACATTGTCAAGCTTGGCTTTCTAAAGATGAGCTTATTAAACTGCATTCAGAAAATTGGATGAAAGAATATTGGCCCAAAATAGAACAAGCAGTAGATAGTACAAAAGGATTAATTGTTACATATAATGGTAAACCAATTGAACCTCTTTTTCATTCAACAAGTGGAGGTATGACAGAAGATTCGGAAGCAGTATTTGTTTCGAAAATTCCATATCTTAGAAGCGTTCCCAGTCCTTATGAAGATGGAGCGCCAAAATTAAGAGAAGTAGTAAAAATGACAGTTGATGAGTTTATTTCAAAATTAAAAAGCAAATATCCAAACGTAAAATTAACTAAAAATAATTTACAGCAAAAAATTAAGCTTATAGAAAAAAGCCAGAGTGGCAGGATTATTAAAGTTATGATAGATAGCGAAATTGTTTCAGGCAAAGAAATAAGACGCTTATTTAATCTTAATTCCACTAACTTTAAAATAACATTAAAAAGAAACGGCTATATTGAAATAGAAACTATAGGGTATGGCCATGGTGTTGGGATGAGTCAATGGGGTGCTAATGGTATGGCCAAAAAAGGAAGTAGCTTCGAAGAAATTTTAAAACATTATTATACAGGAGTAGAAATAAAAAAAATATATTAATTAAGAGTTATAGTTAATGCTCTAAAATCTAGGGAACTCTAGGTTTTAGAGCGTTTTTCTTTCTATTCCAAAATTTTATCCCAAAAAACAAAAAACATGTATTAAATACTAATAAATGGTGATAATACTAGATGTGGAGGTGATCTACTTGGAAGACAAAAATAATTATCAGGAAAATAGATGGTTAAGTTTTAGGAATAATATTTCAAAATTTTTAGATAAAGATGGATTCTATCTTATTTTATTCTTATGTATTTGTATAGTAGCGACAACTGCCGTTTGGGTTTCTAATAACAACTTAAATAAATACAAAACAATAGAAAACAAAAATGATTTGCTTTTAGCCGAGGAGTCAGATTCAAATGTAGAGTTTTCATTAATTGATGAAGAGGAAAATGTCAATATTCCAGATATAGAAGTAGTAGAAACAACAAATGATAAAGAGTCTAAGAAAACAGAAGATAAAGAGATCAAGTCTACAGAAAAACAAAAGACAAAGGCTGTAAGTTCTTCAAAAGTGACGGTTAAAAAGAAGGCTAAAAGCAAAGTAAAGTCAATGATAATGCCTGTTATTGGGACAATATCAATGGATTATGCTGAAGATAAGCTAGTTTATTCAAAAACTCTAGAACAATGGACTACACATAATGGCATTGATATTAAGGCAAGAGAAGGAAGTGTAGTGAAAGCAGTATTAGATGGAACTATTACTCAAATAAAAAATGATAATGCCCTGGGAATAGTCATAACTATAGATCATGGAAATGGACTGGTAACTAAATACGGTAATTTATCAACAGATGAGATTGTAACTGTAGGGCAAAAAGTAAAACAGGGAGACCCAATTAGCGGAGTTGGTAAAGGAGTAGGTTTTGAACTTGCTCAAGGACCTCATCTTCATTTTGAGGTTATAAAAGATGGAAAGAATATTGACCCTAAGCTGTATTTACCTAAGTTTACAAAATAAGGACATATTAGTTCTATAATATGCACAAGATGCATATTAATGTAAAAAAAGACTCTAAACAAGTAGGCAAAGGGGGTTGTATATTGAAAGATTATATAGAAGAAAGAGCTATAGAAATTGCAAAATACATAATAAAGGAACAAGCAACTGTAAGGCAAACAGCAAGCGTATTTGGTGTTAGTAAAAGCACTGTTCATAAAGATGTTACAGAACGTCTTCCCAAGATAAACCCTCTTATAGCAGGAAAAGTGAAAAAAGTACTAGATAAGAATAAAGCCGAAAGACATATTAGGGGTGGAAAAGCAACAAAAATGAAATACCAAGCTCTTAGTAGACAATGAACAAGAACAAAATCTTCGATTTAAACAAATTAAGGAAGATTTTGCCCTATCCATAAACGGAAATTATATTCAAAAAATAGTTTATAATCTAACAAAGAATATAATTTCCTATGGATTATAAGAAAATTTATATACAGAGGGAGAATATTATCCTTCCATTTGGAAGGATAATATTTTTTTTGAAAAATGAAAAAATTAAAGGAATTTTATACATTTTGTAGAAATAGATAAAGGGAAATTATGAGCAGATTTTTGATTTAACTTAGTGTTTTATACTAATAAGGTGTAAACTGTCAAGATTTACATAGATATGTTTCTTAAGAATATAAACTAAGTAATTATTGAACAGTTCAAACAATTGGCAAACTTTGTTTTAAAATGTCCAACAATTAACGGTTATCAGCTATCGGCTGTTAGCTGTTAACCTATTTAAGTTTTTAAACTGCAGAGCTTACGGATCCGCTCCAAATATAAGATAATAAAAGAAAGTGAGGTTAGGCTGAATGTTTGGATTTAGGACGGACATTGGTATTGATTTGGGCACCGCTAGTGTACTGGTGTATATAAAAGGAAAGGGAATAGTATTAAAAGAGCCGTCAGTAGTAGCTATCGATAAAAATACTAATAAAGTATTAGCAGTAGGGGAAGAAGCAAGAAGAATGCTTGGTAGGACACCAGGCAATATTGTTGCAATTAGACCTTTGAGGGACGGTGTAATATCAGATTTTGAAATCACACAAAAAATGTTAAAACATTTTATTAATAAAGCTGTAGGCAAAATGCTTTTTAGACCTAGAATAATAGTATGTGTTCCAAGTGGAGTAACAGAGGTTGAGAAAAAGGCAGTAATAGATGCAAGCAATCAAGCTGGCGCTAGAAAAACCTATCTTATAGAAGAACCTATTGCGGCAGCTATTGGAGCGGAATTAGACATATATAAACCAATAGGAAATATGGTAATAGACATTGGCGGTGGAACAACAGATATAGCGGTTATATCTTTAGGTGGTATAGTTGTTAGCAAGTCAATTAAAATAGCTGGCGACAAATTTGATGAAGCTATAATAAAATACATAAGGAAGAAGCATAATATGATGATTGGTGAACGTACTGCAGAAGATTTAAAGATAAAAATCGGTACTGCTTTTCCTAGAGAAAAGGAAGTATATATGGAAGTAAGAGGTAGAAATTTAGTTTCTGGTTTACCAAGAACTATAAGAATATCTTCAACTGAAGTATTAGAAGCTTTAGATGAACCGGTAACTGCTATTGCAGATGCTGTGCATTCAGTTTTAGAGAAGACTCCACCAGAATTATCATCAGATTTAAGTAACAAAGGTATTATAATGACAGGTGGCGGCTCTTTATTATATGGACTAGATAAGCGTATTAGTGAGAGAACAGGGATACCAGTAAAAGTAGCAGAGGATGCTATATCTTGTGTAGCTATTGGAACAGGTAAAGTTTTAGATTCTATTGATGTGTTAGAAAGTGGATTGATTACAGAAGAAGATACAAGGAAGTATTATTAGTAGCAAATTGCAATTATTCCCTGGCAACTTAAGCACACACAAACATCGGACAGTAAATAGTTAAAAGCGAGTGACGAAAGATTAATTACAAGGAGTGAGTTAAATGAACAGAGGATTATATGCATCAGCGACATCATTATTAATAAATCAAAAAAGACTGGATACAATATCTAATAATTTAGCTAATATTAATACTACTGGATTTAAAAAAGATGTACTCATCTCAGAATCATTTCCAGAAGTGCTTTTAAGAAAAATTAATGATATAATAGATATGGATAATCATGGTCAGTTTAAAGGAGTAAATATTGAGAAAGATGGCGATACTTACAAGTTAAGTATTAACTCAGGATATTTTAGAATAAAGACACCTCTTGGAATTAGCCATACAAGAGAAATAAGATTTACAATAGATGAAGAGGGATACCTTAGAACATACTATAAAGATGGCAATGATGCTTTAAAAACAGATGGTGGGAATTATGTGCTTGGGAGAAATGGAAAAATAAAAGTTGATAGTAAAGACATTGAGATTGATAGTAATGGCAATATCATATTAAATGGTAAAATAATAGATAATCTAATAGAATTTCCACAGCTAGATGTAATAGGGACTATAAACTCAGGAGTTAAAACAAGTAGAGTTTTTATTAACTTTAATCAGGGTAATATAATAGAAACAGGAAACGATTTAGATTTTGCACTTAAAGGCGACGGTTTCTTTAAAGTATACGATGGCGAAAAAATACTGTATACAAGAGATGGGTCTTTTTCACTAAATGATAAAGGAGAACTTGTTACTACAGAAGGATATTTTGTTTTAGGAAAATATGGTTCAATAATATTAGAAGGTAGTAACTTTACTATTAACGAAAACGGAGAAATTATTAAAGATGGTGAAGTTATAGACAAACTTGATATAGTTGATATAAAAAACAAAGAATTTCTAAGGAAAAAAGGTTATAATCTTTATAAAATAGAAGACAACGTAGAGCCTGAAGAAGTACCTTTTGATGGACAAGTTTTAAGAGGATACTTAGAAGGTTCAAATGTTGAGAGCATAAAAGAAATGGTTAATATGATAAGTGTGCTAAGAAATTATGAAGCAAGCCAAAAAATACTAAAAATACAAGATGAACTATTAGGTAAAGTTGTAAGTGATATAGCGAGAATATAAAATTTAGAAATTTAAAATTGGAAATGTAAAATGTAAAATTAGTCAACAGTCAATAGATTTAAGATTATTAGCTATCAGTTAAATTTGTAATATCAAAATTAAAAGCTGATAGCGAAGAGTTAAATTTATATTGCTAATAACTGTTGACTAAAGATTAACGACTAATAAAGGAGAGGGGTAAATAAAATGATACGTTCTCTATGGACAGCAGCCACAGGAATGAAGGCACAGCAGCTTAATATTGATACAATTTCAAATAACCTAGCTAATGTAAATACAACATCATATAAAAGTCAGAGAGTTGAGTTTAAAGATCTTTTCTATGAAACGTTAAAAAGAACGAATTTAAATGATGATAAGGGAAGGCCTGTAAATTTAGAAGTAGGGCATGGTGTTATGCCAACAGCTACAACAAGAGATTTTAAAATAGGCAGCTTGATAGAAACACAAAACCCATTAGATTTAGCAATAGATGGAGAAGGTTTTTTTGCAGTATTAACACCAAATGGGCAGATAAAGTATACAAGAGATGGAAGTTTTAAACTTAGTATTGACGAAGACGAAGGGAAACTGACTACATCGGAAGGATATTTTGTTCTAAACGAAGATGATGAAGAAATAGTTATAGACAGTAATTTATCGGACATAACTATAGATGAGCTAGGATATATAACTGCAAAAGATGAACAAGGTGAAATTGTAGAGTTGGGAAGATTAAAATTTGTTAAGTTTATGAATCCAGAGGGACTTATTAGTGAGGGACAGAACCTATATAGTGCAACAAGTGCATCTGGAGAAGAAATATCAGTAGATGCTGAAGAAATGGATAGTAGAATTATGCAGGGTTATCTTGAATCGTCAAATGTGCAAGTAGTTGATGAAATGGTAAAGATGATTACAGCTCAAAGAGCATACGAAATAAATTCAAAATCAATCCAAACAACAGATGAAATGCTACAGATGGCAAACAACTTGAGGAGATAGGTGATTTTATGTTAAACATAAACAAAATAATAGATCAAACTAACATACAAAAATTTAAATCGAATACATTAGATTTAAAAAGAAAAATCGATAATACATGTATAAAAAAAGATGATAAAGAACTTATGAAAGTTTGTAAAGAATTTGAGTCCATATTTACTCATATGCTTTTAAAACAAATGCGTTCAACTATTCCAGATGGAGGACTTATAGAAAAGACTGCAGCAAGAGAATTATTTGAAGATATGTATGACCAAGAGATAGCTAAATTAGTAAGTGAAAAAGGACAGGGAATAGGATTAGCAAAAATATTATATGATCAGTTAAAGAGGAAATAATAATGATTTTTCCATATAATAGGGAAGAAGAGTCTTCCCTATTTTTATATGTTCAGTAGAGTTTCATAATTCATTATGTTATAAACAAATAGCTATTAAGGAGGAATTCAATGGACTTTATGCTAGTTTTTAATCAAGTGTTAGTTCTATTCATTCTATTAATATTAGGCTTTATACTTAAGAAAATAAACATTATGACAGATGAATTAGGAAAAGGCCTATCTACTCTCATAATATATGTAACTTTACCAGCATTAATCATTACATCTATGAACTATAAGTTTTCAAAAGATATATTAAGTAACAGTATAAAATTGCTCATAATTGGAGTAATAGTTTATACCTTTATGATTATAGTTGGTATTGTATTTGTAAAGTTGCTGAAGATACAAGATATGCAAAAAGGAGTATATCTCTTTTTGATAATATTTTCAAATGTTGGATTTATGGGGTATCCTGTTGTTGAAGTGGCTTTTGGTAAAATTGGTGTATTTTATGCAGCAATATATAACCTTATTTTTAATATTCTCATATGGACATTAGGTGTAATATTGGTAAACCCAGAACATGAGAGGAAAATTAATTTAAAAGCATTAATAAATCCCGGAACAATTTCAATAGTTTTAGGCTTTACACTATTTATATTTTCTATAAAACTGCCAAAGCCAATATATATATCCTTACACAAATTAGGTGCATCAACGACCCCTATGGCTATGCTGGTAGTAGGTTCTCTATTAGGAGATGTAAAGTTTAAAGAAATATTCGGTAATGTTAAACTTTTTATAGTAGCCTTATTAAGACTTATAATAATACCTTTATCGGTTCTGTTTGTATTAACAAGATTAAATTTACCATCAGTGGTTGCAGGTGTACCAGTTATCATCAGTAGTATGCCGGCAGCAGCAAATGCAGCAATATTTGCAAGGAGATTTGATTCTGATTACCGATTAGCCTCACAGGGAGTGTTTTTAACTACATTAATAAGCATTGCAACAATACCATTTATTTTATTTATTTTAAATACAATTAAATAATTCAGATTTAAATTTATATTATTTACTGCTAAAAAATTATGTTATAATTAATATAACAAAATTTTCAATTTAGATAAATTAAGGTAAATTTTGCTAATTAATTTTTTAAAAATATAAGATTTTATTATCATTTCCTGTGGGTTATAACAAGGTAAATGTGGGGTGTTTTTATGGAAGAGTTGTTAAGAGAGATTTTAAATGAGATTGGTTCTTTAAAGGACCAGGTTACATCAATGAACGGCAGAATCACATCGATGGAAGGCAAGATTACGTCGATGGAAGGCAAGATTACATCGATGGAAGGCAGGATTAATTCTATTGAAACAGAAGTGAAAGCGACTAGACAAGATATTAAGGAATTAGACGGCAGGGTAACGAAACTAGACGATAAAGTAACGAAATTAGACGGCAGGGTTGTTGAATTAGATAATGGCATGGCTAAATTAGAAGATAAGTTTGTTAAGTTAGAAGATAGAATCGTTAGAGAACACGAAGTAACCAGAGAAGAACTTAAACAAGAGATAGAATATGTGTATAATGAATTAGAAAATGTTCGAGATGACTTAAAATTTGAAATAAATAATTTGACTAAAAAAATAATTCAAACTGACAATGAGTTCATAAAGTTTAAAAGAAGTTTTAGAAATATAAAATAATAATTTAAATTAGTGGTGGGACGGTTATTCCGTCCTATTTTTATAATTAATATTAAATTTATGGATAATTTTAAAAATAATGTTTAGTATGAAAAGGAGGTTGATTAACAGTTAAAAAATATTTATAAAAATTTATAAAAATCTCAAAATTTTTATAAGTTTATATTATAATTATTTTGAGGTGATGAAATTGAAATATTATACCATAGGAGAATTTGCTAAATTAATTGGTAAAACACAGCAAACTTTAAGAAATTGGGATAAATCAGGGAAATTAAAACCTTCTTTTATTACAGAAGGTGGACACAGAATGTATAGCCAAGAACAATTAAATTCAATTTTAGGTATTAATCCTAAAAAAAGAATAACAGTTGGTTATTGTAGAGTATCAAGTAATAAACAAAAAGATGATTTAGAAAGACAAGTGCAGTATGTTCGTGAATATATGATAGCAAAAGGATATCAATTTGAAATAATAACTGATATTGGAAGTGGAATAAATTACAACAAAAAAGGATTGATAAAATTAATTGATATGATTACTAATTCAGAAGTTGATAAGATAGTTATTTTATATAAAGACAGATTAGTTAGATTTGGATTTGAATTAATAGAAAATCTATGCAAAAAATATGGCACTACTATAGAAATTATTGATAATACACCTAAGACAGATGAACAAGAACTTGCCAGTGATATGATACAAATAATAACAGTATTTTCAGCGAAACTTCAAGGAAAAAGAGCTAATAAGCTTAAGAAAATAATTAAGGAGCTAAAAGAAAATGAGTAAGACAAAAGACAAAAATGTAAGAACATATAAAATGAGAATAAAAGATAAAAAATTCAAATCCAAAGTTATAGATTATATCTATAAATATAGGCATTTTGAAAATATGTATATAATACTACTTCATCAAGACTACAAACAAGATATTGGGGATTTTAAATTATTAACTAATTATGAAGTAATGAGAGCATTATTTAGAGGAACTACTCCTAAAAAGTTAGAAGAAAAACTGATTTATATTAGACAAAAGTATAAAAATCATCAGATAATGAATGATTTAATAAAACTATCAAAAGACCTTAAAATTCATAATCTAGTAGAAATAATGAAAAGAGTAAAATCACAATATAAAGGATATTTCACAAAAATAAAAAATGGAGATTATAAAGCAAGACCACCTAAACCTAAGAAGTTGTCTAAATTAACAAACTATACAATTCCATTAGATAGTTATAAAGGATTTTCATTAAAAAGAAAAAATCAGCTTGGAATTAATTTAAATGACAAAATGTATAGATTATATGTTAATCACAAGTATTTAAAACAAATAGTAGGAGATTTATCTAAAATCAATACAGTACACCTTAATTTTTCAAATAGTGAATTATATTTACTTTTCATATATGAGAAAGAAGAAAAAGAATTTAAAGAAAAACCTTATAAATGTGCAGGGATAGATATAGGAATAAACAATCTTTTAAGCATATATATAGACGATAAAGATACACCAAGTTTAATAATAGATGGTAAAAAATACAAAACATATAATGCTAACTTTAATAGGTTTATAGCAAAATTAAACAGAGAAATATCGACTATAAAAGATAAAAACAGAAAAAGGTATTTAGAAAAATATAGAACATATCTTTATGAAAAGAGAAACAGATACTTTTACGACCAATTTCACAAAATCAGTAAAAGAGTATTAGAATATCTAGAAAAGTATGATGTAACTGAACTTGCTATATCAAAAAATCTAGCTAGTCTTAAAAATAATAGTAAGTGCAATCTTAATAAATCTATCAAGCAAGATTTTATACAAATTCCTTTTATTAAACTTTTAAGTTATATTGCTTATAAATCAAAAGATTATGGAATTAAAGTAATTGAAGTTGATGAAAGTTATACTTCAAAGACAAGTTCACTTACAGAAAATATAAAAGTAATGCAAGAATTATCCCAATACAACCTTGACTTAACTAATGCGTTAGGTGGAAAGCGTGTTAAGCGAGGTTTGTTTAAAGATAAAGTTATTAATAAAATTATCAATGCTGATTTAAACGGTGCAAGGAATATATGTATATTAGGCAATAAAAAAGCACAGCAAAATTATAAAACAGGAGGTGGAAACCGTTGGCTTATGAAAAAGCTGTGCAATCCTATTAAAGTAGAAAGCGACTTCGAGTTATGTAGGTTAATAAAATCTGCATAATAGAAGTATCGGATAAGACCTATAAATCTACAAAAATTTATAGGTATGCGTTGCTTTCTATAAGTTTTTTATAGATATAAGTCAACGGTATTATCATGAAGGTTGTAGTGACAGGTTTTGAACCATTTGGAGGGGAAGAAATAAATCCTGCATTAGAAGCGGTTAAAAAACTTGATGATGAGATTGCAGGTGCAAAAATCATAAAAGTAGAGTTACCTACTGTGTTTAGGAAATCTATAGAAAAACTTGAAAAGATAATAGAAAACGAAAAACCTGATATAACAATATGTGTTGGTCAAGCAGGAGGGAGATTTGATATTACAATAGAAAGAGTAGCTATTAACATTGATGATGCTAGGATACCTGATAATGAAGGCAACCAGCCAATTGATGAACCAATTTTTTTAGATGGTTTAAATGCATATTTTGCCAAACTTCCTATAAAAGCTATGGTAAAAGAATTAAGAGAAAATAAAATTCCGGCATCTGTATCAAATAGTGCTGGGACATTTGTATGTAATCATATTATGTATGGGCTTTTGTATCTCATTGATAAGAAATATCCAGATATGAGAGGTGGATTTATACATGTGCCTTTCATACCTAAACAGGTTATAAATAAAAAAAATACTCCTAGCATGTCATTAGATAATATAACAGAGGGCCTTAGACTTGCTATAAAAGCGGCTATAGAAAATAAAGAGGACATAAAAGAAATAGGAGGTAAGATTTGTTAAAAAACAGTTAGATTATATTTGAATAATCGCAATAAATACATATATAATATAAACACAAATTGATATATACAACATAACAATGATACAAATGTATAACAACTAAATAAAACTTTAGTATAAAGGAAGGTTGAGGAGAATTTGAGTGATATAATTTAATAAGTTATAAATGCTTTTTAAGAATGGTGGATTAGCTTGCTACTATGTCGTTTTGCCCAGAAGAAAGGACGATAAATATGAAAAAAATATATGGTCTTATCAATGGGAAAATAATACAAGAAGACTCAATCGTAGAGAACAAAGTATTAATATTTAACAAAAAGATAATTGATATTTTGGATTTACAAGAAATACATAGATACAAAAATATAGAATTAATAGATGTTAAAGGGAATTTTATATCGCCAGGTTTTATTGATATTCACATACATGGTGCTGGTGGAAGTGATGTTATGGATGGTACTATAGAGTCTATAATAAACATTAGTAGCACTATAGCAAAAACTGGAGTTACAAGTTTCTTACCAACTACAATGACTATGGATAGAGATACTATATATAGAGCACTAAGCACAGTAAGACAAGCTATTTATCTAGATATTCAAGGAGCAAAAGTGTTAGGAGTGCATATGGAAGGACCTTTTATAAACGAAAAATATAAAGGTGCTCAAAATGCAAAACATATTTTAAAGCCTGATTTCGAGTTTGTTGAAGAATATTTAAATATTATTAAAATAATTACACTAGCACCGGAAATGGATGAAGAGTATAAATTTTTACGCAAAATAAAGGATTATAGTAACATAACTCTTTCTATTGGTCATTCTAATGCAACTTATGATGAGGCAAAAAAAGCTATCAAAAGTGGAATAAAACACGCTACACATCTTTTTAATGCAATGACTCCTATGCACCACAGGGATCCAGGAATAGTAGGGGCAGTTTTAAGAAGTGATATTACATGTGAATTAATAGCAGATAAAATTCATGTGCATCCAGCTATCTTTCAATTGCTTATAGACATAAAAGGTATAAAAAACTTAGTCCTTATAACTGATTCTATGAGAGCCGGATGCATGAAAGATGGTATATATGAACTAGGAGGTCAAAAAGTTATAGTAAAGAATAGATCAGCAAGATTAGAAGATAATACTCTAGCTGGAAGTGTATTAACGTTAAATAAAGCAGTAAAAAACATATTAGAAAATACCAGCATTAAATTGCATGAAGCTATTAGGTTAGTTACATTAAATCCAGCCAGAGTAATAGGGATAGATAAAAATAAAGGTAGTCTTAACATAGGTAAAGATGCAGACATAACAATCTTTGATCAAGATTTAAACATATACTTTACAGTTGTAGAAGGCAATGTAGTATTCAATAAATTTTAATATTTAGATAGCAAAAATGTATATAAGTACCTAGAAAGGTACGAAAAGGGGGATAATAATCGCAAAAGATGATGAATATTATGGTCTGCCAATTTAAAAACAGGAGGCATAAAAACATGAAAGGTATAGCAGCTTCACCGGGAATAGCCATAGGAAAAGTACTGATAAAAAAAGATGCTCAAGTAAAAATAGAAAAAAAGAATATAGACAGTATAGAAGACGAAATAAAAAGACTAAACAAAGCAAGAGAAATAAGCAAACAACAAATAGATGCCCTATACCAGCATGCACTTAAGAACATAGGGCAAGAAGAAGCAAAAATATTCGAAGCACACATAATGATACTAGACGATCCCGAATACTTTGGACAAGTAGAACAAAAAATAAAAACAGAAAAAGTAAATGCAGAACATGCACTAAAAGAAATAACAGATGCATTTATAGAAATATTTCAAAACATGGGCAACGAATACATGAAAGAAAGAGTTTTAGACATAAAAGACGTATCAAACAGAGTAATAAGAGAATTATTAGGGATACAAACAATAGACTTATCAAAACTAGACGAAGAAGTAATAATAGTAGCCGAGGACTTAACCCCATCAGACACAGCACAAATGGATAAAGAAAAGGTACTAGGATTCATCACAGAAACAGGAGGAAGAACATCTCATTCAGCAATAATGGCAAGGACACTAGAATTGCCAGCAGTAGTAGGAGTAGAAGGAATAATAGCAAACGTCAAAAATGGAGACGTAATAATATTCGATGGAGACGAAGGGAATATAATAATAAATCCAGACAAAGAAACACTAAAACAATACAAAAACAAAAAAGAAAAATACGAACAATTCAAAAATAAACTTAAACAGTTAAAAGGAAAAGAAAGCATAACAAAAGACAGATTTAAAGTAGAGATAGTAGCAAACATAGGAACACCAAAAGACATAGAAGGAGTAATCAGAAATGATGCAGAAGGAGTAGGACTATACAGAACAGAATTTCTATACATGGACAGAAAAAACTTACCAACAGAAGAAGAACAATTTATTGCATACAAAGAAGTAGCAGAAAAGTTAAAAGGAAAACCAGTAGTAATAAGGACACTAGACATAGGAGGAGACAAAGATCTGCCATATTTAGAATTACCAGAGGAGATGAATCCATTTCTGGGATACAGAGCAATAAGACTTTGCCTAGACAGAACAGAAATATTTAAAACCCAATTAAGAGCACTACTTAGAGCAAGCGCATATGGGAACATAAAAATAATGTTTCCAATGATATCAAGCATACAAGAATTAAGAAAAGCAAAACAAATACTAAAAGAAGTAAAAGAAGATCTTAGAAGAGAAAATATAAAATTTAACGAAAAAATAGAAGTAGGAATGATGATAGAAATACCATCAGCAGCAATAATGTCGGACATATTTGCAAAAGAAGTAGACTTTTTCAGTATAGGAACAAACGATTTAATTCAATACATAACAGCAGTAGACAGAGGGAACAGAAAAATATCACACCTATATAGTCAATACCATCCAGCACTATTAAGACTTATAAAACAAGTAATAGACAATGGACACAAAGAAGGAATATGGGTAGGGATGTGTGGAGAAGCAGCAGGAGATCCAAAACTAATACCAATACTAATAGGAATGGGACTAGACGAATTCAGCATGAGTCCGATATCAATATTAAGAGCAAGGTGGATAATAACAAACATAGAACAAAAAGAGATGAAAAAACTAGCACAGCAGGTAATAAACTTATCAACAGCAGAAGAAGTAGAAAAGTTTATAGATGAGAATATTAGGATAGAATAAAGGGACGGATAATCCGTCCTTATTTTTGTTTCAAAAAATTAACGAATAAAAATATTGACCATTGGTCATTTTAATAGTATACTTAAAGCATAAAAAAATGACCAATGGTCATAAATTTTTGAGAGGAGAGTTGTATGGTAAACAAACTGTCAAAAGTATTAAAAAACAAACAAATGAAAGAAAAATCGCTATATGCTGCAGCATATGAGCTGTTTACAACAAAGGGAATTCATAACACAGCAATAAGTGATATAGCAAAAAAAGCTGGCGTAGCTAAGGGAACTTTTTACCTGTATTTTAAAGACAAGTACGATATCTTAGACAGAATTATACTTAAAAAAAGTTCAGCAGTATTAAAAGAAGCTATCAAAGCTACAAAAGAACAAGAAATAACAGATTTTATCGATCAGGTTATTTTCTTCATTGATTTTATTATCGAATACCTTAAAGACAATAAGGTACTTCTAAAACTTATTTACAAAAATCTTTCATGGGGTCTATATAGGAAAGCATTAGCAGATACAAGTGGGTATGATGAAATGAAAGAAGTTTTTAACTTTTTCATGGAAAATATGAAAGATGAAAAATACGATTCAGAAGCTCCAGAAAAGACTTTATTTATGATTATAGAGCTTACAGGGTCAATATGCTACAGTTCAATAATATTAGAAGAACCGACTACTATTGATGAAATGAAACCAATGTTATTTAAAACAATTCGTAAAATGATAGAAAAATAATTCAAGCAAAAAGGAGATGGGCCTATGCTTAAGTTTGGTAGATTTATAGCTAAAAACAGAATATTAGTTTTAATCATCTCAATACTCTTATTAATACCATCTGTTTATGGAATTATTAAAACTAGAATAAACTACGATATATTAACGTATCTGCCAGAAAATTTAGATTCCATGAAAGGGCAACGTATATTAAACGATGTATTCTCGAATGCAGCAACTGGAATGCTGGTAATAGAAAACATGGAACCTAAAGATGTCATCAAAATAAAGGAAAAGATTTCACAAATAGAGGGTGTAGAAAAGGTAACTTGGATAAATGATTTTTTAGACGAAAGCATTCCAAAAGATATATTGCCTAGTGAAATAAGAGATATGTTTTTTAGAGAAAATTCAACATTACTTACAATCCAGTTTGAACATGAAGCAGCATCAGATGAGACACAAAAAGCTATAGAAGATATTAGAAAAGTTCTAAACAAACAGTGCTTTTTAAGTGGTATGTCGGCAATAGTAAAAGATACTATTGACTTGGCCGATAGAGAAACACCGATATATGTAATATTAGCAGTAATATTAGCAGTAATAGTATTAGCTTTAACACTAGAATCTACAATAATACCAATAATATTTTTAGCAGCAATAGGAATGGCAATCGTTTATAACTTTGGAACAAATACTTTCTTAGGAGAAATTTCATATATTACTAAATCACTTGCAGCAGTATTGCAGTTAGGTGTAACGATGGACTATTCAATATTCTTGCTGCACAGGTACGAAGATGAGCTAAAACATACGAAAGATAAAAATGAAGCTATGGCTATAGCTATTTCAAAAACGACAGCATCCATATTAGGAAGTTCTCTTACAACAATAGCAGGTTTCTTAGCTTTAGTTGCAATGCAGTTAGGATTAGGTAAAGATATCGGAATAGTCATGGCAAAAGGAGTATTTATAGGGGTAATAGCTACTGTAACTATACTTCCAGCTTTAATTCTAACATTTGATAAAGTAATTCATAGATTTAACCATGGAACTGTGCTTCCAGAATTCGATAAAGTATCGTCTATTGTAACAAGATACTATAAAGTATTTATTGTCATAATTATCCTATTATTCATACCGTCATTATATGGTAAAAATAACACTGAAGTTTACTACAACTTAGACGAGTCATTGCCAAAAGATATGGAATCAATAGTAGCTTTAAACAAACTCAAAGATGAATACAATATGACAACTACCCATATGATTATTGTCAAAGAAGACATACCTACCTACAAGATAAAGGAGATGATGGAAGAAATAGAAAAAGTAGATGGTATAGAAAAGGTAATAGGCTACGATAAAATATTAGGTCCAGCTATACCAGAAGAATTTATACCTAAAGAGATTAAAGAACAATTTGTAAAAGACGGCTATAAATTAATACTTGCTAACTCAATATACAAAGCTGCAACAGACGAACAAAATGAACAGGTTGTCAAACTAAGAGAAATTATTAAAAAATACGATGAAGAAGCGTACATTACAGGAGAAGGTGCTTTAACAAAAGATTTAGTTGAAATAGCAGATATCGACTTTAAAAGAGTCAGCTTCATTTCAATACTTGCTATATTTGCGATAATTCTAATACTATTTGCATCAATATCAGTGCCAGTTCTATTAGTTGGAGTTATAGAATTAGCAATATTTATAAACATGGCAATACCTTATTACATGGGAACTACAATTCCTTTTATTGCATCAATAGTTATAGGAAGTATCCAGCTAGGTGCAACAGTCGATTATGCAATACTACTTACTACACGATTTAGAGAAGAATTAAGAAATGGACATGATAAATACGAAGCAATGAGAATAGCTCTTAAAAGCTCAGCAAAATCAATTGTTACAAGTGCTTTAACCTTCTTCGGTTCGACAGTAGGAGTAGGGTTTATAGCAAAAATAGAGATGATTAGAAGCCTTAGCATGATGATCGCAAGAGGTGCAATTATAAGTATGTTTGCGATACTGTTCTTACTACCAGCAGTATTGTTAATATCAGAAAGAATAATTTCAGCAACAAGCAAAAACTGGAGAACAAGACCAACACTTAAGGTTTTGACAAAGGGGAGGAATTAGTTATGAAAAGAAATAGAAAATTAATGAAGGTATTAAGCACTACTTTAGTTTTTACAATGATTCTTTCAAATGCTGCATTTGCAAAAGGAGCAATTGAGAAAAAAGAAACAGTTTATGTTATATTAACAGAGCAAGGAGTGCCAAAGGATAAAATAGTTAGCGTATGGCTTCATTCAGATGAAGTAAAAGACAAAATAGTAGACAGAACAATATTGGAAAATGTAAAAAATGTAAAGGGAGAAGAAATACCAGAAAGAGAAGGCGATAAGCTTATTTGGAAAACAGATAAGAATGATATCTTCTATCAAGGAAAAACAGATAAAGAACTGCCAGTCGATGTAAAAATAACATATATGTTAGACGGAAAAGAGATTGCTCCAAAAGAATTAGCAGGAAAGTCTGGAAAGGTAAAAATAAATATAGAAGTGAAAAATAAAGATAGTCATAATGTAAAAATAAAGGGGAAAAATAGAAAGCTATATACTCCATTTGTAACTGTTGTTGTAGTAGATCTTCCTATAGATAAGTTTACTAATGTAAAAGTAAATAGTGGAAAAATTGTTTCAGATGGAAACAATCAGATTATAACATTTATTACATTGCCAGGAATGAAGGAAAGTCTTGATTTAGACAATGACATTCTTAATACACCAGAAAATTTGGAGATTACAGCAGATGTTAAGGAATTTGAGATGGGGCCTATAATGATTACAGTTACCCCAGAAATTCCAGAGATAGATTCATTTAAGGAAGCAGATAATCTAGATGAGCTTATTGATGGTATAGAAAAACTAAAGGAAGCAAGCAGTAAGTTAAGTGATGCAACTGGCAAAATATCTGAAGGGCAGAAAATGTTAGTTGAAAACATTGATAAATTGAAAGACGGTATAGATAAACTAGGTCAGGCTTCTACTCAATTAAAAGACGGAATAATAAAATTAGGAAAAGGTATAAAAGATGCTCATATGGGGGCTAAACAGGTTTCAGATGGAGTAAAGATATTATCAGATAGTGCAGGTAAATTAGGAACAGGAGCAGTACAGTTTAGTGAAGGTGCTGTGCAGTATGCAAATAAATCAAAGGAATTTGCAGATGGAGCCGGGCAGGTAGCTGAGGGAGTTGGGCAAATAGTAGATAATACAGATAAATTGGCTGAAGGTGCTAAAAAACTAGTTTCAGGTACAGAAGAAATAATTAAAGGACAAGAGCAAATAAACTTAGGGCTTTCTCAAAGCATAGAAGGATTAGAAAAACTTAAAAAAGGAAAAGAAAAAGAGTTAAAAGTTATAGATATGCTTATAGCAGGAATGGATAAATTAATAAGCGCAGCCGAAAAGATAGAAAAAGTACCAGGAGTAAAAGAATTAGGCGAAAAGATTGTAGCAGGACTTAAGGAACAGAGAAATAGTTTGCAGCAGTTAAAAGATTCAGGAACACAATTTTTAGCAGGATTAGCTAAAATAGAGGAAGGAATAAAAACAGCACAAGAAGGTTCTGAAAGGTTAAAACTTGAACTTGCAAAAGTTAATAAAGGAGAGAAAGATTTAGCAAATGGATTAGAAAAGTTAAGTAAAGGTGCTGAAATGTTAAAACCAGCTGCACAAAAATTAAAAGAAGGCAGCCAAGGACTATCTGCAGGAGCCGATAAATTAAACAAAGCAGCAGTTGAGTTAAATAATGGAGCTAATAAGTTTGTAGAAGGAACACAGCAGTTAGTAGTAGGTTCGCAAAAAGTTACTGAAGGTCTAGCTCAGCTTGATAAAGGAGCAGATGCTTTAGTAAGTGGCGCTGATGAATTTGGTAAAGGTAGTAAAAAAGTAACAGATGGAATGAATAAATTATCAGAAGGAGCAAAACAACTAGCAAAAGGAACAGAAGAATTGGATAAAAACATGAAAAAATTTGATCAAGAGGGAATAGGAGAGCTTAAAGATAAAGTAGAGGAAAGCACTAAAGATTTAGAAGAAATAATCGAAGTAAAAGATGAAATGTTAAAACTATCAGAAAACTATCAAACATTTACAGGACTAGGCGAAGACATGACAGGTAGTGTGAAATTTATCATGAAAACAGATGAAATCAAAAAGCCAAAAGAAAAGGGAATAGTAAAGACAGAGACAAAGAAAGAAAAAGAAAGTTTCTTCACTTGGATTAAAAATGTTATAAAAGATATATTTAATTAAAAGAGGCGGGTAATCCGTCTCTTTACTATTATAGACCTATTGACATATGAATTGAAACTTGAGAAAATTTAATGTGAAGATATAGAAATAACAATAATGTAACAGAATACCTATGAGAAAATATTATTTTTAGAAGGAATTAGTCAAATTATATCGAATTACTTATATCAGCTTCAAAAATATTAGATAGTTCTATCAAAATAGCTTAAACTATCAATTAACACAGAAAGTGGGGTATAAAGTTATGTCACAAATAGACCAACAAAATTACTATTATGACGAAATCAGTTTACGAGAGCTCATAGAAGTTCTACTAAAAGGGTGGAAACTTATAGCTATTATAACGGTCATAAGTTTATTAACATCAGGAATATTTAGTTTTTTTATAATAGATCCGACTTATGAAGCTAGAACAACCCTTATGGCATCTTTTGCAACAGATAAATTAGTAAATCAGAAAAGTCCAGATGATATACAGGGTATATTAGATACAATATCTACATATCCAATTATGACTATACAGACATATAAAGAGCAGATAAAAAATCCAGAAATTCTGCAGCAGACTATAGACGAATTAGGATTAGATAAAGAAGAGTTTACATTAAATACGCTTAGGAATATGATTAAACTAGAAACTATAAAAGATACTAATCTTATAGCGGTTAAAGTTAAATATACAGACCCTGAACTAGCAGCAAAAATAGCAAATACAGTAGCACAAAAATTTACTTCATTTATATCTAACATGGCAAAACAGCAGGCATCAAAATCTTCACAATTTATACAATCACAGCTAGAGGTAGAGAAGAAAAAGCTAGATGATGCATTATTAGAACTTAAGCAGTTTTTATCACAACCAAGAGGTGTAGATGAGCTTAAGGCAGAAGTTAGTTCAAAGCTAAATTTATTAACTGGATACAAAACCCAACTTGTTCAAAAAGAAGTTGCTTTAAACAAACTTGAAGCAGCTTTAGAAGCTGCAGAAAAAGAACTTAGAGCAACACCAAAGGTATTAGTTACAAAGAAATCTATTTCAGAAGACCCTATATTAAGTCAATTAGTAACTGATGCTTCTAATTTAGAAACTAAAGATGTTCTAAGCTTAACTATGGAGAATGAACAAATAAACTCCAATTATTTAAGTTTAAATAATAAAATTTCAAACTATAAAATATCAATTGCAGAAACATCAAAAGAAATAGAAGACATCAAAAATAAAATAGAAATAACAAAGAAAGAATTAGAAAAAATACAGGTAGAGTTAGCAGAAAAAGAGCATCAACAAAAACTTATTCAAAGAAAGGTAAACCTTGCTCAAAGTACATATGATGCTTTCCTAAAAAAATATGAAGAGACAAGAATAGCTGAATCATCAGAAATAGGAGATTCAAGCATACTTATAGTTTCTAAAGCTGTAGTGCCAGAAACTCCAGTTTCACCTAAAAAAATGTTAAACTTAGCAATAGCAGGAGTGCTAGGAATTATGATAGGAGTATTCGTAGTGTTCTTTAAGGAATATTGGGAGAGTTCAGTGGAAGAAGAAACTAGTAAAGTTAAATAAAATATATTTTTCAAGATAAATGTCGAAAAATGTTGCAACATGACGGGCGGAAGTGTTGAAAAATAGCCGTTTTGGGGTTGAATGTAATATAATTTTTTATTATAATAGTATATGCCTGTATGTTACAAAAAATACAGGAGCACCTTGGGGGTAATAATATTGTCATCTAAAACAGCAAAAGAAACATGGAAAGTAAAATCAACAATTTTAAATATAGAAAATATAGTATTTATATCATTGTGTATCCTACTATTCTATCCTCCATTTTTCAGAGGACTGTACTTTGAAAAAGAGCTTTTACCAACTCATATATTTTCATTTACTTTAGCTTTAGTATGGCTTATTTCAAAGTTTAAAGATAAAGAGTATAATTTAGTAAAAACACCTATAGACATAGCTGCTATAGGTGTAGTAGCTATGTATTTTATTTCTATATTTTATGGAGTAAACACTAGACTGGCGATTGGTGAGTTTTTAAAATATGCTAACTACTTCTTTATATTTTTAATGGTTAGAGATTTAGTATATACAGAAAAAAGGCAGAAGTGGTTGTTAAACGTACTTGTAATAAGTGGAGTAATAGTAGCTGTTATAGGTATAGGTTCTGCAATTGGTACATGGAATTATAACGGAGCATATGTTGGTAATAGAATTAATTCAACTCTGCAATATCCGAATACTCTAGCTTCATATTTAGGGGCTTTGTTTGTTATAACTATAGGCTTAATAACTGCGCACCAGAATAGGATATATAAAGCTATATATGGTATTTTTTCAAACATATTATTATTCACTTTTATACTTACATATTCAAGAGGAATGTGGCTTATATTACCTTTTATACTTCTATTATTGATTATAACTATACCTAATAAAAGAAAATTAGAAACCTTAATATATATATTTGCTAATATAGCTATTAGCATACCTTTAGCATTTTTGTTTTCACAAAAGATTGGAGAAAAAAGTTATATTTTATGGGCAGTATTTATTATTTCATCATTATTGATGGGAATATTAACATACATTATATCGTTTATTGATAATAAATTTAGAGAAGTTTCAATAAAAAAACTTGTAATAGTTTTAGGAATTATTTTAATTATTTTCAGTAGTGGTGTTATATATATTATTAATGCAACTACTTCATTAACATTGGTTAACGATACAGACAAGAATAATTGGACGAGTATTGTAAGAAAAGTTGAAAAAGTTCAACCTAATACAGAGTATGAGCTAGTCATTAAGTATAAAGGTGTAAATAAAAGTGACAAGCCTTATGCAGGACGAGTAAGAGTATATAGTATAAATTCGGAAAGCAAGTTAGAAAAGTTAGAATTCTTTAATATATCAGATTATACAAAAGAAGAAGTTAATATACTATTCACAACACTTGAGAATACAGAAGGAATAAAAATATTCTTTGATAATTATTATGCTGGTACATCTATAACTTTTTATGAAGCAAAAGTAGTTGACCCAAAAACTAAAGAAATTATTAAGAATATAAAATTGAGATATAAGTATATACCAGAAAGAATTGTATCAAGGTTTGAAAGCATTAGCTTAAAAGAAAATAGTGCACAGGGAAGAATTGCGTTTTATAAAGATGCTTTTAAGATAATAAAAGACTATTTCATACTTGGTACTGGTGGTGGTGGATGGGTAACTCTATACCAAATGTACCAATCATATATGTATTGGACAACCCAGGCACATAACTATTTTCTTCAAATGTGGATAGAAATAGGTTTGATAGGATTACTTATATTCATTAGCTTCATTTGTTTTATAACTTACTATACATATAAAAAGTTTAAAAACGAAGATACAGATAATAAAAAGATTTTAACGGCATCATTATATGTATCAATTTTATCTATATTTGCACATGCATTTATGGATTTTGACTTATCACTTTCTGCTTTAACATTTGTGTTGTGGACTTTAATAGGAATGCTGGTTAATGGTGTTAAAATTGATAAGGTTTTTAATGTAAAAAATAGAAACAAGATATTAAAAATTGTTTATATAGTAGGATTAATATTTCTTATATTATCATCATCTTCTTTATATATGGGGTATGTATATGCTCAAAAAGCATTAATTGCTAATAAAGATAAAAATATAAATAATGCAATTAAATACTTTGAAAAGGCATCTACATTTGATCCATTTAAGCCTGAGTATAAAAGTGACTTAGCTACATTTTACAAGGTTAAATATAAAATTACTAAAGACAAAAACTATATAACTAAGGCTAAAATACAAATTGACAAGGCTTTACAATTAGCAAAATACAGTTCAAGATTTAAGGCGATAGGCGCATCTTTCTATATGAGTATAGGACAAATAGAAAAAGGACTTGAGCTAATTGAAGAGTCTATAAAATTGCAACCTATGAGAACTGAAAACTATCTTCAAAAATGCGATGCATATCTTACAGCATTTTACTATTATGCAAATCAAAAGAAAGATATAGATAAAGCAAAAGAAATTATTGAAAGGGCGTATAAAGTAAAAGAACAAATAAATGAAATAAATAAGAAGGCGTTAAGACCATTACAGTATAATGAAGATTTATTATATAAAATCGGAGCAATACAATTTAACTATGAGAATTTAAAAAATAGAGAATATGAAATATCACAAAATTATGTTCTAAATTTTGCTTATTATTTTGATTTAGATATTAACGGTGATGGCAAGATAGATATGATTAGGGTTTGGAATTCTAAAAAAGGAAATATAAAATATGAAATTTTAGAGGAAAATGATAATAACTTTATAAGAATAACAAATGATGGGAAATCATATGGAATAGTGTATCCATATGGATTAAAACTAGAACCTAATACTAACTATAAAATATATTTTAAGGCCAGAGGTAATGTGAAGGAAAATACATTTAAATTCTTTGTTTATGACAATAAAGCTAAAGAAAAAAACCAAGGTTCGTTATCAAATATAAAACTTAATGATGACTGGCAGCTATTTAGTTTAGATATAAAGACAGATGCAGATATAAAACCAGGTACACAATTTTTAGGATTCCAGCATAATGGTAATGATGAGGGATATATTGATTTAGAAGAAGTAATATTATTTAGAAAAATTAAATAAAAGATTATTTGTGCAGGTAAAGTATTGAATATTTATTGAAGGAATTTGTAAATTTGTGTAGAATATATTTCCCTAAAATGTAACAAATCAGACAAATATTAAATGTATATACTATGACAAGCTTAAAGAAATTGTTAAATTAGGAGTTAATTTTAGGATTTATGTTCTACAAGGAGATGTTGAAATTGAGATAACCAACTAACCAACTGGAGGTCTCAAATGTACAACGATACTAATAAATTAATAATGTGGCAAAAAATCTCATAAATTGGTATTAAAGATATATGATATTACAAAAGATTTCCCCAGAGATGAAATATTTGGTTTAACATCTCAAATAAGGAGAGCAGTAGTTTCTATACCTAGCAATATAGTAGAAGGAAAAGCTAGAGGTCCAAACAAAGAGTATAAAAGGTTTTTGCTAATGGCTAGAGGGTCTTTAGAAGAAGTTAAATATCAAATTCTTTTATTTAAAGGTTTAGGATATATAAATGGAGAGCAATACGATAATATAACAAAGTCAACAAATGAAGTTGGGAAAATGTTAAATGCTTTGATAAATAAGCTAACTACTAACTAAGTACTAACCAACTAGAGTATGTGTGTATGTAGCAATTTTGTAGCAATAGGTAAATATGTACCTTTTGGGGGTTTTGAAACAATGTATAGAAAATATTTAAAAAGGATTATAGATTTTACATTATCTTTGATAGCAATGATTATACTTTGGCCAGTTTTTCTGATTATTGCTATTCTTATTAAGTTAGACTCTAAAGGGCCAGTATTATTTAAACAAAAACGTGTAGGAAAGAACAAGAAGCATTTTTACATATTAAAGTTTAGAACAATGAGAACAGATACTCCAAAAGATATGCCTACTCATATGCTAAAGAATCCTGAAATGTTTATAACAAGAGTTGGTAAGTTTCTTAGAAAAACAAGCCTTGATGAATTGCCTCAGATTATAAATATCTTAAAAGGGGAAATGAGTATTATAGGTCCACGACCAGCATTATGGAATCAGTATGATTTGATAGAAGAAAGGGATAAGTATGGTGCTAATGATATATACCCAGGGCTTACTGGCTGGGCTCAGATAAATGGCAGGGATGAATTACCTATAGATATCAAAGCAAAATATGATGGAGAGTATGTTGAAAAAATAAGTTTAGCTTTTGATGTGAAGATATTCTTCAAAACAATATTTAGTGTTCTCAGAAGTGAGGGAGTTAAAGAGGGGGCTAGTGAAATAGAAACTAAGTAAAATTTGTCGATTAGAAAAAATGACATATTGGGGATTGAAAATAAGTTTAGAGGTGAAACTGTTTTGATGAGGATTTTAATAACAGGTAATAGAAGTTATGTTGGTATAAATTTGAAAAGATGGTTAAGTCAATGGCCAGATAAATATAGTGTGGATTCCATTTCTTTGAAAAATGATGAATGGAAAAATAAAGATTTTTCTAAGTATGATGTCCTATTTCATACAGCTGCTATTGTCCATAAAAAGGAAAAATCTGAAATGAAAGATATATATTACAGAATAAATAGAGATTTAACAGTTGAAGTTGCTAAAAAAGCTAAAAAAGAAGGAGTAAAACAATTTATTTTTATGAGCAGTATGTCAGTCTATGGACTTGATGGAAAAATTGGAGAAGAGGTTGTAATCACTAAAGCTACTCGATGCATTCCTACTACTTTGTATGGAAAAAGCAAATTAGAAGCTGAAAATGAACTAAAAAAATTAGAAGATGGACAATTTTGTATCACAATTATAAGAGCTCCAATGGTGTACGGACCAAACTGTCCAGGCAATTACACTAGATTGAAAAAACTTGTGATGAAAACACGAGTATTTCCAATGGTAAATAATAAGAGAAGCATGATTTTTATAGATAATTTATGTGAATTTATAAGATTACTAATAGACAATCGAGAAAGTGGATTGTTCTTTCCACAGAATAAGGAATATGTTAATACTTCTGAGTTAGTTAGGTTAATAACAAAAGAGAATTCTAAAAACATATATTTTTCTAGAATTTTGACTTATGGAATAAATCTTTTTGGTAAAAGAGTAAGTGTTCTTAATAAGGTTTTTGGAAATTTAGTTTATGATTTAGATTTATCTTCATATAAAGATTTTGGATATTATGTTGTTGATTTTGAGAAATCAATTGAACTTTGTGAAAAGAAATAAGAAGAAAAGGTGTTAAATTATGAAGAAAGTATTATTTACAGCTACTGTTGATGGACATATATTAAATTTTCATATACCTTATCTTAAGTGGTTTAAAGAGCAAGGGTATGAGGTTCATGTTGCGAGCAATGGGAATTCAAATATTCCTTTTGTTGACGTAAAATATAATATTCCATTTGAGAGATCCCCATTTAAGGTAACTAATTTAAAAGCTTATAGACAACTAAAAAATATTATAGACAATAATAATTATAGACTAATACACTGTCATACTCCTATGGGTAGTGTATTAACTCGATTAGCTGCTAAAAAAGCAAGGAAAAAAGGTACAAAAATTATTTATACAGCTCATGGTTTTCATTTTTTCAAGGCATCGCCATTAATAAATTGGCTACTATACTATCCAGTAGAAAAATGGTTGTCGAAATATACAGATTGTTTAATTACTATCAATGATGAAGATTACGAATGCGCAGTAAAAAATAAATTTAAAGCAGGTTCTGTAAAAAAAGTAAATGGTGTTGGTGTTGATTTAAATAAGTTTACTCCTCAAACAGTTGAAAAGAAGAAAGAATTGAGAAAGCAATATGGATATAATGATACAGACTTTATTTTAATATGTGTTGCAGAGTTAAATCATAATAAACATCAAGATTTGCTTATAAATGCAGTCAGTATATTAAAAAACAAAATTCCTAATATAAAACTTTTACTTGTAGGAAGTGGAAATTTAATGAAACAATACAAGAAGCAAGTAAAAAAATTAGGTTTAGAAAAATATATTCAATTTTTAGATTATCGTAGTGATGTTTCTAATCTTTTAATAATTTCAGACCTTCTTGTTTCAGCATCAAGACGAGAAGGTTTACCAGTTAACGTTATGGAAGCGATGGCAACTGGATTGCCTCTTGTAGTTACAGATTGTAGAGGAAATCGTGATTTGGTTAAAAATGGTGAGAATGGGTATGTTGTTGGCATAGATGATGTAGATGGGTTTGCTAATGCAGTTGAGGAACTTTATGGTTCACAAGAGTCAAGGCAGGAATTTGGGCAAAAAAGTCTGGAATTTATTAAACAATATTCGCTTGAAAGTGTTATGAAAGAAATGGATGAGATTTATTTACATTATATACAATAGAAATAATATTATCGATAAAAGGAGAGATTACAGATGGGGTTATATCAATCAATAAAAAATAGAAAAGAAAAAATCTCTATCATAGGTTTAGGTTATGTGGGGATGCCATTAGCTATAGCATTTGCTAAAAAAGCAGATGTTATAGGATTTGACATTAATAGAGAAAAAGTAGAACAGTACTTAAAAGGAATAGATGTAACAAATGAAGTTGGAAATGAAGCTTTAAAAGAAACTACTGTATTTTTTACATGGGAAGAAAAATATCTAAAAGAAGCCAAATTTCATATTGTAGCAGTACCAACACCAATAAATCCTGATAAAACTCCTGATTTAAGGCCTATAATTGAAGCTAGTAAAACTGTTGGGAGGAATCTTACTAATGGTTCTATAGTAGTATATGAATCTACGGTATATCCTGGGGTTACAGAAGATATATGTGTGCCTATATTAGAGGAAGAATCAGGATTAAAATGTGGTGTAGACTTTAAAGTAGGCTATTCTCCAGAGAGAATTAACCCAGGAGATAAAGTACATAGGCTTGAAACTATTGTGAAAGTAGTATCAGGTATGGATGATGAGTCATTAGAGGAAATAGCAAAAGTATATGAAATGGTAATTGAAGCTGGAGTACATAGAGCAGAGAGCATTAAAGTTGCAGAGGCAGCCAAAGTAATCGAAAATTCTCAAAGAGATATCAACATTGCATTTATGAATGAACTTTCTATTATATTTAATAAGCTTGGAATTGATACAAAAGCAGTATTAGAGGCTGCGGGAACGAAGTGGAATTTCTTAAAGTTCACTCCAGGCCTTGTTGGAGGACACTGTATAGGAGTTGATCCATATTATTTAACGTATAAAGCAGAACAGATAGGATATCATTCACAGATAATACTTGCTGGAAGGAAGATAAATGATGATATGGGTAAATATGTAGCAGAAAATACAGTAAAAAAAATGATTCAAGCCAATAAACAAATAAAAGGAGCTAAAGTAGCAATATTAGGCATTACTTTTAAAGAAAACTGTCCAGATAGCCGAAATACAAAGGTTGTAGACATTATTCAAGAACTTAAGGAATATGGAGTGCAAGTTCAAGTATTTGACCCTGTAGCGGATCCGAAAGAAGTAAAAGAAGAATATGGAATAGACTTATGCAGTATGGATGAAATTAAAGATGTTGATACAGTTGTTGTAGCTGTAGCCCACGAAGAATTTAAGAATATCAAGCTTGAGGATTTAAAGAAATTATATAAAAGTCGTATACTAGAAGCTGATACTATAGAAGAAGTAGCAGCTACTTTAGATAAAGACTGCGATAATGGCAAACAAGTTTTAATTGATGTAAAAGGAATTTTTGATCGCAAGGAAGCAGAGAATATGAACTACTTATACTGGAGGCTGTAAAATGGGATACGAAAATGTTATTTTTCCTAAAAGAACAAAGTTTTTAGTAACAGGTGCTGCAGGATTCATTGGTTCTAATCTTGTTGAAGCATTACTTAATATGGGATATAAAGTTCGTGGCCTTGATAATTTTTCAACAGGGAAAAAAGAAAACGTAGAAGAGTTTATTGATAATCCTAACTATGAATTTATTGAAGGAGATATTCGGGATTTTGAAACTTGTTTAAGAGCATGTGATGGAATTGATTATATTCTTCATCAAGCTGCTTTAGGATCAGTTCCGCGTTCAATGAAAGAACCATTAATCTATGAGGACAATAATATTAAAGGTACTTCTAATATGATGGAAGCAGCTAGACAAGCAGGAGTAAAACGGTTTGTTTATGCTTCATCTTCATCAGTTTATGGAGATTCGAAAAAACTTCCCAAAGTAGAAGGTGAAGAAGGAAATTTATTATCGCCTTATGCTTTGACGAAGAAGGTAAATGAACAGTACGGTAAGCTTTATACAGAAGTTTATGGGTTGGAATGTATAGGTTTAAGATATTTTAATGTGTTTGGACATAGACAAGATCCGCATTCACAATACGCTGCTGTAATTCCTAAATTTATTAAAGCTTTGAAAGATGGTAAACAAGTCGAAATTTATGGAGACGGAGAGCAATCACGAGATTTTACATATATAGAAAATGTCATTGAAGCAAATCTAAAATCTTGTCTAGCACCAAAAGAAGCTTGTGGACAAGCTTATAATATTGCGTATGGTGAAAGATTTACTGTAAATCAGATGTATAATTTAATGTGTGAACAGTTAGGCATTAGTTTGAAACCTAAGTATGTAGCACCACGTCCTGGAGACATCAGACATAGCTTGGCTGATATAACTAAGGCTAAAAAGCTATTAGGTTATAGACCAGATTGGAATTTCACTAAAGGTTTTGTAGAGGTCATAGAGTGGTATAAAGAAAATTTATAAATAGAAAATTAGGTGACATTAATATGCATAGAATATTACACATAATAACAGGTTTAAATGGTGGCGGAGCAGAAAATATGCTTTTTAAACTATTGAAATATTCAAACAAAGAAAGATATTATCATGAAGTGATTTCTCTTATGGATAAAGGAATATATGGTGAAAAAATACAAGAATTGGGAGTGAAAGTTCATTGTTTAAGGATTAGTAAAAGAAATATGGTTTCGGCTCTAATAAATGCTAGAAACATATGTAAAGGATTTGATATTATTAATACTTGGCTTTATCACGCTGATATTTTTGGGTTTATAGTAGCCAAAATATTATTAAACAAAAAACTTATTTGGAACATTAGACATAGCAACCTAGAAAAAGAAGCGAATAAACCCAGAACATTAAAAATAATAAAAATAAATTCTTTTTTATCTAAGTATGTTGATTGTATAACCTATAACTCTAACAAAGCCTTGGAAAATCATATAAAGTTTGGTTATGTAGATAAAAATTCAGTAGTTATACCCAATGGTTTTGAATTAGATAAGTTTAAGTTTGATTTGGAAAATAGAATTAGAATTAGAAAAGAATTAGAATTAGATGAAGAACAAAAAGTCATTATTACAGTAGGAAGATGGGATGTACAAAAAGATTACTATACTTTATTAAAAGCCCTTAATGAACTAAAAAAACATAACAATAATTTTAAGATGATTATGTGTGGAACTAATCTTGATTATTCAAATAAAGAACTAACAGATTTAATTGATAAATATGAATTAAGAGAAAATATTATTTTGTTAGGGAGAAGAGAAGATATTCCTGCATTACTATCAGCAGCAGATATTTATGTTTCTTCATCTTTAGGAGAAAGTTTTTCAAATGCTATAGGTGAAGCTATGGCTTGTGAATTACCATGTGTTGTTACTGATGTAGGAGATTCAAAGATAATAGTGGGGGATACTGGAAAAGTGGTAGAGGCTAAGAATTATATTAATTTATCTAGTTCAATATTAAGTTGTTTAAACGATTCGCATTTGGAAGAAATAGGTAAGAAAGCTAGATTAAGAATAATAAGAAACTATGATATAAAAACTATCGTTAAATTATATGAAGCTAATTTCTTTAATTAGCCTATAAATCCTAAAGGCTAAAGCTAATTATTTAGATTGTGTTTTATTGGGTAATAAGGAGGAAGAATTTGTGGTAGTGTTTATTGCAGTATTTGGTGGATTGTTACTTTCTCTATTTATCTATTTAAGTATATTTGCTTGGCTAGTTAGTTATAAAAAAAAATTTGAAATGATAGATTGGTTTTTGGTTGCTATAGCTACATTTAATGGTCTTGGATTTGGTTTCGTCATGTGGGCTACATACGAAGGAAATAATACTTATATTTGGACTCCTTGGATAATGAGTTATGATAGTACACTGACGATTATTTATCTTATAACAAATATTATATTCATAGCAGCAGTTTTTTATGGCTGGCAATTAGCAAAAAGTATTTTTAATTCACCAACAATACAAATGAAAAAAAATGAAACAGTATCAGGTAAACAACAGTTTTTTTTAAAAAAGCTAAAGGTAGTTGCATGGTTAATGCTATTTATTGCAATAATAACTTATTGGATTTACACAAAACCTTATGGAGGTTTTATCGGATTGTTGGCTTATTCCAGGGCTATACGTTCTGGAATTAATGTAATTCAAAATAAGTATAGCTTTTTTCAAAGGTTTGGAAGTTTTGCATTTTTTTCATCCTATGTTTTTTTTGGTTTTTTAATTGACAAAGATAACAAAAACTTAAAGAAAAAGTCTAGTTTTATTGGATTTATTATTTCTTTATTGTTTTCTATTTATGTACTTTATAGTTGGGTTGGAAGAATAGCATTTGTTGTGTATTTATTAACTTTTTTACTAGGCTATACTTTGTACACCTATAAATCTATATTTGGCTTTATTAGAAAAATAATTACTTTATTTATAACTGGACTAATAGCAATAGTGCTTTTCGATAAAATTTTAAAGCGTACGTATGAAGGAGTGGGTGTTATTAAATTATTTACTAAGGAATTATCCTTTCCTATAGCCTCTTATGTTGTTCAATTCAACTTACAAGAATATAGGTGGTTTAAAGACATTATAGCAGCTCCTCTCTATATATTACCTATGAAAATTTGGTCTGGAATACTTAATATAGAAACGGCTTCTACATTTAATACTATTGCCTTTCTCGGGGCACGGAAGGGAGAGGCGGGAATAACAGGTTCAATACCTGTTGATATGTTAACATTTTCTATGATGCAAGGTTCTATTTTAGGAATAGTATTGGTAGGTTTAATTTGGGGAGTATTGTTATTTTTTTTAGAACGTCTTATTAACTGTATACCAGTAAAAAGTGTTAAAACAGTTCTTTATAGTTATATGATCTTGAATGTCGTAGTTCTAAGTGTTTTATATGGAGATCCTAAGCATATTATCGTTAGGAATTTTGACACTATCATGGGACTAATAATATTGTGGTTTGTATCAAAAATTAGATATAAAATAGTTTATAAAAGGTAAAATGCAGATATTGAAAAGTTACTACTAAATATAAGTGGGTGGTAATAATATGAAAAAAAAAATAGCTTTCATTCTTCCTTCTTTAGGAGGTGGTGGTTCAGAAAAAGTTGTAATTAATATTATTAAATACTTAAATAGAAATAAATATAATATCAGATTAATTGTTATAAATCTTAAAGGACCGTATATAAAAGATCTTCCCGATGATATTGATATTGTGAATCTGGGTCATAAAAGACTGAGATATTCGTTTGTAGATCTTGCAAAAGAATTAATTAGATTTAATCCAGATTATGTCTTTTCGACACTTGGGTATTTAAATTTTGGGATAATAGTGATAGTTAAATTATTCAAATTAAAATCTCATATTATTATAAGAGAATCATCTACTCCTTCAAAATATATAGAAAGGTTACCTACAATAAGAAAGTATTTATTTAGTTACCTATATAAAATATTATATAATAGAGCAGATATTATTGTTGCTCAATGTGACATTATGAAAGAAGATTTAATTAACAACTTTAATATTAATGCAACTAAAGTAAAAAGAATATACAATCCAATCGACATAGAGAATATAGTAATTAAAGGTAGTGAATTTAATCCTTATGATGATAGATATGTAAATGTAGTTGCAGTTGGTAGGTTGGTTTATGCAAAAGGTTATGATATTTTATTGCATTCAATAAAAAAGTTAATGGATATAATTCCAAACATTAAACTTTATATAGTAGGCGATGGTCCTTTAAGAAATGATTTAATAAATTTAGCTTATGAATTAGGAATTAATGAAATTACAGAATTTATTGGATTTGTTAAAAATCCATATCCATATATAAAAAATGCTCAACTATTTGTGCTTTCTTCAAGATGGGAAGGATTTCCTAATACATTACTTGAAGCTCTGGCATGTGGAACTAAGTGTGTTGCAACTAATTGTATGAGTGGCCCAAAAGAAATATTAGGTGATAATGAATATGGATTTTTAGCGGAAACTGAAGACTCAAAATCACTATATTTGAATATGCTAAAATGTTTGAGTAGTGAGAATAGAACAAAGAATAGAGCAAAGGATTTTGATATTAAAAAAATTATTCATGAATATGAGAAAATATTCGATAATTAGAATAATTTGAATTAATGTGATAAATAAGAGTAGGGTAGTATTGCTCATTAAGTTAAAAATTTACCTTTTAGCAGGGGAATATTTTATCATTAACGTCAAGTTAAAATAATCGATATAAAAATAAAAAATGAGGTTGTATAGTATTATGAAAAATAATAAAATACTTTTATTTATAAAAATAAGAAAAGAATTTATCTTATTTTCGTTACTTAGAGTATTAATTATGATATTGGGGCTAGTTACTAATATATTTATTGTAAGAAAACTAAGTGTTAATGATTATGGGATATTTTCAGTTGCATTTATGTTAGTAGGACTGGTTACTACATTTGGATTTAGTTGGAGTTCTTCTTCTATTTTATATTATGGAAGTAAAGAGAAAGCTAGGTATGGTAGTATAAATAAAACATTTTGGGCAAGAAATATAATTATTGTTTTTAGTATAATTATTGTAACATTAATATTTATAGTATTTAGTAAAGAAATTAATAGCTATATAGGTTTAGATGTATCTTTTCTTATATTAATTTGGCTTTATGTTAGCGTAACTGAAGATTATTTGAGTAAATATTTTTTAGCTATTAATAAACAAATTTTGTCAGTAATGTTATCGGTTACTGCTAAAATTGTTTATTTGATTTTAATTTTTATTATTCAATTTGATGTAAGAAGTCTTTTTTTGCTAAATATAATAAGTCAAGCTACTGTTATTTTCTATATTCTAAAAATAAACAAGAAAGATATTGGGAGATTTGAATTTGATAGATTATGGTTTAAAGAAATTTTAGATTTCTCGTTGTGGCAATTGTTTGGTTTTTCAGGTATCTATTTAATTAATTTTGGTGATACAGCTGTTATAAAATATTTTATGACAACAGAGGATGTGGGTATATATAATGCTGCATATAAACTATTTAATGCAATAGTTGGTTTTTCTTTTGTAATATCCAACTATTTCGCATCTAATATATCTTTATATTATGAAAAAAAGGATTATAAAAAGATCAAGAATTTTTTTTATAAAGAAAGATTTATTATATTTGCAGCTAGTATAGGAGCCCATATCATAACAATAATTTTTTCAAAGCAAATAATTGTTTTGCTTTACGGTGATCGATATATACAAGCATCAGAGATATTTTATATATTAATGATTGGCAGTATATTTAGTTACTTATCCGTATTTTATTTTTTATACTATAATATTAATAAGAAATATAAAATTCTACAAATACTTAATATTTTTCAAGCAATATTAAATATAACTTTAGATATTATTTTTATTAATTGTTTTGGTATAATTGGACCAGCTATAGCAACGACAAGTTCTATAATTATAACATCTACCTATTCAATTGTTTATTGTGAGAAAAGAATTAAGAAGGATACATTAATGAGTTAGAGGTGATTAAAATTTGCGGAATATGTGGTTTTTATCATAAAAAAATTTTAGAAGAAAAAATATTGTATAATATGAACCAAACTATTCATCATAGAGGTCCTGATGATGAAGGATATTATATTAAAAGTTTTGATAATGGCTACCAATTAGGTTTAGCCCAAAAAAGACTTTCGATAATTGATTTATCACGGTTAGGACATCAGCCAATGCTCAGTCAAGACGGAAACATTATAGTTGTTTTTAATGGAGAAATATATAATTTTCAAGAGTTAAAGAAAAAACTTATGTCAAAGGGCTACACTTTTAAATCAAATACGGATACAGAGGTTATAATTTATGCATATAAGGAGTGGGGTATTGATTGTGTTCATCAATTTAATGGCATGTTTGCCATAGCTTTATATGATAAATGGAAAGATGAACTGTATTTAATACGAGATAGAATGGGAATCAAACCTTTATATTATTACTATAATGAAAAAGATTTAGTATTTGCTTCAGAACTTAAACCAATAATGATGTATCCATATTTTCATAAGGAAATTAATATGCATGCTTTAAATATGTATCTTCATCATCAATATATTGCTGCCCCACATACAATTTTTAAAAATACGTATAAATTGACCCCAGGTTGTTATTTAAAATATAAAAATGGACAAATTTCAGAAGTTGAATATTGGAGTATCAGCGATAAATTTGCGAATAAAAGGACTAAAGAATTTAAAAATGAAAAAGAATACATTAAAGAATTAGATGATTTGTTACTAGATTCTGTAAGCCTTAGAATGATTAGCGATGTTCCTTTAGGAGGTTTTCTAAGTGGTGGGATTGATTCTTCTTTAGTTGTTGCTCTAATGCAAAAAGTATCTTCTAGTCCTGTTAAGAGTTTTACTATTGGATTTGAAGAAGATAGCTTTAATGAAGCATTATATGCCAAAAAAGTAGCAAAATATCTGGGTACAGAACATCATGAAACTTATTTATCAGTTAATAAAGCTAAGGAGCTTATTGAGAAAATACCCACCTTCTATGATGAACCATTTGCAGACAGTTCTCAATTGGCAACTATGTTGGTGAGCATAATTGCGAAACAACATGTTACTGTTATCCTATCGGGTGACGGTGGAGATGAATTGTTTTGCGGATATAGTCGATATGATAATATAATCAGACTCAAAAAATATATGAAAATTTCCAAAATCTTAAATAAAGTAGATAATATCCTGCCTCTAAAAAACTTTTTCTTTAAATATAATTTTAATAGAAATTATATTAAATTATTTAACTTAGATAGCGAAAATTCTATTATCAATTCAGATTATTTAACTTTCAAAGATATTTATAAGAACCTTACTTTATACCCATATAATTTAGATAGTAAGTATTTTGACATATTAAAATTGTCGAATAATTTTCAAGAAAAATATATGTTGCAAGATATGATAATATACCTTCCTGATGATATATTAACGAAAGTAGATCGTGCTTCTATGTCAGTAAGTTTAGAAGCAAGAACACCGTTACTAGATTATAGAGTAGTTGAGTATGCATTAAATCTGCCTCATCATATGAAGTATAAGAATAGTATTAAGAAATACATATTAAAAGAAATTTTATATAAATATGTACCAAAGAAATTAGTAGATAGACCAAAAAAGGGTTTTGGAGTACCAATATATAAATGGCTTCATGATGATTTTAGGGGATATAGTAAGAATTTTTTTGATAAAAGTTACATTAAATCTCAAGAAATATTTAAGTTTCAAGAAATTGATAAAATTATATATCAATTCAAGAACAAACCGGATCCGAATATTGATAAATTGATGTGGACCTTACTAGTTTTTCAGATGTGGTACGATCAATATATGAATTAAAATTTTAAAATTAAGCATTAGAAAACATTAAAATCCTATTTAAATATATAAAAAGGAGCATTCCTGTAATAAAAAATATAGGATTGGATAAAAAAAGAACCTCCTGTTAAAATACTAGTTGTCAGATATACCAACACACAAGTCTGACACCAAAGTAATTTAACAAGGAGGTTTAGAGATGAAAAAAAGACTAATTAAGATGTATTCTAGTATGATGTTTACAAAAAATATTTGTGTAGGAAAAGATACTAAAGTTTTGACTAGTATTAAAATCTCGGTACTGAACTGTATTTAGTTGAATAGGGGATAATTGTCTTATAACTTCTGGTATAAAATTTATTACTCATGATGGGTCAGTATCTGTTGTCTTCAAATATACTCAGGGTCTATAAATGGGAGATGTGTATGGGAAATACAATAAATTCCATAGGATCATTATTAAAGACAATTGCTTTATTGGGGTTAACAGTATAATACTACCAAATGTTACAATTGGCCCTAACAGTGTTGTTGCAGGCTCGGTTGTGATGAAAGATATGCACCAAACACTGCTGTTGATGGTAATCCTGCTAAAGTCAAGGAATCAAGGGAAGGAACCAAGGGGATGGTACTTGTGGTCATTAACGAAAGAGGAATAGTAAAGTCAATGAACAATTGACAATTAAAAACATGCAGGAATTTGATATCAAATGGATAAAAATAAAATAATCATCATACTATCATGGATGGGCGTATTATTATGGCTTGTCCTTATATTTTGCCTATCAGCTCAACCGGCAGCAGAGTCAAATGGACTAAGTAAAAAAGTTACACAATTTATTATTGAAAATATAGGTTGATTAGTTGTATTAGATATTGAAAGTAGCACTACAATAGATTTAGTATTAAAATTTAATCATATAGTACGGAAATTTGCTCATTTTGGTATTTATTTTGTCCTTGGGTTATTGGTGACGAATGCGTTTGTGAGAAGTGGAGTTAAGGGTTTTAAAGCATTTATATTTTCTCTTGCATTTTGCATTCTTTACGCAGTAATAGATGAAATACATCAGCTATTTGTACCTGGCAGATGTGCGCAGGTGACAGATGTTTTGATTGATAGTGTTGGCGCTTTTGGGGGAATTGGGATGTATGAAGTGCTAGGGATAGTAAGAAGAAATTTTTATTAATAAATAAATTAATAAATAAAGAGATTAAACAGTTTGAAGATTAGGTTTTTAAAAAAACCAAATTATAAAAGGGGTTTTAGCTATGCAAAAAAAATTAAGAACCATATATTTAATTATAATAGACGTAGTTTTAATCAATTTAGCTTTTTATCTGGCTTTTTACTTAAGGTTTGATGGAATTTTACCATCTGAATACTTTCCTAAGTATTTAGATAATATTTTGGCTATAACTGTTATTAAAATATTTGTATTTTACTACTTTAAACTTTATAAAAGTCTATGGAAGTATGCGAGTGTAGAAGAACTTGTTCAGATAGTAGTAGCAACAGTAGTAGCTAATGCTGCAGTATTGAGTTATCTATTTATAAAACAGATTCATTTACCAAGGAGCATATATATACTTGTAACTATGATTGATATGATGTTAATTGGAGGAATTCGTTTTAGTTATAGAATATTAAGAAGGGTAAAAAATAGAGATTTTAAAATAAGTAGTAATGAAAAAAGGATTATGATTATAGGTGCAGGCGATGCTGGAGCAATGGTTATAAGAGAGTTAAAAAACCATAAGGAGTTAAATAGCAAACCAGTTGCTATAATAGATGATGATGAAAAGAAGGAAGGTCAAAGGATAAATGGCGTTCCAGTATTAGGGCAAAGATGGGATATAGTGAGTGTAGCTAGAAAGAAAAAGATAGATGAGATAATAATTGCGATTCCATCTGCTAGCAAGAAGGATATTAGAGAGATTGTTGAAGAATGTAAAAGAACGAAATGTAAATTAAAGATACTTCCTGGAATGTTTGAACTTATTGATGGCAAAGTTACTATAAATGATATAAGAGATGTTCAGATAGAAGATTTATTAGGTAGAGAACAAGTCAAATTAAATATTGAAGAGATAAGTGGCTATTTGAAAAATAAAAAGGTGTTAGTTACTGGTGGCGGAGGGTCTATTGGTTCAGAACTATGTAGACAAATAGCTAGGTTTAAACCTAATGAGCTTATTATTTTGGATATATATGAAAATAATGCTTATGATTTACAAAATGAATTAAAGAGGAAGTATAAAGATTTAAACTTAAAAGTAGTTATTGCTTCTGTTAGAGAAAAAGAGAGAATAGAAGAGATTATGGAAAGGTTTAAACCTGATGTAATATTTCATGCTGCAGCTCATAAACATGTGCCATTGATGGAAGATAATCCAAAAGAAGCAGTAAAGAATAATGTTTTTGGTACGCTAAATGTCGCTCAAGCAGCGGACAAGTATGGTGTTGAAAAGTTTGTTTTGATTTCTACTGATAAAGCAGTTAATCCTACAAATGTAATGGGAGCAACAAAGAGAATATGTGAAATGATTGTTCAATCTATAGACAAAGTTAGTAAAACTGAGTTTGTAGCAGTAAGATTTGGAAATGTATTAGGCAGTAATGGTAGCGTTATACCTTTATTTAAAAAGCAAATTGCAGAGGGTGGTCCTGTTACTGTAACACACCCAGAGGTTATAAGATATTTTATGACTATTCCAGAAGCAGCACAACTTGTTATTCAGGCAGGTGCTATGGCACAAGGTGGAGAAATATTTGTATTAGATATGGGAGAGCCTGTTAAAATTGTTGATTTAGCAAGGGATTTGATAAAATTATCAGGTTTTGAGCCTGATGTTGATATACCTATAGAGTTTATAGGCTTAAGACCGGGCGAGAAATTATATGAAGAATTACTATTAGATGAAGAGGGGATAACATCAACAAGACATGAGAAAATATTTATTGGTAAGCCTACATTTAATGATTATAAGTTATTAATTAAGAAATTGGACAACCTTAAAAATGTTATGAATAGCTGTAGTGATGATGAATTGAAAAATTACATATCTGAAATAGTTCCAACATATAAACGTGTAGATTATGGAAAATGCGATTTAATGAAAACATCTTCAGTTGAGATAGCAGCTAGTAAATAGTTTCGAAAAATCGGGGGTGAAATTATGTCAATCAAAAAAGCTATAATCCCAGCTGCAGGTTTGGGAACAAGATTTTTACCAGCCACAAAGGCACAGCCTAAAGAGATGCCGCCTATAGTAGATAAGCCTACTATACAGTATACATAATAGAAGAAGCTATTAAATCTGGTATTGAAGATATTCTTATAATCACAGGTAGAAATAAAAGAGCTATTGAGGACCATTTTGACAAATCAGTCGAACTTGAATTAACTCTTGAGAAAAAAGGAAAAGATGATTTACTACATCTAGTACAGGATATATCTAATATGGTAAATATACACTACATAAGACAAAAAGAACCTAGAGGATTAGGACATGTTATATACTGCGCAAAATCTTTTATAAAAGACGAACCATTTGCAGTACTATTAGGAGACGATATAGTAGATTCTCCTAATAAACCATGTCTTAAGCAGCTAATATATGTATACAATGAGTATAAAACTACAATATTAGGAGTACAAGAAGTAGCAAAAGAAGATGTAAGTAAATATGGTATAGTTTCAGGTATGCATATAGAAGACGGTGTGTATAAGGTAAAGGATTTAGTAGAAAAGCCTCCTGTAGAAAAGGCTCCATCAAATATAGCTATTCTTGGAAGATACATAATAACCCCAGAGATTTTTGAAATCCTTGAGAATACTAAACTAGGTGCTGGTGGAGAGATTCAGCTTACAGATGCATTAAAAAGAACTTGCTAAAAGATAGGCTATGTATGCATACGTTTTCGAAGACAAAAGGGATGATGTTGGAAATAAATTAGGCTTCTTGCAAGCAACAGTAGAGTTTGCATTAAAACGTGATGATTTGAGAGACGATTTTAGAGCATATTTATTGGATTTATTGAAGAATGAAAATAATTTGCTGCACACTAAAGAAGCAGTTGTTGGGAAAGAGTAAAATTAATATATAAACAATGTTATTAAAATTTGCTGCAGATAATTTGTTATTTTAAGGATTTCAAAGGAAATTCATTTGGTATAGTTGAAAATTACCATTAGTAGATTTTTAGATAAATTAGCTCAAACAGATGAGCTTGAAAAACTATTTCATGAGTTAGTAATAAAAGCAAAAGAATTAAATATTATAGATGGCGATAGCGTAGCTATTGATTCAACTAAATTAAATTCTTATGAGGTTGCAAAGCAAAAAAAACTATAGTAGATGATGGAACAAACCCTAACTGGGGAATGAAAAAAGATACTAATGGCAATAACATAAAGTGGCTTGGTTGGAAACTACATATAATATGCGACTGTAAAAGTGAATTGCCAATAGATATATTAATTACTCCAGCTAGTACTTATGATGGTACTGTAGCAATACCTTTAATAGAGCAATTTTTAGGTAATTATAAAGGTATTTTAAAACCTACTCATTATTCTATGGATTCTAGATATGATTTTGAATATATCTATATTGACATAATAAATAAATTCAATGGAATTCCAATAATTGCTTACAATCCTAGAGGAAGCTATGCTCCACCCGAAGGTCTTGATGAAGATTTTAACCCAATCTGCTCCGCAGGATATAAGTTAGTTTATTGGGGCAAAGACGGAAATTGTCTCAAATTCAGATGTCTTCATGCTTCAGGTAAATGCAATTGTCCCTTTGGGATGAATTGGTGCTCATCATCTAACTAAGGATATACTTTAAAAATCAATTATAAAGAAAATCCAAGAATATATAGTTATCCATTAAGATCCTCTAGTAAGTGGCAAAAACAATATGATAAAAATATCAGTTGAAAGATGCAATAGTAGACTTAAAAAATATCTTAATTTAGACAATATTAGATCTAAAGGTATTAAAAAAGCTAAAGTTCATGCACTACTAAACTGTATAGCACTTGTTGCAGGAACTATTTCTTTAAACATAAGCAAAACATTAAACAAAACTGCTTAACGGCAAATATTTTAATTAAATTTTTAAGTAGGACATTGTAATCAATTCAATTAAAATTAAATTTTAAATTTAAAATCTTATTTTTAATGAGCTATCGCTCTATGTTCAATTTTTTTAGTTCTAAAAAATCAATTATACAATTTACTCTATTTATTATTATAGAAATAATAGATTATATTATTATTTTAAGTTAATATAAAAATTAAAGATATATAAATAGAAAATAACACCATTAATATCGAAACATAGAATATAATTGTGACATAGCAGATTTATAAATTATGTATGAAACAACTAATGTTTATTAGGTATTATTTTATTATAAGGAGCTAGTACCTTCACTTCATGGATAGATTGCATAATAGATAACGTGATCCAGAGGGACATTAAAAGGTAAATCAGAGAATAAAAAAGTGAGATACCTACATAAGATTTTTATAAGCCATATGGGGGAATAAGGAAACTTTATCACTTGTTTTTAGTATATATGGTCATTAAATCCAATAAAATAACAAATATTTAAACAAAATACAATATATCTGTTTTAAAGTATTGTTTTAATCTTTATTTAAAAATTAAATATAATAGTAATTCTAAGAAATGTCAAAAAATGGGATAATCAATAAAATATAGGAAGAGGAGAGAGATTTATGACTTTTGGTATGATTGTAGAATTATTTGGTGTATTGACTCTTTGTATTGCAGTTATTCTTTTAGTAGTATCGATGATTAGACAAAAAAGAATATATAAAAAAGCTGACGAGAAATACATAACTGATATTAAATTATTAATTTCTAATTTAAAAAAATCTGAAGAAATGCAATTAAAATTTAAAGAAGATATTTTAAAAGAATTAAAAGAAATTAAAAACAAACTTGATATGAAAAAATAAAACCACTGAAGTCAGTGGTTTTATTTTTAAATTGCAGCCACACGTTCAGCAAGGAGTGTAAATAATCCATCCGCTGCTAACGCCGTTGCAACAGAAATTGTTATAGCTCCACTTGCAATAGCTATAAGAATTGTAATAGCTGCGACTAAAGCAATAACTCCTACTGCTAATCTTTTAATTTCATCCCAGTCTGTTTTGATTGAAAAAGTAAGTCTTGCAAAAGCTTTTGTTTCTGGTTTATATGGCGGAATTCCGATATGGAACTTGTCTTGGATTTCTGCTCATACAATTTCGATACTTCCATTAATACCTACATCTATTCGACCAGTTGTAAAAGTAACATCTTCAAAGCCTAATTCTTTCAATTTTTTAGCAATTGTATCTCCTAATAGTGGTAAATCTTTTACTGCATGTGGTAAGTCAATAGATGAACCACCTATACTAATGCCATCAAAAAAGCCATTGCTAAAGTTAATAGTACCTATTCCATAAGTATCAGCTGAATGCTCTGTATTAACTAATTCTGTTCTAAGTTTTAAGTTAAGGGTGTTTATGTTAATCGAAAAGTCTCCACGATATTAATTGAAAATTCCCCCACTTCAAGAAAAAGTACCATTATTTTAATTCCAGTAGAATTTACATGGAGAAGCAGGTATGGTAGCCTATTGAAATTGGCTAAGCCTTTTATTTACTAGTTTGCCATATATACCATACTTGCAGAGGATCCATGTCAATTCACCAATATAGATTCCATATTTGTTATTTATTTACTGGGGAATTTTCGATTGAAAAATGGGGGATTTTTCAACTGTGAAATGCATTTTTCTATTACAGTTAGAAAATGTTTAGATTTTGAACCTTTTATTGAAGTACAGCGAAGATATCTTAAGGAGAGATTGTTAAATGATTAATAAAAATGTTTTGTTAAAGAGAATTGAAAAGGCAAAGGAATATATAAACCATATTATCGCTGATGAAAATTTAGGGAAGGTTGAATTTTTCCAAAAATATCATATGAAAATAAATATACTGGAGATAAATTAAAAGATGTATTTATAAAGATTATAGGTTTTAGAAATATTTTAGTTCATGATTATCTTGATGTCGATTTAGATATAGTTTATGAAGTTATTGATAAAGACCTTATAGATTTAGAAAAAATTATTAAAGAATTTGCAAAATTACTTTAAATGTGCTTAATGATAAAAATTATTATTTTAATGAAGATGTTATGATACTAATTAAAACAATAAAGAAGGATATTGAAAGTTCTGAAAAAATAATGACAGTTGAAGAGGTAAATCAGTTATATTCAAAATTACAGAAATATGCATTGGCTGATGGAACAGTTAAAAAGGCTCATGTTGATAATATTCAAAAAATTTTTTGACATAATCCAAATAAACATCTTTTCGTAAGGTATAAATAAAAGATTGAGTTTATTGAAGGTGATATAAAAGCGATAAGAAAAGATAATGTGTTTACTCTGATTATAAAATAGAACTAAAATAGGGTCAGGTTTGAAAAATTTCCATTTAAAAAGGAAAATTTCAAACTGACCCTATTTTATTATATCCATTGAATACGAGTGAGTATATTAGATTAAGCAGTTATTTTACTTACTATTTCAATCGATATTTGTATTTTATGAAAAAATTTTTGAAAATTTTTAAAATATGGCAGGGATTTTATTTAGAGAGTCGAAAGATTTATTTAAGTAAAATTAACAAGTGCAAAAGGTGGGATTTAAATTGGAAGAAAAAATTAAAAAAGTGCTGTCTATTTTAAAAGAAAAAGGAGTTGATTACGCTGATATTAGAATTGTAGATACGATTAAAGAAAAGATTAGCACAGAAAATCTTAAAGTACAGGATTTAGAAAATTCTAGAAGTAAAGGGGCAGGAATAAGAGTAATATTAGACGGATCACTGGGCTTTGCAAGCACACAAAATTTTGAACAATTAGAAGAGACTGCATTAAAAGCACTAGAGATTGCGAAGAGCAGTAGATTATTGCAAAGGGAAAAAATAAAACTTGCACCAAAGGAAGTTGTTGTTGACCATTATGAAACTAAAATTGAAATTGATCCATTTACTGTATCAAAATCAGAAAAAATCAAGCTATTATTCGATGCAGAAAAAGCGATGAGAAAAAGTGCTAAGCTTATTCGAACTAATGCTACAATGGATTTTCAAAAACAGGAAAAGATATTTGCAGACACAGAAGGGAGCTACATTACTCAACTGCTTTACGAGAGTGGAGGGGGAATAGTTGCAACTGCAAGAAATAACGGTATAACAGAGATAAGAAGTTATCCTAATTCATTTAGGGGTAATCATGGAACAGCAGGATATGAATATGTGCTTAAATTAGATTTAGTAGGACATGCTGAAAAAATAGCTAAAGAAGCAGTTATGTTAACTCATGCCGAGGAGTGCCCATCAGGATATTATGACATAATACTTGATGGGGGACAGCTAGCTTTGCAGATACATGAAAGTATTGGACATCCTATAGAATTAGACAGAGTTTTTGGTTCTGAAGCAGCATATGCAGGAATGAGTTTTCTTGGGGTAGAAATGATGGATAATTTTAAATACGGTTCTGAACATGTTACTGTAGTAATGGATGCTACAATTCCTACTGCACTTGGCACTTATGGTTATGATGATGATGGAGTAAAGGCTACAAGAGAAGTAATTATAGAAAAAGGAATTTTTAAAAACTTTATTTCATCAAGAGACACAGCAGTTAAAATTGGACGGATGTCTAATGGTAATAATCGTGCTGATGAGTGGTGGAACATTCCAATAGTTAGGATGTCAAATATTAGTTTAATGCCTGGAGACTTTGAGTTTGATGAATTAGTAAAAGGAATAGAATATGGTTTTTATATGGTTACTAATAAAAGCTGGAGTATAGATGATAAAAGACTTAATTTTCAATTTGCATGTGAAATAGCATATGAAATTAAAAATGGAGAATTTACTGGAAAAATTTACAGAAATCCAATTTATACAGGTATAACTCCACAGTTTTGGAGAAGTTGTGATGGAGTATGTAATAAAAAATATTGGAAGGTATATGGCACGCCAAATTGCGGTAAAGGACAGCCACCACAAACGGCTCATGTTGCCCATGGGGCATCACCAGCTAGATTTAGAAAAGTGAAAGTGGGTGTAAAAGATGTTAAGTAAAAAAGAAGCGTATAACATTATAGATAAAACGTTATCTCATTGTAACTATTATACAGAAATTTTTGTAACTGCTGAAGAAGAAGGACTAACAAGGCTTGCAAATTCACAAATACATCAAAATGTATTTAAGTATGATGTAAATGTAACAGTAAAAGTTATTGATGGAAAAAGAGAGTCAAAAGTTACTACAAATTTGTTGGATGAAAAGAGTTTAAAAAATGCGGTAAAAGAGGCTGAAGAAAACCTAAAGTTTTTACCTGAAGGCGAAGTTGAAATACCTAAACTTTCTGAACCAAAGGAAATAGTAAATGAAGAGTATGATGAACAAATATCGAAAAAATTTGACATCTCAAACAGGAGTAGATTATTAAAAAAGGGAGTTGAAATATTAGAAGATGAATTTACCGCTGCGGGGGCATTATCTTTAAAAAAATTTGTCTATGCAATTGGAAGTAGTACTGGAGCTAAAAGATATTCTAGGATAGATACTGTTAATTTTAATACAGTAGTTATGCATAAAGACGGTTTTTCTGGGTATGCTGCGCTAAATACTAATAAGGCAGAAGATTTAGATGTAGTTAAAGAAATAAAAACAGCATATGAAAAAGCAAAGTTAGGAATAAATCCTATTTCTATTAAGCCTGGCGAATATACAGTTATACTTGAACCTTTAGCTGTAGGAAATTTATTATCATTTATGAGCTATATAGGTTTTTCAGCAAGAAGAGTACAAACAGGGATGAGTTTTTTGACAGGGAAAATTGGGAAGAAAGTTTTTGGGGAAAATATAACTATAATAGATGATGTTAAAAATAAGAATACTCTTCCACTTAAATTTGATTTTGAGGGATATGAGAGAAAAAAATTAAACATAATTGAAAAAGGTGTAGCGAAAGAGTTAGCTTATGATGTACATAGTGCAGCTATAGATGGAGTTAGTACAACAGGACATTCTGTTGGCAGAAAAGAAATAGGTGGGGTTGCATTAAACTTGGTAATGAATAATGGAGAAGATACTTTAGAAGAGCTTATTAAATCTACAAAAAGGGGATTATTAGTAACAAGATTCCACTATATGAATGCTGTAGATCCGACTCAGGCACAGCTTACTGCACTTACGAGAGATGGCTTATATTTGATTGAAGATGGAGAAATAAAATCCGGTGTGAAAAATTTAAGATTTACTGAAAGTATGTTTAAAGTATTTAACAATGTAGTAGGTATTACTAAAGAAAGAAAGTGCCAGGATTCTTAGGTTTTAGTTATGTACCAGCATTAAAAATCGAGAACTTTCATTTTACAGGCAATGCATAAATAAACGAGGGTTAATACCCTCGTTTGTTTTATGTAGTATTTAAAATCCAAAAATTTCTTTAGAATTATTAAACAAATTGTTGGGTAACTTGAAGCAAAACGGTATAATTATAATAGAAATATAAAGTTATCTATTCTTGTTGATTTGGCTGAAGTTGGCCTTTGTAATATAGATTTAGTATTACTTAATGAAGCACCTCTTATGTTGAAGCTTGAAATTGTCAAATATAACAATATAATTTATAAGAGACAAGACTTTGACTCAGTTGGATATTTTTCTATTACAGTTAGAAAATATTTAGATTTTGAACCTTTTATTGAAGTACAGCGAAGATATTTTAAGGAGAGATTGTTAGATTGAAAGTTCTGAAAAAATAATGACAGCTGAAGAGGTAAATCAGTTATATTCAAAATTACAGAAATATGCATTGGCTGATGGAACAGTTAAAAAGGCTCATGTTGATAACATTCAAATGAAAAAATCATAGTGGGCGATTAAATTAAATGGTGAATGCATAAGAAGGAGATTGAAAAGGATGCAGCAAATGGGTAATCATAAAAACAAAATAATCATCATATTATCATGGACAGTTGTATTATTATGGCTTGTCCTTATATTTTATTTTTCATCTCAACCGGCAGTAGAGTCAGATAGACTAAGTAAAAAAGTTACACAAGTTATTATTGAAAACGTAGGTCGATTAGTTCCATTAGATATTGAGAGTAGTACTACAACAGATTTGGTATCAAAATTTAATCGTATTGTAAGGAAATTTGCCCATTTTGGGATTTATTTTGTTCTTGGGATATTAGTTATGAATGGCTTTAGGGCAAGTGGAATTAGAGATTTTAGGGCATTTATATTTTCTCTAATATTTTGTATACTCTATGCTGCGAGTGATGAAGTCCACCAAATTTTTGTACCTGGTAGAGGTGCACAGGTGCTTGATGTTTTGATTGATAGTTTAGGGGCTTTTGTTGGGATTGGAATTTATAAACTAGTTGAAAAGATTGTACTTTAAAAAATAGAAATTATGAATACAATAAAGTAAAATAATATTAAAGAAATTAATAATGCCAGGAAGTGGTTGCTATGAAAATAGAGAGAATAAAAAAATACTACAGAATGGAGAGAATATAAACGTAGAATTTAAAGAAAGTAAAAGCAAATTAAATAAAGATGTTTTTGAAACAGTATGTGCATTTTTAAATCGAAATGGTGGCGAACTACAAAGCTCACAGGTACACAGATGTAATGGTAAAATTTTTGATAGAAATGAGGATGGCGATTTTGAAATTACAAATAATACAAACTTAGTAGCAGTAATGTATATGAGAAAACAGAGCACATATACAGAAAATAGGATTTTTCATTATGCAAAGCTTTCAGACCTAAAAAGAGAAATATTTATAAAGGTTAGAAAAATGGCAGCTAATTAGAGGCCAAATCATCCATGGAAGTCAATGGATGATTTAGAATTTTTAAAAAGTGCTGGATTATGTTTAAGGGATTTACAGAGTGGTAAAGAAGGTATTACATTAGGCGGTATACTAATTTTTGGAGATGAGCAACTAATCCATGCTGCACTTCCTCATTATAGAACCGATGCTATTTTACGAAGGGAAGATACAGATGCAAGTTTTTTAAGGAAATAGGGTGGGTAGATGAATTTGGTTCTGGAGTTAGAAATATATATAAATATAATAAGATTTATTCTGGTGCAGAACCTACTTTTATAGAAGGAGATGTTTTTAAGACTATTATTCCTTTAAGCGTGCAAGCAAGTGACCAAGTAAGTGATCAAGTAGGTAATAATAAAATAAATGAAGAATATATGATAAAAATAAAAGGTGATTTGCTAAAACTTACAATACCTAATAAGCCTACAAGTCCAAAGCAAAAATACTATAGTGAGAAAATCAAATAATTTTTGCTTGCTAAAAGACAGCAAAAAAATTAGTTGCTAATAGCAGAAAGAAGCGGACCCTGCAAGAGGGTTCTCTTTTTTTGTTTTTTTGCAGGAAAATATATATTTTTGAAGAAATAATTAATGAAAAAGACAAAAAAGTGCTATTTAGGTAAATAAGTGAAAAATGTGTGTAAAATTTTGTAGAAAAGTTATATAAATAACTGCATTTTTTTTGCTATTAAGAATGATGATTTAGTTGGGAATGTGACACTGATGAAGAATTTATAAAAAGCTGAGTATAGGGGGATGTAATAATGAATGAGAAAAGGAATAGAGTATTATTTAAAAGTATAGTTTTATTACTATTAGTAGTATCAATTGTCATGTTTAATACTATTGTATATACAAATTCTGATGAAATTTTGGGCAATGTTACCATGGATGATAATGTAGCAACGAAAAGTGTTCTAGTATCTGTAAACCATATTTTTAGTGAGCTTGGCTATCAAATGATTCCAGATTATGAAAGGAATCTTTTAATTTTTTTAAAGGACAATAATTTTAAAGTGATATTAAATATAAAAAGCAAAAAATTTTTAATAAATGATAATGGTGTTAACATAGAAATGCATACTGATATACAAACTATAGGTAGAAAATATTATGTACCATTAAATGTATTGTCGAAAATAGTTAATACTAATAAAATTAATTTTGCAGAAAATGTGCCAGTACTTATGTATCATCATTTATTAGAAAAGAAAGATATAAAAGGAAAGCTTGTAAATAATTCAGCAGTTATTGCAGTAGAAAGTTTTAGTCAGCAGATGAAGGTACTGCATGAACAAGGATATACAACTATAACTTTAGATGAATTAGAAAAATATTTGAAAGGAGAAATACTTTTACCTAAAAAAAGTGTATTAATAACTTTTGATGATGGATACAAGAGTAATTATGTTTATGCTTATCCATTACTAAAACAATATGGTTTTAGGGCTACTGTATTTATTATTACACAACATATTCCATATCAAATGACAGAATTTAATCCAGAGAAGCTACAGATTATTAGTTGGCAAGAAATTAAAAAAAGTATGGATGTTTTTGATTTTGCATCGCATACTCATGATTTACATAGATTAAATGATAAAAATATTAGTTATGTTATTTGTAAAGATAAAGAAGAAGTTCTTAAAGATCTTAAACTCAGTATGGAAATACTAGATACAAAGTATTTGGCTTATCCTTATGGACAATATAATGAAGAAACTTTAAATATATTGAAAGAATTAGGTTATACTTTAGCATTTACAATAAAAACGGGAAAAGTTAAACCTGGAGATGATCTATTGCAATTGAAAAGGATAAGAATTAATCCTAATGTTAGTATATGGAAATTCAAGAAAATTATTAGTGTAAAATAAAAGTAATATGATATACTAAATAACAAAGAGAAATAAGAAAATTTGAGGTGAAGTATGTTTAACATTAGTGAATTTATGTTATTAGATATTTGCGAAAATATGGGTACTTATATTAGAGGAAGAAGTTATTATTTAAATAATAGAGTAAAAGAGCTTGAGTATTTTCAAAGCTCTAATTTATTTAAAGCTATAGTTAAGGGGAATGAATATTATTATGTAGAAGTCATATTTGATAGGGAAGGTTTTTTAAAATATACAAGCTGTACATGTCCTGCATATGAAAAGTATGAGAGATGTTGTAAACATATTATAGCAGTTTTATTTGATATAATAGCTAGAGATAGACGTGGAGAATTTGATTCATCAAAATCTTCAGTTGAAGTAGAAGGAATTATAGATTACTTTAGAAGTTTAAATACAGATAAAAAAGTACCTTTAAATTTAGAGATAACCTATGAATTTGCTCCTTATGGATATGAAGTAGAGAATGCATCATATTTAAGCCTTAGAATTGGTGAAAAAAACTTTATAAAGTAAAAAGCATACGAAAATTCCTCGAAAGCATAGACATGAAAGAAGAACTATATTTTGGGAAACAATTTACACTTAATTTAGATAGACAGGAATTTAAAAAGGAAGACAAGCCAATTATTGATCTATTAATGGAGATTTATAAGAATGAAAGAATTATAAATAATTTATCATATAACTATACTGGAAATAGCCTTCTTAAAGGGAATAAAGTAGCATTAAATCAATATACATTAAAAAGATTTTTTGACATAATGAAGGATAGAAAGTTCAATGCAATTATACTTGGTGAAGAGTTTTCAAATGTTTGTATAGTTGATGAGGACATGCCTATAAGATTTGATTTAGGAAAGGAAAAAGACGATTTATTATTAGAAATTAATGCTTTAAATGGAGAGTTAATTTCTTTGACAACCGATGGAGAGTACTTTTTTACAAATAATAAAATCTATAAAAATTCAGAAAGTTGTAAGAAAACATTTGTACCATTTTATAATGCTATAACAAGACGACGAGATAATGTTATAAGAATTCCTAAGAAATATAGTGAAACTTTTATATCAGAGATATTGCATAAGATAGAAAAGATTAGTGAAGTAAATATTGATAAGGAAGTTAAGGATTCTATATATAGTGTAGAGATTAAGAGAGAAGTTTATTTTGATAGAAAAGGGAATAGCATTTTTGCCGAATTGAAATTTTTATATGGAGATATAGTTATAAATCCTTTTTCAAAAAATAGATATGAAAATTCTATAGATGGAAAAATTTTACTTAGAGATTTTGAAAAAGAAAAAGAATTAATAGATATATTTGAAAGAGCAGATTTTAAGGTAAAAAATAATCGTATATATTTAAAGGATGAAGAAAAGATATATAATTTTATATATTATGAAATACCAAAGATTCAAGAAATAGCTGATGTCTATTATTCTGAAGCATTTAAGACTATGAAAATAAGAGATATTTCATCCTTTTGAAAACTCTTTGACAGAGCTTTGGTCAATATTTGATTTTATCATGCCGGGATATTTATTATCTCATACAAAATTCAAGAAAAAATTTGAAAAACCTATTGTAAGGGACAAAGATAGTAATGCATTAAATGAACTTAGTAAACATATACGTCCGTTTATTCTTAGAAGACTTAAGAAAGATGTATTAAATGAGCTTCCAGAAAAAATAGAACATAAAATAGTAGCGGAACTTACGAAAGAGCAGAAAAAAGTTTATCTTGCTTATCTTAATCAAATAAGGAATGAAATAGATGAAGAGATAAAAAATAAGGGATTTGAGAGAAGTCATATAAAAATTTTATCAGGGCTGACAAGACTTAGACAGATATGCTGTCATCCGTCTCTATTTATAGAAAACTTTAAAGGGGAAAGTGGTAAACTCCTTCTTTTAGAGGAGATAATTGATGAGTCGATAGAAAGTGGGCATAGAATACTCTTATTTTCACAATTTACAAGTATGCTTAAGATAATTAGAGAAATGCTTGAAAGGAAAAAAATAGATTATAAGTATCTTGATGGTTCTACAGATACTAAAGAAAGAGGACAATTGGTTAGAGCCTTTAATCGAGGAGAGGGAAAAGTATTTTTAATTTCATTAAAGGCAGGGGGAACTGGTTTAAATTTGACTGGGGCTGATACGGTTATTCATTTTGATCCTTGGTGGAATCCAGCCGTAGAAGAACAGGCTACAGATAGAGCTTATAGAATAGGGCAGAAAAATTCAGTTCATGTTATGAAACTTATAACTAAAGGAACAATAGAGGAAAAGATTTTTAAGCTGCAGGAAAAGAAAAAGGAGATGATAAATGCAGTAATAAAACCAGGTGAAACATTAGTAACTAAACTAAATGAAGAAGAAATCAGAGAATTATTTGAATTTTGATTCTTTTATTGAAGTATAGCGAAGACATTTTAAGGAAGAATTATTTATTGATTAAATTATTTTGTATGATATACTAATTAATAGGGAGAAATATAAGTTGGTGGAAATAATGGATGTGGGTTTAGTAAGTGCAATCAGAGATATGCTTAGAGAAGAGCTAAAACCTATAGACGAAAGACTAGGAGCGCTAGAGGATAACATCAAAGGTGTGGACAAAAGATTAGGAGCGGTAGAAGATAACATTAAAGGTATGAATGGAAGACTAGAAAGAGTAGAATTAGAGATTAGTGGAATAAAAGAAGAGCACGGTTTATTGTTAAGAAGCATAGAAGAAAAATTACAAATACAATCTAAAGCAATAGAAAAAATCGAATTTATTGAAGGAGATATAAAAGCGATAAGAAAAGATATTGATAGGATGAAAAAAGATATTTGTTTAATAGAACGGGTAACTGCTAAAAATTGGGTCGAAATTAATGAATTAAAGGCAGCTAAATGAATGATTACACTTTAAAGAGAGAAGTGAAGATTATTTTTTTAAATTTTATGGTATTTTTATGATATAATAAATAATAATTTTTATTAGGAACATTCCTTTCGTAGTTAAGATGATTTAATAATATTAGAAAGTGAATGTTCTTGATTTGTTTTTTGAAGATATTATTGAAAGCCCTTAATAATTTTTCATTAAGCTAAAAATTATAATATTGGAGGCGTTTAAATGTTTGATATTGATACTTGTTTATCATTTGTAACAAGTAAGGCCTGTAAAGAGATAGCAGAAGCTTTTAATAAGAGATTAATGAAGTTAGGTGTTACACGAGTTCAATGGATTGCGCTATATTATTTAGGTAAGTGTGAGGGGATAAAACAAAAAGAATTAGCAGAAAAGATGAATATTAAAGATTCTACAGTTGCTAGACTTATTGATAGAATGGAAAGGGAAGGTTATGTTATACGTGTTAAAGATTTGGAAGACGAGAGGATTACAAAATTGTATCTGACGGAAAAGGGGATTGAATTAAGAGAAAAATTACTTCCTGAAGGTAAAAAGATGAGTGAAATTCTCTCTAAAAATATTACAGATGAGGAAATGGAAATTTTTAAAAGGGTTCTAAAGAAGATGGTGGATAATGTAAGATAGTACTGTAAAGTTAGATTTGGGAAAAAAAGGTTGAAGTACGACCAAATATTTGCTATACTAATAATTAGCATAGCAAATACATATCAAAAGGGGGATTTAAAATGGCAAAAAATCCAAGGGAGATTTTAAACAGTTTTATGGAGGGGCTAAAAGAAGTTAGCAAAACTAATGAAGAACAGGTAAATGCTTTTATGAATTTACTTGGAGCAGCTTATAAACCAGGAGCTATTGATACAAAGACAAAAGAGTTAATGAGTGTAGCAATTGCGGCTTATAACCGTTGTGAGTATTGTATAGTATTCCATGTTTATAAAGCTCTTGAAGCAGGTGCAACCCGTGAGGAGATTATGGAAGCAGCTATGGTTGCTGTAGCTTTTGGTGGAGGTCCTTCTATGGCATACACTGTATCTTTATTAAAAGATTCAATAGATGAGTTTGCACCAGATTTTAATAAGTAGTAAATAAGGCAGTGTTATGCTGCCTTATACTTTTTAAAGGGAGGTATAAAAATGAGAATTGAGATTAAGGTAGATAAATTACCAAACAATAGTATAAATTGTAAGATTATAAGATTACATAAAAAAGTTGGAGACGATGTGAAAGCAGGAGATATTTTATTTGATATAGAAGACAATAAAAGCAGTATGCCTATAAAATCAACTGTTTCTGGGAAAATAGAAGATATAAAAGTTAAGGAAGGAGATATAATTAATGTAGGAGATATATTAGCTATAATAAATGGAGAAAAGGTAGAGCCAGAGAATACGGTTGTGAAAAATGGTTTTGAGTACTTTGGCAATTTATTAAAACCTAAAAAACAAGAGATAGAAAGCGATATTACTATTATTGGTGGAGGACCTGGAGGATATGTGGCGGCAATACAGGCTGCTAAAATGGGTGCTAAAGTTGTTTTAGTAGAGAAGGATACTGTAGGAGGAACTTGTTTGAATAGAGGATGTATTCCTACAAAATCATTAGTTCGCAGTGCAGAAATTTATAAGAACTTAAAAGAGGCGGAGAAATTTGGATGTTATGCTGAAAATGTTAATATTGATATTAAAAAAGTGATTACTAGAAAAAATAATATAGTAAATCAGTTGGTGAAAGGAATACATTATCTTTTAAGCAAACATAAAATACAGGTAATAAGTGGTGCAGGAAAGATACAAGACAAAGAAACAGTTTATGTAAAAAAAGGAATGGAAGAAACAATAATTAAGACTAAAAATATAATAATTGCTACAGGTTCTAAAACATCTAAACTACCAATTCCAGGTATAGATATAGAAAATGTAATATATAGCGATGAAGCTTTGGAATTAAAAGAATTGCCGAATAAATTGGTTATTGTTGGTGGCGGTGTTATCGGAATGGAGTTTGCCTTTATATTTGCAAATTTTGGAGTAGATGTAACGGTTATTGAATATTTAGATGAAGTACTTGCAAATCTTGATGAGGACATTATTAAAGAGATAAGTAAAATTGCAATCAATAAAGGAATTAAGATATATACAGGTGCAAAAGTAGAAGAAATTATTAAGAGTGAAGACGGGCAATGTATCGTTTCATTTACAAAAGATAACGAGAAAAAATATGTTACTGCAGAAAAAGTGCTTATGGCAGTAGGAAGAGTACCTTGCTTTGATGGTTTAGATATTGAGAAATTAGGAATAGAATTAAATGATAATGGCAAAGGAATTAGAGTAAATGATAATATGGAAACTAATATTCCTGGCATTTATGCGATAGGAGATGTAACTAATAAAATACAACTTGCCCATGTAGCATCACATCAAGGAATAATAGCTGTAAAAAATATTATGGGAGAAACTTGTGAAATGGATTATGATTGTGTACCTAGTGCTATTTTTACAGATCCCGAAATAGCAGTAGTTGGAGTTAGTGAAAAGACTGCTGAAAAAGAAGGTATAGAAATAGAAGTAGGCAAGTTCCCATTTGTTGCAAATGGCAAAGCATTAACATTAGGGGAAAGTGAAGGATTTATCAAAATTATTAAAGAAAAAGCTACAGGAAAAATTATTGGAGGTGCTATAATAGGACCACATGCAACCGATCTAATAGCAGAAGTTACATTAGCAATCAAAAATGGGTTGACTGCAGAACAAATTGTAGAAACGATACATGCACATCCAACAACAGCAGAAGTTATACATGAGGCAGCATTAGCTGTAGAAGGTGGTGCTATACATTTTGTCGAATAAAAAAGTAGCAACAAAGATAATTCAGTCTTTATCATTTGACCCATGGTATAATTTAGCATTAGAAGAGTATTTGTTAAATAAAGTATCTGAAAATCAGATGATTTTGTATTTATGGCAAAACGAAAATACAGTAGTTATTGGTAGAAATCAAAATCCATGGAAGGAATGTAGATGTAGTGAATTAGAAAATGAAGGTGGAAAATTAGCTCGTAGATTATCAGGGGGCGGAGCGGTTTTTCATGATTTAGGTAATTTGAATTTTACTTTTATAATGGATAAAAAATTATATAATCTGGAGAACCAGCTAAAAATTATTTTACGAGCGGTAAGGAAATTAGGTATAGAAGCTGAATTTTCCGGGCGAAACGACCTTACAGTTCAAGGAAAGAAATTTTCAGGAAATGCTTTTTATTTCGATACTAATTCAGCATATCATCATGGTACACTTTTAATTAATACAGATTTTGAAAAATTAAATCGTTATTTACAAGTATCGAAAGAAAAATTGAATTCAAAAGGTGTTGATTCTGTTCAATCAAGAGTAGTGAATTTATCGAGTATAAAAAATAGCATTACCATAGAGGATATGGTGAAAAGTTTAGAAGAAAGTTTTATTGAATTTTACGGAGAAACTACTAAAGAATTTCATCAGGTTATTTTCACAAAAGATGTTGAAAAGTTATACCATAAATATGCTTCTTGGGAATGGAGATATGGAGAAACCCCTAGCTTCGATATTACTTTCAGAAATAGATTTTCGTGGGGAGATATAGATATAGGATTAAAATTAGAAAATGGATATATTAAATCATCGGTAATTTATTCGGACGCTATAGAATATAACTTAATTCAAGAAATCTCACGATTATTAGAAGGAATTCCATTTTGTAAAGAAAATATTATTAGCAGAATAGAAAGTATTTCTACTAATTCAAGTAATAGAACTATCATTGAAGATTTAAAAAGATGGTTTAGTACAAAGAATATATAAAGTAAAAAACCTGAATTCATTACAAATTATAGAAAGTAAAAATTGCATTGCTTTTTGGATTAATTTATAATGATAGTAATGAAGTGTTTTTTTGTTTTAATTATATTAAGGCGGTGTGATTATGGAAAAAGAATTATTATTGACAATTAGAGATATGCTTAAAGAAGAATTAAAACCTTTAAAAGACGAAATGAAGGGCATAAAAAGTCAGATTAATGGTATGCAGAATCAAATGAATAGTATGCAGAGCCAGATTGATGGTATGCAAAGTGAAATGAAGGGTATGCAAGGCGAGATAAAAGGTATAAGAGACGAAGTAAAAGACGTAAAAGTTGAAATGGCTGGTATGAAAAGTAAAATAGATGAAACTTATGAAATTGTTAAAGCTCTAGAACATTCAGCACAGGTGAATAAAGCAGAATATGATCAAATGCAAAATGATATAGCACATATAAAAGGGGATATACAAACAATAAAAAGAGAGATTTATAGAATTGAAGAAGCTGCAGCAAATAATTGGGCAGATATTGCGAGATTAAAACAAGCAAACATAGAAAAAATGTATAGTGTATAGCTTCCATAAATACAAATGGGTAAAAAGATTTCTAATTCTGCTTCAAGCATTTCTTGGAGTGTAGCTTTAAAAAGGTCTTTAAAAGAAGAAATAAGCTAAGGAAAATTTTCCTTAGCTTTTACCTACTCTATTTTATTAATATCTGTTATTTTAGTTTTTAGTTATGATATAATTATACGATTTCGGATGTATTTTAGGCTATTATTTTTATAATGGTCTACGTCTTAAAGTTCTAATTGATATTTCGTGTTCACCTAATATTTCAATGATAGATTTATTGTCTTCTCAATGCTTCTACAGGTGGAACTGATGAAGCTGATACAGCAGGATATACTCCAAATAACAGACCAGATACTAGTGCAACTACGGTTGATACTTTTATGGCCTGTAAACTTATGGCTGTTTCAAATCCATATTTTTCGAATATGTTCATACCCCATATTCCTGCTACAATTCCAGCAATAGAACCTATTATACTTACATATAATGCTTCTAGAATAAATTGAAATAGTAAATCTCCTTGTTTTGCTCCTAATGCTCTTCTTACTCCTATTTCTTCTGTTCTTTCAGTTACTGCAACTAGCATTATATTCATTATACCAAGTCCGCCTACTAATAAAGATACGGCAGCTATTCCACCTAATAATAGTGTCATTACACGATTGGCTTTATCAGCTTCTTTTACAAGTTTGTTCAAACTAGTTATAGTTATTAAATCTTCACCTTTAGTTGGCATAAATGTATTGTTATTTCTTGGAGGTCTATCTTCGTCAAATTCTCCTCCATCTGAATCTGAATTTTTTTCGCCATTCGGATTGTTTTGAGCTCTAAGTGCGGCTGTTGGTGCTTTTTGATCTATTCCTAATTTTCTTTTAAATATTCTTCCTAGTTGCACAACTACTAAGTCTGCGTCTCTTTTTGAAGCGGCTTTTCCCCAAATTTCTTCAACAGTTCTTTTTTCGGCTATTTTTTGTGCTGCAGTATATGGAATTAAAATTTTATTATCTATATCGTCTGCATTGCCTGCACCTTTAGGTGCAAGAACTCCGATGATTCTGTAATTTTCACCATTTAGTTTTATAGTACGTCCAACAGGACTTCGCCCTCCTAGTAAACCTCTTCCTATGTTATATCCTAAAACGGCAACTGGAGCACGTTGTTTTACATGAAGTTTGGTAAAGAAATGTCCAGAAATAACTTTATGATCTCGGATTTGAGGAAATTGTTCATTTACACCTATTATATCCACATTTCCTCTGGTTCTTTTCCATCTTATTAATGTGTTGGTTTTAATAACGGGGCTGGCCATTTCTAAACCTTCTACCCTTTCGACTAATTCTTGTGCTTCTTCAGCATCAAATTCTACGAAAGGTTTATGAGCTTTAATTATAATTACATTAGAACCGAAACTTTCAAATTGTTCGATAACAGCTTTCCTAGCCCCTTCACCTATACCCATCAAACTTATAACAGAAGCGACTCCTATTGCAATTCCCAATATTGTTAAAGCAGACCTTAAAGGTTTAGACAATATCCCATGAGCAGCCATTTTTGCAGCAAACCAACATCTTATAAAGAAGGAAAGTATCTTATTAGTCATTTACTTATTCCTCCTTATTTTTATTTTTTTGTGTTTGTATTTTGCTGCTCTTTGGGATTATCGTTCTTTTTATCTGGCAGCAATGTATCATTAGATTTTATATGTTCGCTTGGAAGTATGTCTGCACTACTTCCTGTTATTACAAGGTCGCCTTCTTTTACTCCACTTTTCACTTCTGCATAGCGGTCATTCATAAGTCCTAGTTTGACAGGTACTGCTTTTACAGTTCCATCGGGTTCTAAGATTTCTACCATAAATTTCCCATCTTCTTCGAATATAGCTTCGATAGGTACTAATAGTACATTTTCAGCACTTCCAGCATCGATATATACATTTGCTTGCATACCAGGTTTTAATTGAGAATCACCTTTAACTTGAATGATTACATCATATTTTGTTATTCCATTATTATTTTCGCCTCTTGTTGAAACATCAATAACTTTACCTTCAAATACTTTACCAGGAATGGCATCTACTGTTACTTTAACAGGTGCATCTTGTTTTACATTGACTATGTCTATATCATCAACTTGTGCCCATACTTCCATTTCATTTGTATTAAATACAGAGCCAATCCATCTACCAGGTGTAACAGTTTCTCCTTCTTGAACACCAATATATGCAATTATACCATCTAGTTTTGATCTTATTTCTAAATTGTCTAAACTGCTTGTTAATTTACTTATTTCTAGTTCAAGCAATTTGATTTCTTCTAGTTTGTCTTGTATCATTTTTTGAGTGTCAGCTCCAGCCATTGATAAGATAGGTTCACCTTTTTTTATAACTTCCATGTCATGGACAAAAACTTCTGTTACTATACCCTCTGCTCTGTTGATAACTCTTTTTTCTTCTATAAAGCTATCTACTTTAGCCTTATTAACAAAGAAGTTTGTGAAAGAAGGATTGTTATCATCTGATAAACCTACATAAACATCCATATCAGGTTGAACTAATCCAGGATTTTTAGCTACTACAGTTATCCAGTATACAAAACCTTTAGGATTTCCGTTTTCATCTTTATCTGGTGCTGGGTCTTGACTAACTTCGGTTATTGTACCCTCATATAAATTATCAAAGTTAGGGAAACGTAAAACAACTTTTTGTCCTTCTTTTACTCTCTTTATTTCTACAGGTGTCAATTTTGCTCTTACTTTGAATTTTGAATCATCTACAATTCTGCATACTAAATATCCAAGTTCTAATTTGTCGCCTTCTTCTACTTTTAAATTTATAATCCTTCCGCTGATAGGAGCTTTTATGGTAATCCCCTTTGCAGGATTTATACTATCTATCTTTTCTAAAGGAGTACCTGTCATTTCAGCTAACTGTTCTTTTTTCATTTTCAAACTTTCTTTTTTGCTATCAATTTCCTTTTCGATATCAGATGATTTTAATTTTGCTATTAATTGACCTTTTTTAACTTGATCTCCTTCTTCTACTAAGATTTTCTCTATTACATAGTTTATTGAAGGCCCGTCGAAGTCCATATTTCCAGGGACTCTGATTCCGCCACCATGTGTAGCATCAAGTCTACCACTAGTTTCAACTCCTACAGAAATATTGCCTCTGATTACTTTTTTTGTCGCATAAACAGGACCTGTTACTTCTTCTACTTCTGCTGGCATTAATTGTTTGTAGGCATAAAGTCCACCGCCTAACACTATTAATAATATAAGTATTATCATCATTACACGCTGTAACATATTATCCCCCTTCTAAATTTTAATTTTTTTAGACGCTCTTTGCTGTTGATTTATCCAATATTTCAACATTTTCTATTTTTCCATCTAAAAGATGATATATTTTATGTCCATATAGAGCTATTTTTCTTTCATGAGTTACCTGTACTATAGTAATTTTCAATTCTTTATTTAATTTTTGGAAAATGTTCATTATGGTTTCGCTTGTACGTGAATCTAATGCACCTGTTGGTTCATCTGCAAGTATTACTGAGGGCTTACTCGCTATAGCTCTAGCTATTGCTACTCTCTGTTGCTCTCCACCAGAAAGCTGTGATGGTAAATGGTTCATTCTATCCCCTAAACCTACAGCTTCCAATGCTTCTTTAGCAATTTTCTTTCGTTTTTTACCTAAAATACCTTTATAAATAAGTGGCAGTTCGACATTTTCTAATGCACTCAAGTTAGGTAAAAGATGAAAACGCTGAAATACAAAGCCAATAAATTGATTTCTGATATCGGCTAACTGTCCATCTCTTAATTTTTCTACATGTTTATCTCTAATCATATATGTACCTGATGTTGGTAAATCAAGACATCCTATTATGTTCAACAGTGTTGATTTTCCTGAACCAGACGGTCCCATAATGGAAACGAAATCTCCATCTTCAATTTTCAAATCAATTCCATTTAATGCATTTACTTGAATTTGACCATTTTTATAACTTCGGGTTATACCTTTTAATTCAAGTAGAGACAAAAAATACCCCCTCCTTTAGAAAAAAATATCAGTAATACTTACAGACATTTTAATACTAGTGTTCAAAATTCAGATTATATTACCATTGATTTATTAATCTATTAATGCTGATATAATTATATTTATACATTAGCTGGTAACTTTCTGCTTATTTGGCTTAATTGTATTAAAGCAGATGTTACCAGCTGTTTTTATATCTAAATTTATCAGAATATCTATTTTTTGTCATTCATGATTTGTTAATAGTTTTTGTATTTATTTATTGAACACTAGTAATATTTTGACAAAAATCCATCATATTCTATTATATCATTAAGCTACCTTATGTCAATAAAAAAGCTATGGAACGCAAAACCCGACAAACTCAATAGTGTATATTAAATGTAACCATTATTTGATAATATATGATAGATTTTTATGATAAAATATAGAGTATAATATTATATTAACTTTTTTAAATTTTTGTTGAGGGGGAATATTATGCTTACAAACGTTGATATTCAAAAAATTATTCCACATAGATATCCTTTTCTTTTAGTTGACAAGATTATCGAAATAGAAGAAGGTAAAAAGGCAGTAGGCATAAAAAATGTAACTATAAATGAGCCTTTTTTTCAGGGACATTTTCCAGGTAATCCTATAATGCCAGGAGTACTTATTGTGGAAGCTATGGCTCAGGTTGGAGCAGTAGCAGTATTAAGTCTTGAGGAAAACAAAGGGAAACTAGCAGTATTTACAGGAATAGATAAGGTTAGGTTTAAAAAACAGGTAAAACCAGGAGATACATTGAGAATGGAAGTTGAGCTTATTTCGTTAAGAAGAGGTATAGGCAAAGCAGAAGCAATTGCCTATGTAGGTGATGAAGTAGCTTGTAAAGGAACATTGATGTTTGCTTTAGTTGATAATGAATAAAAATTGTATTAGTATAGATGGGAGGATTTAAGACATGTATCCGTTGAAGTTCGAAAATATTTATTTTGAGAAAATATGGGGAGGAAGAGATTTAAAAAATTTTAGAGACAATTTACCAGATGGCAATATAGGTGAAAGCTGGGATGTAGCTTGTCATAAAAATGGTACAAGTGTAGTTTCAAATGGTGAGTTTAAAGGTATGAAACTTGATGAATTAATAAAACTTAAAGGTTCTGAGCTCATTGGCACTAAAATATCTCAAGAATGGTTTCCATTATTAATAAAGTTTATAAATGCTAGAGACAAGCTTTCTGTTCAAGTTCATCCAGATGATGAGTATGGTATGAAAGTTGAAGGCGAAATGGGCAAGACAGAAGTATGGTATGTTGTTGAAGCTTTTGAAGGAACAAATTTAATATTAGGAACAAAGGATTGCACTAAGGAACAATTTAGAAAAGCTATTGAAACTGGTGAACTTGATAAATATTTAAATAGAGTACCTGTAAAAAAAGGTGATGTATATTTTGTAAAAAGTGGACTAATACATGCAATTGGTGAAGGTGTAATAATTGCAGAAATCCAGCAAAATAGTGATACGACTTATAGGGTGTATGACTACAACAGAGGTAGAGAACTACATATCGATAAGGCATTAGATGTAGTAGATTTAAGTTTAGAAGGTAGAAAAAGTAAAGGGATTAAAATAGAAAGAGAAGGATATACCAAAACATATTACTGTTTATGTAAAGATTTTTCACTTGAATTATATGACGTTTTTGATTCGTTTGAAGAATGTAGTGATGAAGAGAGATTTTTTATATTTACATGTGTAGAAGGAGAAGGAGAAATTATATACAAAGATGGTACAGAAAAGATTAAAAAAGGCGATAGTTTACTTATACCAGCAAGTTTAGGCGAATATAAATTTAGTGGCAGAATGAAGGTTTTAAAAAGCTATGTTCCAGATGTAAAAAAGGTAGAAAAAGAAATACTGGAAGTAGTGAATAATTAAATTTTTAGTATTAAAATAGAGAAAACCCCACTTGTAGCTAAAAAAGTGGGGTTTTATAATCTTATTTTATTTTAGCCAAAGCTTGGTCTAAATCTGCTATAATATCTTCTACATTTTCTATTCCTACTGAAAGTCTAACTAAACCGTCAGTGATGCCAGCTTTCAATCTTTCTTCTCTTGGAACAGGAGAATGAGTCATACTTGCAGGATGTTGTATTAATGAATCAACACAGCCTAAACTTACTGCTAAAGATATCATCTTAACACTATTCATTAATGTTCTTCCTGCTTCAATACCACCTTTTAACTCAAATGCTATCATTGCACCGAAATCTTTTGCTTGTTTTTTAGCTAGTTCATGTTGAGGGTGGGATTTAAGTCCAGGGTAGTGAACATTGCTTACAGCCGGATGATTTACTAGGTATTCAGCTACTTTTTTTGCATTTTTACAATGAATATCCATTCTTGGACCTAATGTTTTAAGACCACGAACTAGAAGCCAAGCGTCGAAAGGACTAATGATTCCACCTAAATCTTTAAAGTAAGGGAATTTCATGTTTGCGATAATGTCATTTGAGCTGACAATAATACCTGCAACAACATCACCATGACCACCAATATATTTTGTTGCACTATGTACAACGATGTCTGCTCCTAAGTCTAGAGGTTTTTGTAAGTATGGAGTCATAAAAGTGTTGTCAACAATTAAGTAGGCATTATGTTTGTGGGCTATTTCAGAAACAGCTTTAATATCTACTATCTGTAGGGTAGGATTAGCAGGGGTTTCTATGTAGATAATTTTTGTATTATTGCGAATAGCTTGTTCAATTTCATCTAAGTTGGATGTATCTACAAACGTTGTCTCGATATTGAAACGTGGAAGCACATGAGACATTAGACTATGAGTACATCCATAAAGTGCTTTTCCAGCAACTATATGATCACCTGCTTTTAATAAAGAGAGAAAAACAGTAGATATGGCAGCCATTCCAGAACCAGTTGCGATAGCAGCTTCGCCATTTTCTAATGCAGCCATTTTTTCTTCTAGTTCAGATATATTTGGATTTCCTAAACGAGTATAAATATAACCTTCTTCAACGCCTTCAAACCTACGTGCTCCTTGTTCAGCACTATCAAAGATGAAAGTAGATGTTTGAAAAATAGGTGTAACGTGTGCACCAGCTGACTTATCATGCTTATGTCCTGCATGAATCGCTTTTGTGTGAAATTTCATTTTCATACTCCCCCTATCAAATTATTAATTTAAAAAATTTCCATATTTTTATTATAATATTTTTGGATTAATTTTACTAAATTTATATACAAAAAAAGTAAGCAAATTAACGAATGATTATGAAGTTAGCTTTATTACAAAAATTTATGATAATAATGCTGTGATATATTTTCTCAAATATCAAAAAAATTCCGAGTAGATTTATAGATAATATGGCTTTGTTTTTGAAATTCATATTTAATAAAAAGAGTAACGAAAGGTAAAATAGAACCAATGTTAATAGAACAAAATCTTCGATTTAAATAAATTAAGGAAGATTTTGCCCTAATCCATTACGGAAATTATATTTAAAATTATCCACAAATTAATACAGTTTATAATTTCCTATGGATTATAAGAAATACTGGTAAAAGTTATTAAAAGGCGATAACATACTACTAGATGGGAGGTAGAGAAATGATTAAAATGATAAAGAAGGAATTAGATGTATTGGAGAAATATACAGAGATATTATCTGTAGCTTATACATATGATGAGGAAACATTCATACATGAGCCTTTTATATATGGAGGGACAGAAAGATTTATTATATTAGGTCTTAAAAATATTGTTGATGTGTGCAGAATGGTTATCGATTACTGTAACTTTAAAAAGACAGATGATTACAGAGAGATGATAAGGATACTAGGATATAACAAGGTGTATCCTTCATGGCTTTCAGAAAGTTTGGTGAAAAAGATAAAGTATGTATTTACTTTGAAGTATGACTATTTAAAATATATGAATAAGAAGGAGTTATATGTTTTACTAGAAGAAATTATAAGAGATTTTAGGCATTTTAAGAAATATGTATTGGAATATATAATTTAGCTATTAATAAAGATTAATTAAAATAATAATGAATAATAGAAAAATAAACCAGATTATGCTATAATCTATATGATTTTTTTTTAATAGAAAAAAATTAAATTGAGAAGGGGGAGATTTTTTTGTGTAATAAGTTTTCAAAATGGTTAAGTTTCTTGCTTATTTTTGCACTAATTTTAGCAAATTTAATTAATTTTACTACTCCAAATTTAGCTAAGGCTGAAGGTGGAATTATTACAATAGCAGAAGCAAGAGTACTGCCTAAAGACACTTATGCTACCATTGAAGGTATTGTTACAGCAGATTTAGGGGATAACATTTATATTCAAGATGATACAGCAGGAATCATAGTAAGATTAAAAGATTTAGATTTAAATCCTGGGGACAAAGTTAGAGTTTATGGTAAGATTGGACAATATTATGATATGGCACAAATATATCCTGATACTGCAGAGGATATAACAATAGTAGGAGTGGGAGTAGGAGTACCAGAACCGCAATTGATAACTTCATCAGATTTAAATTCAGAAAATGGAGAAAGTTTTGAAGGTGAATTAGTTAAAATACAAAATGTAACAGTTATAGAAGTAGATAATTACAAAAATTTCAAAGTATCAGACAAAGAAGGAATTGCTATTGTAAAACCAGATGATACTAGCTGGTTAGAAGTAGGAAAGACTTATTCAAGTGTAACAGGAGTTGTTACATATAATTATGGTGAGTACAAGATATATCCAAGGACAATAGAAGATATAGGAGAAGAAGAGTTAAGTAAGGTAGCTCCAGTAGTTGCTACGCCACCTTCAGGAGAAGTAGAAGCAGGTACAAAAGTTATATTAACTACGGCTACAGAAGGTGCGACTATATATTATGCCGTATATGATGAAGTATATAATTTTGTTGAATACACAATGCCAATTATCATAAATGAACCAATGACCATATTGGCTAAAGCCTCTAAGGATGGCATGGAGGATAGTGAAATTTCAAAATTTTCTTATACCATCAAAGAAGAACAGGACGTTATTACAATAGCTGAAGCAAGAAGTGAAGATGAAGGAACAGAGGTAACAGTACAGGGTATTGTAACTTATGCAGAAAAAAATACGCTTATATATATTCAAGATGAAACAGCAGGTATAAAAATTGATACTTATGGGACAGGCGTTGATTTAAGTAATTTTAAAGAAGGAGATATAGTATTAGTAACAGGATTAATCGACAGTTATAAAGGCGAGCTGGAAATAAGTGTAGAGTCAGAAGAAAATATTGTATTAGTGAGTAGCGGGAATGATTTGCCTGAGCCAAAGGTTATAACTTTAGATCAAGTTGTTGACTACCAGGGACAACTTATAAAGGTAAAGATGGCTAAGCTTACAGATGTAACAAGTGATTCATACAGTTTTTATATAATTGACAGTACAGGAACAGAATTAAAGCTATATTATAGTAAAGCAAAAAACTTTAATAATGAAAACTATAAGGTTGGAGAGTATTACGACATAATAGGTATTGCAGCAATGTATTCCAATCCTCAGATAAAATTGCGTGATGGCAGCGATATGATAAAACAAGAACCACCGGAAGATCCAAATGCTAAGTTGCCACTTGTATATAACCTAAAACCGGCAAATATGGTATCAACATTTGAGAGAACTCCAGAAATATCTGCTAAATTGGAAAAAGTCGAAGCAGATATAGATTTTGACAGTATCAAGATGTATTTAGATGGTGTAGAAGTTACACCAATGGTTGATGGAATGACTGTAATTTATGTTCCAGAAGAAGAGTTGGGATATGGAGAACATGATGTAAGATTGGAAGTGTCAGATGTAGCTGGCAGAACAAAAAATGTGGAATGGTATTTTGTAGTAGACAATGAAGATGCAGAGTATAATTTCTACTATGGTGTGCCACATTCTCATACATCATATTCAGATGGTAAGGGGACGCCTACTGATGCTTATGAACATGCAAGGCAAAATGGTTTAGACTTTCTTATAATCTCAGACCACTCTAACTGGTTGGACGGCGTTACTGATGATAACTATGAATACAATCCTGATACAAATCAATATGAAGAGGTTGAAGGGTCAGAGTGGTACAAGACAGGAATAGAAGCAAAAGCAATCAATGAAAAGTATGATGATTTTCTAGCATTAAGAGGATTTGAAATGACCTCAGGAGACTGGGGACATATAAATGTAACTAACAGTGTTTATTATGTTGAAGCAAAAAAACAGATGACAGGACTTCTTGAATTTTATGAGTGGTTGGCTAAACAAGAAAATACAGTAGCAGCTTTTAACCATCCAAACTGGCCAGATGATTCATTTAATGATTTAGCTTATATACCTGAATTGGATAGAATGATTAACCTTATTGAGGTAGGAAATGGTGCGCCTCCATATAGCTATACAAGGGCAGAGGAACACTATTTCAAGGCATTAGACAATGGTTGGCATGCGGGTGCAATAAACGGACAGGATAACCACAGTTGGAACTGGGGAGATCCAGATAATTTAACAGTTGTAGTTGCAGAAAGTTTAGATAAAGATGCATTTTTAAATGCAATGAGAAATAGAAGAACATATTCAACTGAAACAAGAACTCTTAAATTAACAGTAAAAGCTAATGGACACTGGATGGGAAGTGTATTAGATGTTGAAGAGGGAGACCAAATTAATTTCGAAATAATAGCAGAAGATAAAGAAGTTCCTATAACAGAAGTTCAGCTTATTACAAACGGAGGAAATATTATTGACAGAAAAAAAGTTGGCTCAAGTAACAGAGTTGAATGGTATCCTTCAGTAACTGCAGGTGGTGGAGCAGAATGGTATGTTGTTAAGGTTATCCATGAAGATGGAAGTTGGGGAACTGCGTCTGCTATATATACTCCAGCATCAGAAAATGACGTTAAGTTAAGTAAGTTAGAGGTTAATCCGGATACTACTATGCCAGGTTATGAAACTACTATAGAAGCAACAGTTTCAAATATGGGTATAAGAGATGCAGTAAATATTGAAGTTAAGTTTTATGAAGAAAGTATAAGTGAAGAAAATCTAATAGGGACAGATAATGTAGAACTTTTAAAGGCAGGAGAAAGTGCTGTATTATCTACAACATGGATTCCAAGCAAATCTGGTCCTGTTAAGATAATAGCTAAATTAACTGAAATAGAAGGAGTAACTACAGTTACAGAGATGACTACTACTATTAAGGTAGTTGCTTCAAATGGAAAGACAGTATTAATCGATTGTGCCCATGATAATGTTGATGTAACAGGAGCTATGTTAAATTTAATGGAATTACTTAGAAGATATGGGTACACAGTTAAGTTAAATACTGAGCCTATTACAGTTGAAACCCTTGAAGATGTAGATGTACTTATTATAAATACACCTAAAACTACTGAAGCTGATTTCACACCAGAAGAAGAGGCTGTAATAGGAGAGTGGATAAGAAATGGCGGTGCAGCAATGATTGCATCTAAGTCAAATTACAATTACGATAGTACTATGATGAATAGTTTGATGGAAGCTATTGGAACAAACATAAGATTTAATGATGACAATATATATGAACCAGAGGATTCTGATAAATACAGCGGTGGTATGGTATGGTCTGTATATGCATATAACTTGCCTAAAACTGAAAGTGGACTAAATGAAAATATGGAAGCTATTAGGATATTTAGTGGATGTTCACTTGTTAATGCAGAAAATAGTGCATTAGTTAACAATCCTAAAACAGGACTTGAAATATTACTTGGAGGTAATGCGACATCATATAATGCTAATCCTGGGGAAAATGCTTATGTTTATAATGTAGAAGGAGAATTGAACGGAGAATCTATACCAATAATAGCTAAGGAATATGTAGGAGAAGGTAAGATAGTTGCAGCAGGTAGACATTTCTATTCAGATTATGAAATAGTTAACGATGTAAGTAATACTGCATTAACATTAAGACTTATAGATTGGTTAGCTGGATATGATAGGATCAAAACTATTAAAGAGGTAAGAGAAAATGCTAAAGAAGGAGATATTGTAACAGTTAAAGGAATAGTTACAGTTCCTACAGGTAATTTCTTTGATGTAGTATATATCCAAGATGGAACATCAGGAATATGTTTATATGGTAGTCAAGGTAAGGATTTACCAATAGGAACTGAAGTTATTGCAACAGGTGTAGTTCATTACTTTGAAGGAGAGCTTGAATTAGCATTCGATAACTTTAATTATGAAGTTCTTTATGTAGGACCTGCTGAAAAAATAGAACCGATTGTGCTTTCTACTAAAGAAGCTATGTTGCCACAATATACTGGTATGTTAGTTAGGACAAAAGGTAGAGTAACTGAACATAGTGAAGAAGATAGTTACTTTAAAATAAATGACGGCAGTGGTGATGCCTACATTCATGTAGATGGATATATAGGTGCAGATATGGGAAGATTTAAAGTAGGAGACTGGGTAGAAGTTACAGGTATTGCTTCTATAGGTGCTTCAGGGCCTAGAATAAGGGTTAGATTCTATGATGACATGATAGAAACGAATGCAGTAATAATAAACAATGATAATGATGATGAAGATGATGATAAAGATGAAGAACAGGGAGACGTACAGAAAACAGAGTATGGTAAAGTGACAATAACTAAAGATAAAGAAGGCAATGTAATAGCTACAGTAGAAATAGATAATAATAAAGTTAAAGAACAATTAGAAAAAGAAAATAGTGATAAAGTAGAGATAGATGCAGCAGTAGATGGAGATGTAGGAGAGGTAGTAGTAAATATGGATGCAGAATTAGTTTCTAAAGCTTCAGAAAAAGGTAAAAAATTGGCGATAAATACTGGTGATGTGATAATTGAAATAGGAGTAGGCTCTATAAAAGTAGAGGAAGGAGCGAAGATAGTCTTTAAGACAAAGAAAATAAAGGGAGAAGAAGCAGAAAAGATACTTTCTTCGAATTTATCAGGCGAATTTAATCCAGCTTCACTGGTATATGACTTTGATTTAAGTTTACAGAAGGAAGCTGAAGTGTCAAAAGTTCAATTTAATAAACCAATTAATGTGGTTATTAAGTATGATTCTGATAAAGTATCAAATCCGAAGAAAGTTGGAGTTTATTATTACAATGAAGAAACTAATAAGTTGGAGTTTGTTGGCGGCAAAGTTATAGGAGATGGAACAATAGTATTTACAGCAGAACACTTCAGTAAATATGTAGTTATGGAATACAATAAAGTATTTGAAGATGTAGATATGCCGTGGGCTAAGGAAGCAATAGAGATATTAGCAGCAAGACATGTTATAGATGGAGTAGACGATAAAAATTTTGCACCAAATGATAATGTAACAAGGGCTCAATTTGCTAAACTATTAGTAAATGCACTAAACTTAAAATATGGTGAAAATAAGGTAAACTTTAAAGATGTATTAGACGGAACATGGTATGAGAAACCTGTAAAAATAGCTGCAAGTTTGGGAATAGTAGAAGGATATAATGGAATATTTGATCCTAATGGAGAAATAACAAGAGAAGCAATGGCTGTAATGATAGGAAGGGCATTGAAACTCATTGACCCTGAAGGAGATTATACTGTAAACGGTGTAGTATTTAAAGATGAAAATGATATCTCAGATTGGGCAAAAGAAGCGGTAAGAATAGCAGCAAGCAAGGGGCTAGTAAATGGAGTAGGTGAAAATAGGTTTGCTCCGAAAGAAACGGCAACGAGGGTTCAGGCAGCTGTAATAATTTATAGATTACTTGATGTATTAGGAAGAATATAAAGGGCAGGGGCAAACCCCTGTCCTGTTCTTAAATTTAACAAGGCATATAATTTTTTGTGAATTATAAAAAATTATTTAATATAATGAACTTTTTGTCCCTTAATCAACTATAAATGTAGTACAATAGAATATGTAGAAATTTGTGAGGAGGAAATCCATGAATCCGCAAATAGGAATTTCTATTCATAATGTAGGTGTAGATTATATTGCTAAACATAACTTTAAGAGGGTCCAATTGTGTCATAAATTTTCAGGAGCTAAAGAGATAACTGCACTTTTGAAGTTTTCTAGAAAGTTTCCTTTAAAGGTAACTTATCATGCTCCTGTATTTCATCAGTCAGACCCTACTACCACTTACTATGTAAGTGATAATAAAAGATTAAGGGACGCTACCTTTGAGATACTAAAGACAAATTTATCTATGGCAAAAAGTCTTCCAACGAGCGAAATTGTAATCCATTTTGTAACTAGTAATGTTGGAAGTCCAGATAGTATAAAAAGATTAGCACAGGAAAGTGCTTTAAGACTTAGTGAATTAAGCAGAGAATATGATTTTCCAATCTTTTTAGAATATGTAGGTTATAATGATTTATTTTATAAGATAGAAGATTGGGTAGATATTATAAAAGACTATGATAACTTAGGAATATGTTTAGATGTCGGTCATTTATATCTATCTTGTCAAATAAATAATATGGACTATTTTAAAGAGTTAGAAAAAATGCTGCCTTATATTAGACTTGTACATCTGTGGAATACTAGAGGATTTAGTGATGTTTCTAAATATGGTCATATACCAGTTCATCCTAGTCAAAATCCAAACGATGGCTGGATAGATATAGAAAAAACTATAGAACTCATTCATGCTTGGGATGGTGATATTCCTATAATTTTTGAACCTGACTTTAAATATTTAGATTTAAAATATGCTCAGGAAGGAATTGACTGGGTGAATGAGTTAGTCTATAATAATACGGAAAAGGATAGGGAAACCGTAGATACAGTTTAAGTTTTTTTAATATAAAAAACATGGGGTGATGAAGATGGATTTTATGGGGAAGTATGAGTTTTGGTTAAATAGTGAACACTTTGATAAAGAAACAAAAGATGAATTACTATCAATTAAGGATAATGTAGAAGAAATAGAAGACAGATTTTATAAAGATTTAGAATTTGGTACTGGAGGACTTAGAGGGAAAATTGGTGCAGGTACTAATAGAATAAATAAGTACACTGTATCTAAGGCTACTCAAGGACTAGCTAATTTTATTATTGAAAATGGAAGTGATTATGTAAAAAGAGGAGTAGTAATAGCTCATGACTCAAGACATAAGTCAAGAGAATTTGCTCAAACGGCTGCACTAGTATTAGCCGCAAATGGCATTAAAGCATATTTATTTGAAGATTTAAGACCGACACCTGAATTATCTTTTGCAGTTAGATATCTAAAAGCTTCTGCTGGAATTGTTATTACAGCTAGTCACAACCCACCAGAGTATAATGGATATAAGGTTTATTGGGAAGATGGAGGACAGGTGGTACCGAGTTTAGCCGATAAGATAATAGAGAAAGTTAATGAAGTTACTGAATTTTCAATGATAAAGATTATAAGTAAAGAAGAGGCATTGAATAATGGACTACTAAATATTATTGGAGAAGAAATTGATAAAGAGTACATAAATAAAGTTAAAGATTTAAGTGTTAGAGATGATATCGATAAAAATATAAGAATAGTTTATACTCCATTACATGGTACTGGGAATATGCCAGTAAGAAGAGTGCTAAAAGAATTAGGATACATAAATGTATTTGTTGTTGAAAGTCAAGAGCATCCAGACCCTAATTTTTCGACTGTAGAGTATCCGAATCCAGAGGATCCAAATGCATTTAAGTTGGCTATTGAATTAGGGGAAAAGGTAGACTCTGATATTATATTAGGAACAGATCCAGATTGCGATAGAGTTGGAGTTGTTGTTAAAAATAAAGAAGGAGAATATAAGGTATTAAGTGGAAATCAAACTGGTGCATTGCTTTTAGATTATATTCTAAATTCAATGACAGAAAAGGGAATTTTACCTAAAAATAGTGTAATGGTCAAGACTATAGTAACAAGTGAATTAGGCAGGGTGATAGCTAAACATTATGGCGTAGAAACTATAGATACTTTGACAGGATTTAAATTTATAGGTGAAAAGATTAAGGAATTTGAAGAAAGTGGAGATAAGAATTTCATATTTGGTTATGAAGAGAGTTTTGGATATTTGACTGGCTCTTTTGTAAGAGATAAAGATGCAGTTATAGCTTCTATGCTTATTTGTGAGATGGCAGCATACTATAAGAGTAAAGGGATGACACTTTACGAAGCTTTAATTAATTTATATGAAAGATATGGATACTATATAGAAGATTTACATTCTATTAAATTAGAAGGTATTGAAGGAAAGAAGAAGATAGATGAGGTAATGGAGAGCTTTAGAAATAGTTATCCAACAAAAATAGGCAATCTTAACTTAAAAATATTTAATGATTATAAAGTATCTAAAAGTTTTAATTATAGTAAAGATAGCAGTGAAGATATATTACTGCCAAAATCAAATGTTTTGAAGTTTATTTTTGATGATGAATCATGGTATGCATTAAGACCTTCTGGTACAGAGCCAAAGTTAAAAATATATTTTTCAGCTAATGGAAAAGATAGAATAGAAGCAGAAAATAAACTTAAGGCTATTAAAGAAGAAATATTAAATAGGATAAACAATTCTATCCAATAAAGCCGAGTTAACACTCGGCTTATTTTTTTAGAATTATTTATTTAATCAATGTCTTTATTGTTTTTACGATTGTTGTAATTTTTTCTATCATATCACATGGGAGGTCATCTACTTCATAAAATAGATTATTTAAGGCAGTTTTTTTGTCAATTTGATAGTCAGAACCATTTTCTTTCGCTTCGATATTATCTATGTGATTTTCATAATAGTAATTTCTGATATTAGTAACTCCAAGTAAGTAATCAATAGATACATCAAAAAATTCAGCTATACGTCGAAGAAGTAATTCATCATTAGGAAATCTAACACCATTTTCATAGTTACTTACAGATTGTCTACTTATATTAAGTATCTTTGCTAGATCGGCTTGTCGTAAATTTTTCTCTTCTCTTAACAATTTTAATCTATCTGCAAATTTCATTTTATCACCTCTAGATTAATCCTAGCACAGTTAGCATATTAAAAAATATAGAGATGCAAAAAGGGGAATATAATGATATAATATATACATATATTATTATAATGGGATGGAGGTTAATATTATGGAGAGGTTGAAGATGTTAGTAGAAAAAAGTTTAGAACAAAAATGGGGGGAAAGTGTTAAAATAACAGATCAAGATTTTAAAGAAGCAGTAGAAGAAATAGGAAAGGACATACTTTATAATTATTTGATTTTCGGTAAGGATGTTACATTTGAACTTTTTTTACGAAATTTGCAAATATATATTTTGGGAGTTAAAAAATTAAATTATAATCAAAGATAAAGATATTTAAATGAATCGAGCAGGAGGTAGGTGAAATTTCAATCTACCTCTTTTGATTTTGTTTGGAAACATAATAAGATTTTCTAATCATTCTAAAAAATTAATAACGAATAGCGAATGACTATTAATTAAAATGTTTAAAGTGAAAAATATTGGTCAAATATAATCATGTATATCTTTTTTGGGACTTTTGTCATATATAGTTTTTGGATAAAATATATACTAGGTACTCCAATAGAGAAATGTAAAAGGATTTAGCATTTAACATTTAGAATTTAAAATTCATTTAGTATGGGAGGAAAATTAGATGCATAAGAAGATTTTTGGATTAGTCCTGAGCATCTTATTTTTATTCACGTTCCTTGTTGATTATGGGTATGCTCAAGATGTTAGAATAAATCCACCAAGAGAAGTATTAGAAAAAAAGATAGAAGAAGTAGCTAAAAAAAGAGGGATTCCAACTGTTATACTAAAATCAATAGCGAGAGTAGAAAGTGTCTTTCAGCAGTATAATCCTAACGGAACAGTTTATACAGGCCGAAGCGGCAGTATTGGACTTATGCAAGTTTATAATAAATATGGATGGTTTGACACAAACAGACTTAAGTATGATATTGATTATAATATAGAAGCTGGTGCAGAAGTTCTGTTAATGAAGTGGGACATGGCATTAAAAAAATTGCCGAGAATAGGAGATATGAACCCCAATATATTAGAAAATTGGTATTTTGTTCTATGGGCATATAATGGTTGGAGTAAAAGTAACAATCCTAATATGGTTCCTTATAAATATCCAACATGGACTAAAAAATATACGTATCAACAATTGATATATTCGGTAGCAGAAAAGGAATACGGTCAGAAAATAACACCTATAGACCCTAAGTTGCTTCCTAAGAATGGGCTTCCAGATAAAAATAAGCATTATGATACTCCACAGCCGTTTCATTACGGTGATATTGAGATGTATAAAAAAGGAGATATAGTAAAAGCTGATGTTAAAACTTATTTAAGAATTAGAAAAGAACCTAATGGAGTAGAGATTGGAAGAATAAAAAATGGTACAATTTTAGATGTATTAGAAGGACCAGTTTTAAAAGAGGGATATTTTTGGTATAAAGTCAAGCAAAAAGATGGAAATCTACAAGGTTGGGTTGTTGGTAATTGGATAGTAAAAGTTGGTGAAAAAGAAGAATATCCAATCAGAGATATATCGAATAGTTGGGCAAAAGATTATATTCTTAAGCTCTATGAAATGGGTATAGTAAATGGAGATAGTAATAAGAGATATTATCCAGATAGGAGTATTACTAGACAGGAAATGGCTATTTTAATATCAAGAGCACTCAAACTTAAAGGTGAAGATTATCAGCTTAACTATGAGGATAAAGACAAGATTAAGGACTGGGCAGTAGATTATGTAAAAGCCGTATCTAAAGCTGGCTATCTAAATGGTTTTGAAGATAATACTTTTAAGCCTGATAGGTATGTTACTAGAGAAGAAGCAGCTTGGATGATAGCAAAGATATTAGGAGAAGATGATGCAGCTATAGAATTGGAATATAGTGATTTATCTGAAGCTAATCCGCAGTTTATATCAGCAATAAAGATAGCAGGAAAATATGGTATTATATCAGGTAAAGAAGATGGAACATTTAAACCAAAAGAACCACTGACTAGAAGTGGTGCAGCAAAAATAATAGTTAAACTTTTAGAAGTCTTAAAGCAGAAATAGAATAACTAGCAGACTAATATCACCCCTTTTATTCAAAGAAATATACCAAACAAAAATAGATTTATGTCAATAAATGTATAAAGTCAGTTCAGGTGTATATAATATTACAAAGGAAGAAAAGGGGTGATTCATCTGAATAAAAAGAAATTTTATTATTCTATATTTGTAATTATATTGACGATATTTGTTGTTGTGATTATGTTGAATTTAAGAGTTGATGTCGAAAATCCTGATGTTTATGACAGAGTTGATGGAAAAGAAGATTATGCAATGAAAGTCTATCAGGCAGATGAGAAACAAAATCAGACAAAAAAAGCACTTGATAAAGAAGAATCAAATTGGATAAAGCGAACAATTATAAATATACGTTCTAAAAAATAAAAGGGACTATAAAGTCCCTCTAATTTTTTTGAAATAATGGCAATATTTCATAAGCTATTTTATCTCCATTTATCACAAATCTAACATATTTAATATTAAAAAAGTTGTTTATATCTTCTTCTAGATTAATATCTTCTACTTCAATATAGCGTATTCCATCTTTCAGGATTACATCTGTTTTATTACTTCCTTGGATTACAAAAATATTTTTACCTAAACTCCTATACTCAGTTAATATTTCATGAAATAATTCTGCTTCTAATTTGTCAATAAATCCAGACTCTCCAAATACAGGTTTTGGTAAAGAAATAATTATATTCTTTTCATTAGATTTATTTAGTATTTCTTTTAACCAAATCCATTGGTTTACATCTGATGTTCTTAGACCGTTTTTAGTATCATCAAGTTGTATAAATAATGTATTATTATTTACAAAGCATGAATATCCATTAGATGCTTCAGCAAAAGGTACTTTTATTTTGTCTATGAAGATATTATTCATTTTACCTAGTATTATTCCCAATTGATTTTCATTTATCTTTTCATCTATTTTGCCAGCTATAAGACGTTTAATTAAAGTATCTGCTTTATCAATACCCCTTGTAACTACGAAACTAAAGCCATTTTCACTTACTTCTTCACTTTTTTGAAGTTTATCTTTTATATGTGTTTCAGCAGGTAGAGTCATAGTCTTATATGGGGTAGAATATAGAGCTTTTAGTCCATCTATTAGGATGTATCCTTCATCTTTATTAAAAGGACTAGTTTCAACAATATAAATCCTATCTAAAGTTATAGGATAAGTAACGTTATTTGGAATATCTGCTGTAATCCACTTCCAGCCTTTCCAATCAATATTTTTTGCAAAATCAATATAATAAGATTTTCCACTATTGTCTATTATCTTACCTCTAAACCAATGATTACTTTCATTACCGTATAACCATAATCCAAGTTTAGTAGGTTTATTTTCCAATTTAATGCCATTTTCTCCCAGAATTATATATGCTGCTGTAGTTTTTTCAGAATTTGTGAAGTCATAATTTAACTTAAGAGAAAATTTGCTCAATACATCTTCATTGTCTAATTCAATACTTCCTTTAACTTCTTGAGGATAGCTTATGAAATTTAAGTTATCCAAATTTTCAAAGTCCTCTAATAAAATTTCATTGTAACCTACTGAAACTTCGATATTTTGGGTAGCATTCATGATTTTAGCAGTAATAGCGCCAGAAGCTGGTTTTTTAGAGCTATAAAATATTCCATCTACGACTTTGCCAATATTACCATATATTGTCCAAGTAATGTCTTTTGGGTTTATTTTTGCTGTATAACCTTCATCGTTTTTTCCGTATATTTCGGTTAAATCTTTTTGACTATTTACATCTATATGGAACTTGTCAAAATTGAATTGCAATTCCTTTACTTCATCTAAAACATTAATTTCAATTTCAGCTTTTTTATTTTTATATTTAGCTATTACTTTGCCTTTTCCTGACTCTTTAGGAATTAAGGTGTTTTTATTAAATTTACCTTTTATACCTGAAATATTAAATTTTACTCTATTAATATCTATATCAACAGGATTGTGGTATTTATCAAATCCTCTTACATAGAATTTTCTAGATGTATTAACAAATATGTTTGTATCGTCAGTATATATTTTTATATAGCTTAAACTTCTCTTTGGAGCATTATTAAATATACCTATTCCATTTGATATCTTTCTTTCTTTGCCATCTGATGGACGATTTACAACGATAGGATTTTCTTCGTATTGTGGTTTTAATACCATTGTAGTAGAGCCACCGCCGTCTAGGTTAACTGCTTCATATGCTCCTAAATCTATCATGATCTCAGCTAAAGTATTTAAGTCTACACCTTTATATGAAGTATCTCTACCATCAATCGTTACAAGAATGAGTTCATCTTTGTCTTTATTAATTCCTAATGCTGTTCTTGGATGTTTACCTTTTATGTTTAATGTGAAATCTGCAATATTTCCATCTTTAACAATAAAGGTTCCACTTCCTATAGCTGTTTTTATGTTTTCGTAGTTTGGGATAGTATTTATTTCAAGTTTTACTTTTTTACCTACTTTAAAATTATTAAGGAGTATGTCTCTAACTCTTCCACGTCCAGTTAGTATGTATCCATTTTCTGGCATGTCTATAGGAGGTTGATTAATTCTTACTTCTTTAACTGTATTTTCTTCAACAACTATTTCTATCATATCGTCGAAATAAGTATTTCCTATACTTTTTAAACTCCAGTTTTTATCGTATAAAATGACTTCTTCATATTTGTCACTCGATTTGTTTATTGCGGAGAGAATAACAGGTTGTCCATCTTCTGGAACTGCTTTAATTTGCCATTTCCAGAAGGATATAAAAGGATAATTATTTTTATCTATCGCAAATACAGGTAGTCTATTCCAATGATATGGTGGAGATGAAACCATTTCTCCATTTGATATGACAACCCCTAGAGGGAAAGAGTCTTTAGCTGTTGAGAAAAAATCGCCATTGATACCAGCAATAGCTTGGGAATTTTTTATCATGTTAGATAGAGTTTCTCTTTTAGAAATTCCTTCTTTATTAAAAAGAACATCTAAGCTAGTGTATTTATCTTTTAAATTTACTCTTAAAACATTTATATTCCACCAGCCGTCAGAGGTAAATTTTTGAATGTGTTCATGTATGACGCCACTTGAAATATTTTCTACAGTTTTTCTTTCATGGAGCAATATTGGCTTGTCTGCAAAACTCATAGATAAGCTTGAAAATATGATTACTCCACTAGCTATATATGAAACTACTTTTTTGAAAAGTCTATTCATAGTTATCACCCTTTGGATTTAGTAATTGGTTATTAAAACCATAAATTTAACTGTTCTTTATTTTTGATAGCTGTAATAAGCCTATCTCTTGCTTTAGGAATATCTTTATATACATTTTTCATAAGCTGTTTTATATATTCTCTTTTAGTATTTCTATTTGCAGGGCAAGGACTTTCTACAGTAGGTAGGTTATGTCTTTTGACAGCTCCTTTTATTTGATGCTCTGTAACATAAATAAGAGGCCTAATTACTGTAATATCTTTTCTGGACATATATGTTTTAGGTGAAAAAGTATTTATTCTTCCTTCATAAAACATGCTTAAGAATAATGTTTCGATGGCATCGTCTGCATGATGTCCTAGAGCAAGTTTATTTAAACCTTTTTCTTTCATAAGATCGTGCAGAGCTCCTCTTCTCATTCTTGCGCAAAGCGAACAAGGATTTTTTTCTTTTCTAATATCGAAAATAATTTTACCTATTTGAGTTTCTTTTATAGTATATGGAACGTTAATTTCTTCTACGAATTTTTTTACTTCGGATAAATCAAAACCTTCAAAACCTAAAGTTAAAGTGATTGCTTCTAATTCATATTTTACTGGGCTAAATCTCTGGAATATTTTTAATCCATATAATAGAGTTAAACTGTCTTTTCCACCTGAAACTCCAACGGCAATTCTATCGCCATCTTCTATAAGGTTAAATTCTTCTACTGCTTTTCTTATTGCTCCTACTATTCTTCTCATGTGATCAGCCTTCCTTTTTCTTGTGTATAATGTTTGTATTAAATACATTTGTTTGCAATATTTATTATATACTATTTAGTTGAAGTTTAGATTACAAAAGGATTACAAAAAATAAAAAACAGCTGAGAATATTCTCAGCTGTTTTTTTCTGGTCGGGGTGGAGGGACTCGAACCCCCGGCCCCATGGTCCCAAACCACGTGCGCTACCAAACTGCGCCACACCCCGTTGACTTATCACGAATGTTATTTTAAAGCATATTGAGTTAACTTGCAATACTGTTAACAACCGATTAATTGAAATTATATCGTAAATTCTAATTAATTCTTGTTATTACTTCAAATTTCTTATCATTACTAAAAACAAATAACTAATATAGAGTTGCAGAAAAATATTTTTCTTTTATTTTTTATATTATATAATATAACTTATATAGTTCAAATTGCAGACCAAACAGGAGATTAAGCCAGCATCTTACAAGACAGGACGTCTTGATTAGGTGCTAGGTATTAGATAAGATGTAGAATTAGTTTATAGTTGATATGCTAAAAAAGAATAACGGACATAGAATGGAGTGATTTGTATGTTAATGCAAACTTTAAAAGTTTTAAAAGATGAACTTATTGTAATGCTTGTTGCTGCTTCACCTATTTTTGAATTAAGAGGAGCTATACCACTTGGAATAGCAATGGGATTTACACCTTTATATAGTACAATATTAAGTATTATAGGCAATTTAATACCTGTACCTTTTTTACTTAAGTTGTTAAAACCTTTATTTGATTATTTTGGAAAGACAAAGATGTTCGGCAAAATTGTAGAATGGATTAAGCAAAGAACTTTAAAAAGAAGTAAAAAAGTTGAAAAATATAGTGCTCTAGGGTTATTTCTTTTAGTAGCAATACCATTACCGTCTACTGGTGCTTGGACTGGATGTTTAGCAGCGACTTTATTTAATATAGATTTCAAATATTCTTTTCCAGCAATCGTGGTAGGTGTATTTACAGCTGGATTAATAGTTTTTATTTTAAGCAATCAAGTTGTTGGGTTGATGTAGATAAAATCAAGTTTTGAATAAAAAAACTGTTGACTTGGTTTATAAGCTGTGATATTATATTTCGAGAACAATTTAATAAAAATCTTGATACCTTATCAAGAGTGGTGGAGGGAATGGGCCCTGTGAAACCCGGCAACCGGTAACTAAAGTTACACGGTGCTAAGTCCCACAGAATGTAGATTCTGAAAGATGAGGTTATCTCAGAAAATTACCTCTTCCTTTTGGAAGGGGATTTTTTTTAGAAAAAAAGGGAATAGTAAAGGAAAATTTAAAATTAGTCAGAAGCCTAATAACTATTGCAATTGTTAGTTAATAAATCAACATAAAAAATCAATAATTGCTAATAATAACCATGTGAATTCTGTTTATACTTATATGTTGAATTTAATATTTAAAATTTAGAATTTAAAATTTAAAATTTAAAATTCATTTAGCATGGGAGGTATGAAGATGAGAAAATGGTTATTTACTTCAGAATCAGTTACTGAAGGACATCCTGATAAAATCTGCGACCAAATTTCAGATGCAGTACTTGACGCTATATTAGAATGCGACCCAGAAGCTAGGGTAGCATGTGAAACGTCAGTTACTACTGGATTAGTTTTAGTATCAGGAGAGATTACAACTAAATGCTATGTAGACATACCAAAAATCGTAAGAAAAACTATAGAAGATATTGGTTACACTAGAGCTAAATACGGTTTTGACTGCGATACTTGTGCAGTTTTAACTTCTATTGATGAACAATCTCCTGATATTGCTATGGGAGTAAATGAAGCATTAGAACACAGAGAAGAAGCAAAAGATGAACTTGACTTAATTGGTGCTGGAGACCAAGGTATAATGTTTGGTTTTGCTTGTAATGAAACACCAGAACTTATGCCACTTCCAATATCATTAGCACACAAATTAGCAAGAAGATTAGCAGAAGTTAGAAAGAATGGTACTTTAGACTACTTAAGACCAGATGGTAAAACTCAAGTTACAGTTGAATATCATGACGATAAACCTGTAAGAATAGATACAATAGTTATATCTACTCAACATAGTCCAGATGTAGATTTAAAGACTATCGAGAGAGATTTGATAGAGCATGTAATAACAAAAGTTATACCAAGTGAATACTTAGATAGTGAAACTAAATATTACATCAACCCAACTGGCAGATTTGTAATAGGTGGACCTCAAGGGGATGCTGGTTTAACAGGAAGAAAGATTATTGTTGATACTTATGGTGGATATGCTCGTCATGGTGGTGGAGCATTTTCAGGAAAAGATCCTACTAAAGTTGACAGATCAGCTGCATATGCTGCAAGATATGTTGCGAAAAATATAGTTGCTGCTGGATTAGCAGATAAATGTGAAGTTCAACTTGCATACGCTATAGGAGTTGCTCATCCAGTTTCAATATTTGTAGATACATTTGGAACAGGAAAGATAGAAGAGAGCAAAATTGAAGAATTAGTTAAGAAACACTTTGACTTAAGACCTGCAGCTATCATAAGAGATTTAGACTTAAGAAGACCAATTTACAGACAGGTAGCTGCATACGGACATTTTGGAAGAACAGATATAGACCTTCCATGGGAGAAAACAGATAAGGCTTTAATTTTAAGAAAAGAAGGTTTAGGTGAATAATATATTAAAATATTCTTGACATATATCATTGTTCATAGTAAAATATCTAAAAGACAAAATATCTTTAACCTAGTCCAGAGAGGCTAGGAAGGTATGAAATATTGGAGTTTGTGTATATATAGCATGACTTAGCTAGTCATGTCTATCTGATTATAAATGTGCTTATAGCCTTCCTCGTCTCGATGGGGAAGGTTTTTATTTTGCCTTTAATATAGTCCTGTGAGGCTAAAAAGGAGGAGATAAAATGCTTAAAGGAAGACACTTAATTGAACCAAATGATTTTACTATTGAAGAGCTAGATGAAATATTTACTCTAGCAGAAGACATAATTAAAAAGCCAGAGGCTTATTCAGACGTTTGTAGAGGAAAATTATTGGCAACACTTTTCTATGAACCTTCTACAAGAACTAAATTCAGTTTTGAAGCAGCGATGTTGAGATTAGGTGGAAGTGTTATCGGCTTTTCAGAAGCAAAATCAACTTCAGTAGCAAAGGGAGAAAGTATTGCAGATACTATTAGAACTATTGGTTGTTATGCAGATATAGCCGTAATGAGGCATCCTAAAGAAGGTGCTCCAAAACTTGCTTCAAAATATTCAAACATTCCAGTTATAAATGCAGGTGATGGAGGACATCAGCATCCAACTCAAACTCTTACTGATCTTCTCACTATTAAACATCTTAAAAAAAGCATTTCTAATCACACAATAGGACTTTGTGGCGACTTAAAATTCGGTAGGACAGTTCATTCTCTTGTAAAAGCATTATCTAGATATGAAAATATAAAGTTTATATTCATATCCCCACCTGAATTACAAATTCCCCAATATATTAAGGACGAATTAAAAGGACATGAGTATTATGAAACTTCTAATCTAGAAGAAGTGATAGACAAATTAGACATACTGTATATGACTAGAGTTCAGCGTGAGAGATTTATTAGTGAAGAAGAATATTTAAGACTAAAGGATAGCTACATTCTTACAATAGAAAAATTAAAGAATGCTAAAGAAGACATGATAATAATGCATCCACTTCCAAGAGTGAACGAAATAGCTATGGAAGTAGATAATGATAAGAGAGCCGTATATTTTAAACAGGCTAAGTTTGGAATGTTTGTGAGAATGGCGCTACTTATAAAATTATTGGGGGTTGAGATTAATGCTTAATATAGATGCGATAAAAAAAGGTATAGTGATAGATCATATAAAGGCCGGATGTGGATATAAGATATTTAAAGAATTAGGACTTCACAAAGCAGATTATACAGTAGCTTTAATTAAAAACGTACACTCTAATAAACTTGGGAAGAAGGATTTAATAAAGATAGAAAATGAAATAGATTTAGATTTAACAGTTTTAGGATTAATAGATCCAAATATAACAATAAACATAATAGAAAATGAGAAGATAAAAGAGAAAATAAAATTGAGTTTACCGAAGACAGTAAAGGGAATACTGAAATGTAAAAATCCTAGATGTGTAACAACTATTGAAAAAATTGAAGATGTTGAGTTTACTTTGGTAGACGAAAATACAAAGGAATACAAGTGTGAGTATTGTGATGCGAAAACTTCTCTGTAGGTGATAAAAATGAATATCCTTATCAACAATGTAAAGATAGTTGATGCGAAAAAAGTTTTACATGGTTCGGTATTAATAGAGGATGGGTTTATTAAAAGAGTATTTAAGGCAGATGAAGATATAAGTTTACAGAAAGATACTGAAATAATAGAGGGTAAAGGTTTTGTACTTTTACCCTCGTTTGTAGATATGCACTGTCATTTAAGAGATCCAGGTTATCTATATAAAGAAGATTTAGAAAGCGGACAGAAAGCAGCATTAAAGGGTGGATATACTACACTTTGTACTATGGCAAATACAAAGCCTGTTTGTGATAGTACTTTAGTCTTGCAGTATATACTCGATAAGAGCAGAAAATTAAATTTATGTGATATTATCCAGATTTCTGCATTAACTAAAAATTTAGAAAGAAAAGAATTAGTTGACTTTGAAGAGATGCTAAAATATACAAAACTGTTTTCGGATGATGGAAAAACCATTTTTAGTGAAGAAATAATGAAAAAGGCTTTAATACTTTCAAGTAAGTTAAAATTTAGAGTACTAACTCATTGTCAGCCAGAATTTGAGATTGTAAAAAGAGATTTAAATCTTTTAAAAGAAGTAGGCGGAAATCTTCATATATGTCATATAAGTCTTAAAAAGACATTAGATTTAATTAAAGAATTCAAAGATGCAAATATTAAATTCACCTGTGAAGTAACCCCACATCATATATTTGGATACGAATTAGATTATAGGGTAAATCCTAGCTTTAGGAAAAAAGAAGATGTAGAGAGCTTAATAGAAGGCATAAAACAGGGGTATATTGATGTCATTGCTACAGACCATGCACCTCATAGCCTGGAAGATAAACGAAATGGAGCTCCTGGAATTTCTTTAATAGAAGTGGCATTTTCTATGGTATATAAGGTGTTTTATGAAAATGGTATTTCATTAAACAAATTATCCGAGCTTATGTCTTATAATCCTGCTAGAATATTAAACTTGAATTGTGGACTTATAGAGGAAGGTTATGAGGCAAATTTAGTATTAGTAGATTTAGACGAAGAATATCAAATAGATACTAATGACTTTATATCTAAGGGTAAGAATAATCCATTTAATGGGGAAAAAGTTTTAGGAAAGGTGAAGATGACTTTTAAGAAAGGGAGCGTTAAGTATGATAATAGATAAGTTATATGAAGAGGTTTTGAAAAATGGGCCGGTTTGTGTTGGATTAGATACTAGGTTTGAATATTTACCTGAATATTTAATAAACAGTACTAAAACGCTTGAAGAAAAAATTTTTGAATTTAATAGAAAGATAATAGATGCTACCTATGATTTAGTGGCATGTTATAAGGTACAGATTGCATGCTATGAGGCTTTTGGGATAGAAGGGCTAAAGGCATATAGTAGAACACTTAAATATATAAGGGAAAAGGGGAAAGTAGTAATAGCGGATATTAAGAGGGGAGATATATTATCTACTGCTGAAATGTATGCAAAAGCACATTTTGAAGGTGATTTTGAAGCTGATTTCATTACAGTAAATCCATATATGGGACTAGATGCGATAAGTCCGTACTTTAAGTACCTTAATACAGGCGAAAAAGGGATTTTTGTGCTGATAAGGACTTCTAATAAAAGTTCGAAGGACTTTCAGGAGTTAGAGGTAGATAATAAGCCTCTCTACTTGAAGGTAGCTGAAAATGTGCAGAAATGGGGAGAAAGTTTTATTGGAAAGAGCGGTTTTAGTTTGATAGGTGGAGTTGTAGGACTTACTTTTCCTAAAGAATTTCTAGAGATAAAAAATATGTGCGGTAATATGTTTTTCCTAATACCTGGTTATGGTGCACAGGGCGGTACAGGAGAAGACTTAAAGGAGATTTTTAAAGAAAAGATGTGTGGAGTAGTAAATTCATCAAGAGGAATAATTAAAGCGCATAAAGGTGTTGATGAAGGACTAAAGTTTAATGAACTTGCAAGAAAGCAGGTTATAAAAATGAAGGAGGATATTTTAAGGTGGCAAGAGTAATTTCGAATAAGCGTATACTCAAGGACATATTCGTTTTAAGAGTGGAAGGAAGATTTGAAGGAGAAATGGGCCAATTCTACATGGTAAGAGCGTGGGATAAATTTCCTTTGCTTTCAAGACCTTTAAGTATTCATGATATAGGTAAGGATTATATCGAGTTTCTATATAGAGTACAGGGACAAGGGACTAGTATTTTGAGTTCGCTTAAGCCATCAGATGAAATAAGATTAGAAGGGCCTTATGGCAATGGATTTCCTTTGGTTAAAGGCAAAATAGCGCTAGTAGGTGGCGGAATAGGTATAGCTCCATTATATTTAGCGGCAAAAAAGTTAAGTCAAAATGAAGGTGTGGACTTACTTGATATATACATGGGCTTTAGAAATGAGGCTATATTAGAGGATAAGTACAAAAAGTTTGCAGACAATATCTACATTAATGTGGATGGCTTTATAACTGATGAAATAGATTTTAAAAAATATGACTATATATTTACCTGTGGACCCGAGATTATGATGAAAAAGATTGTTGATATGGCGAAAGTGTATAATACTAAAGTATATGTTTCAATCGAAAAGAGGATGGCATGTGGAGTTGGGGCATGTTTAGTGTGTACTTGTAAGACTAAATCAGGGAATAAGAGAACTTGCAAGGACGGACCTGTTTTCTTCGGAGAGGACGTGATATTTGATGTGTAATCTTAAAGTTAAATTTAAAGATGTTGAGTTCAAAAATCCCATAATAATGGCTTCAGGGACTTTTGGTTTTGGCAGGGAATATAGCGAAATTTATGATATAGAAAAGTTAGGCGGAATATGTACTAAAGGATTGACTTTAAATAAAAGGGAAGGAAATGACGGAATAAGAATTTGGGAAACTCCTTCAGGAATATTAAATAGCGTTGGGCTTCAAAACCCTGGAGTGAGGGAATTTATCGAAAGTGAACTCGATTTTTTGAGAAAATTAGATTTAATTACTATAGTTAATATTGGAGGAGCAACGTTAGATGAATATATTGAGGCTGTTTCAATAGTTTCTAATGAAGATGTAGATATGATTGAATTAAACATATCATGTCCGAACGTTAAAGAAGGCGGAATGGCTTTTGGAATAAAAGAAGAGAGTGCAAGAAAGATTGTAAGAGAGATTAGAAAAGTTACTAAACTTCCTTTAGTAGTAAAACTTTCTCCAAATGCAGAGGATATTGTAAGAATAGCTAAAGTATGTGAAGAAGAAGGAGCAGATGGGATATCGCTTGTTAATACATTTAAGGCAATGGCTATAGATATAAGAAAGAAAAGAGCGGTGTTTAAAAACATTTATGCTGGACTTTCTGGACCTGCAATAAAACCTATAGCATTAAGGATGGTACATGAGGTTTGTAAGAATGTATCAATACCTGTTATGGGAATGGGCGGTATTACAGATTGGAAAGATGCAATAGAATTTATCATGGCTGGTGCTACATGTATACAAATTGGAACGGCAAATTTCATAAATCCAAGAGCGGGACTAGAAATACTTGAGGGAATTAAGCGATTTATGGAAGAAGAAAAAATTGAGTCTATAGAGGAGATTAGGGGGATAATTTAGGAAATTTAAAATTGAAAATGGAAAATGTAAAATTAGTTTTTTAATTTTCAATTTTACATTTTCAATAGATTGGGAGGGTTATATATGGAGGAGAAAAAAATACTTAAGATTTTGAAAGAGTGTGATGCATTATTAGAAGGACATTTCTTGTTATCATCAGGTAAACATAGCGATAAATATGTTCAATGTGCTAAAGTTTTAAGATATCCGGACTTTGCCGAAAAGGTTTTGAAGGTAGTAGTAGATAAGGTGAAAGATCTTAAGATAGATAAAGTTGTAGGACCTGCAATGGGTGGAGTAATAGTTTCATATGAAATGGGCAGACAGTTAGGTAAAGAAGCGATTTTTACAGAAAGAAAAGATGGTGTAATGCAGCTTAGAAGAGGTTTTAAGATAAATAAAGGGGATAAAATATTGATAACAGAAGACGTTGTAACTACTGGTAAATCTAGTTTAGAGGTAAAAGATATAATTGAGAAATTTGGTGGAGAGGTTATTGGGATAGCTTGTGTAGTAGACAGGAGAGGGGATAATGTGGATTTAGGATTACCTGTATTTAGTGCAATAAAGTTAGACATAAAAACTTATGATAAAGAAGACTGCCCTCTTTGCAAAAAAGGATTGCCTATTGAAAAACCAGGAAGCAGAGAAAATGTAACATTATAAGTTTAAATTCATATCATAATAATATACCCTATAAAAAGAGGGTGATTATTATGATAATGCTTATAACCACTATAATAGTATATGTATTTTTCGTTTATGGAGTAGTTATGTTTATAAAGAATTTATATGTTGATTATGTTTGTAAATATGTGGATAAAAGAGATACAACTATTAAGGTACTTGTGGAAAATGAAGATGAAGTAGGATACTTATTAGATACTTTAAAGGATGAATTTGAAAATATTATATTTGTACTAAAAGAAGAAAACGATAAAATAATAAAAGCAATAGAAGTAATTTCAAAAGATTATAAAGACCATAATTTAGATTATGAAATACTGGTTAATATTGAGGATAAAAAAGAAGTTATAAATTGATTTATGAAGGGAAATATCTATGAAAATAACGCTCATGCGGAAGAATTTAGAAAAAACTAGAGGTTCAAATTTTTAGAAAATCCTAACGCTTCCAATGAGTCGTCCTGACTCTGGAAGCTGGATTAGCATCCATGCTAATCCCACGAATTTTCTAAAAAATTTTCACCTAGTTTTTTTAACTAAATTCTTCAAGCATTTGCTTTTATTTTCATAGATTTTCAAAAAAACTAAATTTATTAGAAATTTGAGAAAGTCTTTAGCGACTTTCTCTTTTTCTTTTTTATCGGGCTATGAAAGACAAATAGTGAATGAGGGACTTATTCAATTCACTTAATGAAAATGAATTAGTTATAAATTTTAAAATAAGCAGTATCAAGATACTATATACTTGCCGGTAATAAAGAAGGGGCGCCCCTCTAATTTGGAGGGAGCTTATGTATAGTGAAATAAATAAATTGCTTGATGCTGCTAAAAATGGGAATATGACAGCGAAAGAAAAACTGCTATTTAAACTAAAGCCGATAATATTATCTTCTATTAAAAGGTATTTCAACAAGACAGACTTGTATAAGGATTTAATTCAAGAGGGCTACGAAATAATCTTAAGAGCTTTAAGAGATTACGATAAGGATAAAGGGGTTCATTTTTTAGGGTATGTAAAGGCAATGCTGAAGTTCCATTATTTAAATAATAGTAGGAAGAATAGAGAACATATTTCATTAAATCAGACGATAAACTTAAAAGATGACAGATTAGAGCTTATGGACTGCATTGCTGATGAAAACTTATTACAAGACGAAATAGTTATAAAAAATGAAGAAGTGTTAGACTTGGTAAGGGCTTTAGATGAGCTTACCGAAAGACAAAAAGAGATAGTTTTTATGTATTATATTCAAAATATTTCCTTAAAGGAGATAAGTAAGAGACTAAATATAAGCTATAGAACTGCTGTAAATATCAAAACCTCTGCGATAAAAAGATTAATGGCGTATTTGTTGTAGATTTCAAAAAATATTGGCTAACAGTTATTGGCTTTGGCTGTTAGCCTATTTCTTTTACGAATACATAAATACCGATTGCTAGGAATGGTAAAAGTTTTAAAAGAGGATTAACATCAGCTTGAAATAGTCCAAAAGCAGAATAAATTAAAACTAAAGCTGAAAAAGAAATTAACAGAATAAACCTTTCTATATTACCTATTTTATTCATTATTTATACCTCCTTTCTCTATTTTTATCATTTAATTCCTGTATTTGTCAACTAAAAATTATTAAAAAATGTATAGTAAATCTTTAGCCTTTTTTCTATATAAGGGGTAGAAGGGAGGTGAAAAGATGGCAGTAAATGCAGTAACTAAAGATTCAAAAATTAAACTTAATTTAGATGGTGGAGTAGATCAAAAAGGAAAGCAGATAGTAAAATCTAAAACTTATTCTAAAGTTAAGACTGTAGCAACAAATGAAGATGTCTATTCAGTAGCAAAAACTTTGGCTAATTTACAGAAGATGCCGGTAGTATCAATAAGGAGAATTGACGAAATCGAATTAGTAGAAAATATCTAGGCTATTTAATTTATTCTAACAAGAAGGAGGTGGGATGATGGCAAGGAGCAAATTAGAGATGATTTTTAAAAATCAGTTAGACAAAAAGACAACTATTTCTATCGATAATCCAAGAGACGATTTAACAGAGGAGCAAGTATCTGCTGCAATGAATGAGATAATACTTAAAAATGTATTTAGTTCTTCAGGTGGAGACCTTGTTGCTATAGCTGGTGCTAGAATAGTTACTACAGATGTTCAAGAGTTAAATGTAGTTTAGATAATGAAAAGCTGACACAGGGGGACAGTCCCTCTGTGTTTTTCTTTAATTTTACATTTTCAATTTTAAATTTTACATTAAAAGCGACGAAGTCGCATTTCAAGGGGGTGTAATATGGAAGACTTGTATGCTCAAATTGCTAATCTTGGTTTTCCTATAGCAGTTTCCATATATCTATTGGTTAGAATAGAGGGGAAATTAGATAGATTAACCGAGAGTATAAATGAGCTTGCAAAAGCCATAATCTTAATCAAATGATACAAAAGGACGGTTCTTTTGTTTCTTTTGGATACATTAGAACCGTTCTTTGTGTCACAGGTTTTTTATATAATTTAAGTATAGACTCTTAAAATTTCATAATTTAATAAACAGGGTTTAATGTATTAAAAAAAATAAAAGGTAACCAAAAATATCAATGTAAAGATTGTAAAAGACAATTTGTTCCAAATAAATGATATTACTATCACTCATAAATATATTTATCCTACTAATCAAAATTAGTATAAGTATGTTTATATGAGTGTTTGTAAATAAACATTGATATTATAAAATGAATAATTCCTATAATAGATGGGATAAAAAATATTATTAAGTTTAGTTTTTGAAAATGTTTATAAAATAAAGTATATATACTTAATACTGAAACCAGATATATCACACAACCAAACATCCATGCAATTTTTATTTTGTTTATTTTATTTAAGATAATATATATTATTTGAAATAAGATACTAAAAAACAATATAAAATATGAAGGCAAAAAAAGTAAAAATGTAGTTACATCTGTAAATAAGGGAAACATATTATCTTGGTAAATAGGATAGAATTGTATAATACCTACTAAAGCTAAAATTATTGATATACTTAAAAAAATTAAATACATAATACTCCTCCCTTATCATTATTAAAAACACTGTTTTTGTATAATTATAAGGGAATGATTATAATCATTCCCTTTTTATTTTTCGAAGAATAGTACGCTTCCTTATAATCTAAAGATGGATAGTCCCCAGGATAAGCTCCACCATAACAATTATTATGTAGATCCATTATATTTGCAGCTGTAAAAATAGCTTTAAAGAAATCATAATTATCTTCACAAGCTTGAACAGTCATATATTTTAATTTAGGAATATATGCTGCTGTGTCAGCAAAAGCTTCTTGAGCAGCTGAAGAATCAGAATATCCCTTATCTTTATAATCATTGTAAGTATTTGTATAATAGTTTTCTAACGGTTGTAAAAGTACTATACCACATTCATGGTTAATAGTAGCAGTTCTAGTTTTAATCTTATCTAATTTAGAATCTGATGTGCACATGATTCCAAACAAAGTGACGAAAAGAGTCACATAACATTTCATCATCAGGGAACTCTGCCATTGCAGCCTCCCTTGCAGCATTGGCATGAGTTACACCTATTCTATAAATTTCTGTTTCTGTTAATCCTTCATCAATATCAAGTATAGACTCTACAAAATTACCTTTTCGTAAATCATTTAAGTATTTTTCATAATAATCTGTGCTTTGTGCAGTAAAAGATGAATTACTTAAAGTATTATTATAATTTACCATTTATTATAGAACTAATATCTAATGCTTTTTGAATATCTTGTGGCTTTATGGAAGAAAAATTTGATTTTCTTCTGTATTCTTTTTCCATATCAGAAAATATTTTTTCTACTTCATCTTTACTCATAGGTTTAGTGTTTTTTACAGTCTCGTATGAAATATTTTTAACTTTTTCAAATTCATTAATTCTATGGGATATTTTTTTTGGATTCTGTAAATGATGGTAATATACTAGTAAAAATTAAAGTGAAAGTTAAAAATAAACAGAATATTTTTTTTATTTTTATTCCTCTTCGTATAATCGTATTATTATTAGATTGATAGTATATAATACTAACTAAACTTCAAAATTTACCTCCTTAAACAAGATTTGTAGTGTCAAAAGTTTAGAACAAAATTGACATTCAAATCTTGAAATTTACACCGATTTAATATAAGACTTAAATAAGTAGCCTATTAACTCTACTGAACATGCTTGCCTGTATTTATTTGAGTTAGTAGGCTTTTTTTATCTGGCGCTCTTGGATATACCATACTCTCACCTCCTGTATCTAAATAAATATAATTAACTAAACTTTTACCCTCTCAATCCCCCATGATCTTCATCAGCTAATTCTCCTATAGTTAGTATTTCCATATTCTTCTCTTCGTTCATTTTTTGTTTATATTATTTGTTTTTTATTTAATTCCATCATAAATCATCTTCTATTATTTATCAATAATGTTTTTATAACCCTTACAAACTATTATTTACTATTTTAACCTTTAGGAATTAAATTTGAAATATTTTTCTATTTGAAAGGGGATATAAAGGGACGGCAGAGTGTGTGAAAAACCACTAACAAAGAAGATATAATTAATCAAAATTAAATGGTATAATAGAGTAAAAAAAGATGATGTTATGAGGTATATAACAGGGAAAGATAGAAATCAATTTAATTTGATACCAATCTGCTTTGATGAAATAATAGCAGAAGATAATCCAGTAAGAGTCATAGATGCCTATGTAGATAAATTTAGATATGAAAGAGCTAGGTTTTATAAGAGCTATACCAGCCAAAACGGGTAGACCAGGATATAACCCAAAGGATTTGCTTAAATTGTATATATATATATGGATATATGAATAGAATTAGATCATCTAGAAGACTTGAAAGTGAAGCTTCAAGGAACTTAGAAGTAATATGGTTAATAAATAATCTAAAACCAGATTTTAAGACAATAGCTGATTTTAGGAAAGATAATAAAGAAGCAATAAAAAAGGTTTTTAAGCATTTTACAATGCTTTGTAGAGAATGGGATTTATTTGGGAAAGAACTAGTTGCGATAGACGGCTCAAAATTCAAAGCTCAAAACTCAAAGCGAAAGAATTACAATAAAAAGAAAATAGATAGAAATTTAAAATATATAGAAGAAAAAATAAATGAATATATAAAAGCATTAGAAGAGAATGATGAAAGAGAAACTTGTGACAGAAAACCTACTAAAGAAGAAATACAAAAAAGAATAGAAGAATTAAAGACTAGAAAATCAATATATGAAGAATATAAAGAAAGACTGGGAAATGAAGATATAAGTGAAATTTCACCAACTGACCCTGATGCTAGATTAATGTCAAATAATAATAAAATTGAAGTTTGTTATAACGTTCAAACAGCAGTAGATTCAAAACATAAAATAATCATAGATTAATGTTATAAACAATCCTACAGATCAGGGGCAGTTATATAATATGTCTAATAAAGCAAAGAAAATACTAGAAGTAGAGGAACTTGAAGTATTAGCGGATAAAGGTTACTATAAAGGTACAGATTTGAAAAAGTGTAAGAAAAATGGTATTACTCCTTATGTTGCGAAGCAAGTCATATCAAATGGTACAGGTGAACGTGATTATTACCAGATAAATTTATTTATGATAAAGAAAAAGACATTATAATTTGCCCTCAAGGACAAATTCTAGAATGTAAAAGATATAGGAAAATCCAAGGAGAAAAATATAAAGTATATAGTAATTTTGAAGCATGTAAAAAATGTGTTTTTAAAGACAAATGTACGAAAGCTAAAAAGGGTAGAGAAGTAATAAGGTGGGTACATCAAGATTTACTTGATGAGATAGATAAACAAACTAAAGAAAACAAAGAAAAATATAAACAGAGACAGATGATAGTAGAGCACCCCTTTGGGACTATTAAAAGGGGTTTAGATTCTTAGTATCTTTTAACAAGAGGAATAAAATCTGTAAGTACAGAAATATCTCTGTCCTTTTTTACTTATAATTTCAAAAGAGTAATAAATATACTGGGAGTAAATAAGATAATAGCCAAACTAGCAGCCATATAGTACAAAAATATAGCTGCTAGTTCAAATAATATATGCTTATTAAATTTAATAACTGAATTTTTGTAAATTTAATTTTATTATAAAGAATTATACGCTTGTTTTCACACAGTCTGACGGTTCTGGTGTTTTCTTTTGGACACACTAGAACTGTCCCTCTGTATCAATTATATTTAGGATTTTTGGTTTTTGAAAAGTTTCGAAATTTCTCCTAAAGCAAAATATAATGCAATTGCTATTAAAGTAATAAGCCCCATTTGATAGACTGCTCTTGAAATACATAATTCATATCTAACTACATTAAGTCCCATTGGTTTTTTATCTACAAGTTCCCATATAGGTACATATCTTAAGTCAAAAATATTATTTTGTCCCCAAACTGTACGAACCGGAACATGATAAACTCCTACTTTGTATATTACTATTACATAAATTATTAACAATATTCTTTTAAGAATATTTACAATTTTATTTAACATATTCATAATTTTATCAAACATAATCATACCCCTTTTATAAAAACATAAAGAAATAGTTTAAATTTTAAGGTGCTTCAGTTTTATTATTCTTTTTTAGCATAGTATCACCAGTAGGTGTTTTACTCTTCAACTCATAGTGATAATCATAATCAAAAGCTGTTCCTTGTTCATTTACTAAAGCTCCAATATAATAAGTGTATTTATATTTTTTATACAAGTCATAATATTGAATATATTTTTCTGTTATTTCTAATTTAACTTTCCATTCAGTTACATATTCACCACTTTTAGATTTATACCATTCTCCGTCTCCTGATATTGAAACATTTACTATTTTATAATCTATTTCTGTATCTATTCCTGCAGCTACTTTTCGCTTTGCTTCAGCAGCATTTTTAGCTATAACCCTTTTAGTCATATGATAGGTTTCTGTTATCAACTTACTCGAATAGTTTCTTTTTGCAAGTTCCCATTTTGTTTCTGTATGTGTTCTATATGTATTTATCCAATATATATGTGACATAGGTTTTACTTTTTCGTAACTTTGAGCAGAAGCAGAATTATTGATTGATACAAAAGTTAATACTAATATTAATAACATTAATAAAATCCGAAATTTATTAAATAATTTATTCATTAAGCTTCCTCCTTTAATATTTTAGATATCTTTAATTAATTGAAAAAATTTTTAAATTATTGAATATGATATTTGAATATTGAAATTCACGTATATTGCATCAAGTAGCCTATTAACTCTACCCAATATGCTTGGCAGCATTTATTTGAGTTAATAGGCTTTTTGGATTTGGTGCTCTTGGGTATACCATAATCTCACCTCCTGTATCTAAATAAATATAATTATTACTAAACTTTTTACCCTCTCAATCCTCCATTGTCTTCATCAGCTAATTTTCTTATAGTTAGTATTTCCATATTCTTCTCTTCGTTCTTAACTTCATTACAAACCATATTCTATTATTTGTCGATAATGTCTTTATAGTCCTTATATACCACTATTTACTATTTAAACCTTTAAAAATTCAACTTGAAATATTTTTCTATTTGAAATGAGATACAGATTGATGGTTTTGTTGTATCCTTTTGTCTATTCTTTAATACGATAAGCTTTTTTCCTTTATTGATTTAAGTATCTATCTTAAAGATAAATAACCTTTTATTATCAATATCTAGCAAAGCATAAATGAAATTTGTAGGTGTATCCCAAGGAGATTTCATTTTAATACAATAGTAGTAGTAACCTTTATTGACGTTTGCAGGAATTGGGTTTTCGATTTTATCAATTAATAATCCTCTCCTACAAACTCCGTTCACTTTTTGTTTATATTATTTGTTTTTTATTTAATTCCATCATAAATCATCTTCTATTATTTGTCAATAATGTTTTCATAGTCCTTACAAACTATCATTTACTATTTCAACCTTTAGAAATTAAATTTGAAATATTTTTCTATTTGAAAGAAAATATTTTGTCTTGACACGAACATATGTTCGGTATATAATTTTGATATGAAAGGGGTGGGAAAAATGGATAACATTGAAAAATTGTTAAAAGATGAAATTATGGCTATAATGCCTATATATATTGATATGCACGGGAATTGTACTAAGATAATAACCTTGAAAGCACAAGAAAATTATATCTTTAAGAGTATAAAGACTGTGCTTAAAAATATAGCTAAATTCTATACCCTTGATTTGATGGCTTCAAGAGAATACTATGGTAAAATTATAGGAATTTCTAATACAGTTCCTATTCCATTCGACAGCGAAAATATTTTTATACCATTAAAAGTTAGAAAACCTATATTTAAAAATGACGGCTCATTTGGATATTTTAACTTAAAATTTATAGACGATATAAAAGAAGAAAAAACTGGAGTATATATAATACTTGAAGGAAATATTAAAGTGAGAATTAATCAAACTTTAAAGACTGCATATAAACATATAAGGCATGGCGAAATAGTAAAAAGAGTATATGATAGAAAAACATATGGTTTAGTTAAGGAAAGTAATCACGATTTTTATATCGAATACAATAAACCAGCGACTAAAGGAGATATAGTTTTTCTGATGAATCAATTGATGGATATTTTAAGAAAGTTAGCAGATTATAAGAGACAAGGAACGAAAGAAATTTAAAATTTAAAATGGAAAATGTAAAATTAACTTAGCTATTCGTCATTCGTTTTTTGCTTTTCGTATGATGGAAAACAAAATATGAATGACGAATATCGAAAATCGAATAGCGAGACACTATACACCAATAATATACAAATGATATAATAAAAACAAAATCTTCAATTAAATAAATTAATTTCGGAGGGCAAAGTTTTGATTACTCTACAGGGAACTATTGAAGAGATAATTTATAAAAATGAATCAAATGGATATACTGTTGCCATATTAGAAACTGAAGATGATGTAGTAACTATAGTAGGCTATATGCCTGTAATAAATCTTGGTGAAACTATCAGGGTTCAAGGAAACTGGGTGTATCATTCTAATTATGGACAGCAGTTTAAAGTGGATACTTATCAAGCAGTAGTTCCTGCTTCATTAAACGGAATAGAAAAGTATCTTTCATCTGGTCTAATACCTGGAATTGGACCTAAAATTGCGAAAAAAATTGTTGAAAAATTCGGATTTAATTCTATAGATATACTTCAATATAATCCAGATAGATTGCTAGAAATTGAGGGAATTGGTAAGAAAAAGGCTCAAAAAATTGCAGAGGCTTTTGCAGAGCAAAGAGAGATTAGAGACATTATGATTTTTCTACAGGAATATGGGATAAGTCCTACATATGGAGTTAGAATATATAAAAAGTATGGAAACGAAACAATATCAAAAATAAAAGAAAACCCATACAGATTATCAGAGGATATTTTTGGTATAGGATTTAAAATGGCAGATAAGATTGCAAGGAGTATGGGTGTAGATTTAAGGTCTAATTATAGAGTGTTTGCAGGTATAAAATTTACTTTGATGGAGTTCTCTTCTGAAGGGCATACATATGTACCAAAAGAGGAACTTGTAGATAAAACGCAGAGTTTGTTAGAGGTTGAAAGGGAACTTGTAGAGGATGGAATTACTGCTCTTGCACTTAAGCAGGAGATTCAGCTTGAAAATGTTGATAATGAAATTAGAGTTTACTATATGCCTTTTTATTATGCTGAGGCTAATGTAAGCAAGAAAATTATAGAACTAGCTTTGACAGAATTAAAGGAGCTTAATATAGATGTAGAAGAAGAAATTAATAAATTAGAACAGGAAAGTTCTATAAAATTTGCTAAGAATCAGAAAGAAGCCATAAGACAAGCAATTTTTAATGGCGTTTTAGTTATAACGGGAGGTCCTGGTACTGGGAAAACGACTACAATAAATAGCATAATAAAATTGTTTGAGAATCAAGGATTGTCTGTAGTATTAGCAGCTCCAACTGGCAGAGCTGCGAAGAGAATGAGTGAAGCTACTTTAAGGGAAGCAAAAACTATACATAGACTATTAGAGTACAGTTTTGTAGATGATGAAATAGGAATGGCATTTGCACGAGATGAGGGTACTCCAATAGATTCAGATGTAGTAATTATAGATGAAGTTTCTATGGTAGACATACTTTTAATGAATAATTTACTTAAGGCAATAATGCCAGGTACTAGATTGATATTGGTAGGGGATGTTGACCAATTACCATCAGTTGGACCTGGCAATGTATTAAGAGATATAATAGATAGTAAGGTTGTAAAAGTGGTTAAATTAAATGAGATATTTAGACAGGCCCAAGAAAGTATGATTATAGTAAATGCCCACAGAATAAATAAAGGAGAAATGCCTTTTTTAAACGTAAAGGATAAAGATTTCTTTTTTATTAATAAGGATTCTAACAAAGAAGTAGTTGATACTATAATAGAGCTTTGCAAAGAGAGGTTGCCTAAGTTCTATGGTTATGATCCTGTAAAAGATATTCAAGTTTTAACACCTATGAAAAAAGGAGATACTGGGGTAAATGCTTTAAATGAAAGACTTCAAGAAATTTTGAACCCTAGGCATAAACTTAAGAATGAAAAAAAAGTAGGAGAAAGTGTTTTTAGAGTTGGGGACAAGGTCATGCAAATAAAAAATAACTATAGAATGAAGTGGGAAATTATAAAAGATGATGGTACAAATGAAGAAGGTGAAGGAGTATTCAATGGTGATTTTGGGTATGTATATGATATAGATGAAGAAGAAAGCGAAATGACTGTTTTATTTGATGATAATAAAAAGGTAGTTTATAGTTTTAGTCAGTTAGATGAATTAAAATTAGCATATGCGATAACAATTCATAAAAGTCAGGGAAGTGAGTTTCCAGTAGTTGTAATGCCTATATGTTGGGGGCCGCCAATGCTTCTGACAAGAAATCTATTATATACTGCAATTACTAGGGCAAAAGAGTTAGTTGTACTTGTAGGTAATAAGAGGTTTCTATATATGATGATAAATAATAATAGGATTACAAAAAGATATTCAGGGCTTAATAAAAGATTGCATAAAGTTTTAGAATTTATACAAAAAGGGTAAATCCAACTCATTTATGAGGAGAAAATTCTAATGAGTAAATTTGAAAGCCTTTTTAATGCATTTTTAGAGCTTATCTATCCTGAAAAAGGCATATGTTTTATTTGTGAAAAACATGATGAAACTGTTGATGAAGGACATATATGTAAAAAATGTTTTGATGAACTTATTTTTGTAAAAGGCAATATATGCGCTATTTGTGATAAGCCATTAGAACTTGGATATTTGCCAGATAGATGCCCTGACTGTATTAAGTTTAAACGTTATTTTGAGAAGGTAATATCACCATTAGAATATACAGGACTTGTAAAGGAAGTTATATACAAATATAAATATGGCAGGAAAGCATATATGTATAAAGCTTTAGGACCAATTTTAGTACAAGCCTTTAAAGAAAGTGATATAAAAGATATAGATATTATTGTACCAGTTCCACTTCACAAATCTAAAATAGCGTATAGAGGATTTAATCAATCTGAACTTTTATGTCGATATATATCTAAAACATTGAAGATACCGTTAGATACAAAAAATTTCAAGAGAATAAAAAAGACAGAAATACAAAATAAACTTGATAAAATAGAGAGAATTAGAAATGTAAAGGGTGCATTTAAGGTTGTAAATAATCATGCTTTTAAAAGCAAAAATATACTTTTAGTTGATGACATTTATACTACAGGTGCTACAGCTTCAGTAGTTAATACCATTGCTGCTACTGATGCAGCATTTTGAAGAGCTGATCTTGTAACTTTAGTTGGGTCTACTATACCAGCTTCGATCATATTTACATATCTTTCATTTAATGCGTCAAATCCTATACCTTTTTCGCTTGATTTAACTTTTTCAACTATAACTGAACCTTCTAAACCAGCGTTTGCTGCGATTTGTCTTACTGGTTCTTCTAAAGCTCTTCTTATTATATTTATACCTGTCTTAACATCTCCTGTTTCAGTTTCAAGTACTTTTTCAACTGCAGGAATTACATTGATTAATGCAGTTCCACCACCAGGAACTATACCTTCTTCAACTGCTGCTCTTGTTGCAGCTAAAGCATCTTCTATTCTTAATTTCTTCTCTTTTAATTCAGTTTCAGTAGCTGCACCAACTTGGATAACAGCAACTCCACCTGATAATTTAGCTAATCTTTCTTGTAATTTTTCTCTATCAAAATCTGAAGTTGTTTCTTCAATTTGAAGCTTAATTTGCTTAATTCTATCTTTAATAGCCTCTTCTGAACCTGCTCCACCTACAATTGTAGTATTTTCTTTATCAACTTTTACTCTGCTAGCTCTACCTAACATTTCAATTGTAACTTCTTTTAAGTTATATCCTAATTCTTCTGAAATAACTTCTCCACCTGTTAAGATAGCAATATCTCTTAACATTTCTTTTCTTCTATCACCAAATCCTGGAGCTTTAACAGCTACACAAGTGAATGTACCTCTTAATTTGTTAACAACTAATGTAGCTAAAGCTTCTCCTTCTACATCTTCTGCTATTATTAATAACTGTTTTCCTTGTTGTACTATTTGCTCTAAAATTGGTAATAAATCTTGTACATTTGATATCTTTTTATCTGTAATTAAGATATATGGATCATCTAATACAGCTTCCATTTTTTCTGCATCAGTTACCATGTATGGTGATAAATATCCTCTATCAAATTGCATACCTTCAACTACTTCTAATGTAGTTCCCATTGATTTTGATTCTTCAACTGTAATAACACCGTCTTTACCTACTTTTTCCATAGCTTCAGCGATTAAGTTTCCGATTTCTTCGTCAGCTGCTGAAATTGAAGCAACTTGAGCTATAGCTTCTTTGCTTTCAACAGGTTTTGATAAAGCTTTAAGTTCTTCTACTGCAGCATCTACTGCTTTTTGGATACCTTTCTTAATTAACATTGGGTTAGCACCAGCAGCTACATTTTTTAATCCTTCTCTTATAATTGCTTGAGCTAATAATGTAGCTGTTGTAGTACCGTCTCCAGCAACATCGTTAGTTTTTGTAGCAACTTCTTTTACTAATTGAGCTCCCATGTTTTCATATGGGTCTTTTAACTCAATTTCACGAGCTATTGTAACACCATCATTTGTGATAAGTGGTGAACCAAATTTTTTATCTAAAACAACGTTTCTTCCTTTTGGTCCTAAAGTCACTTTAACAGTATCAGCTAATTTGTTTATACCTCTTTCCATTGCACGACGAGCTTCTTCGCCAAATTTTATTTCCTTAGCCATCTTAAATTACCTCCTTTTTATATATTTAAACTAAACATCATATCTCTAAAATACAGTACATAGTACCCAGTACCTAATACCTAATATAAGTACCTATTCAACTACTGCTAAAATATCAGTTAATTTTAAGATAGTGTACTCTTCTCCATCTACTTTTACTTCTGTACCAGCATATTTTGAGAATATTACTTTGTCTCCTACTTTTAATTCTTCTTTTTTCTTCTCATCGTTAGTAATTCCAGGACCTACAGCTATTACTTCTGCCATTTGAGGCTGCTCTTTAGCTGAACTTGGCAATACAATACCGCTTTTAGTCTTTTCTTCAACCTCGATTTTCTTAATAACTACTCTGTCGCCTAATGGTTTAATTTTCATCTTATAACCCTCCTTATCATAATTTATATTAAATGATATTGCTTTCCCGATTGTTAGCACTCGCCAACATTGAGTGCTAATGCTTACAAGTATATGTTATAAAATAGCTTTTATGTAGGCAAACACTTTCAATATCTATTTTTCCGGATTACATACGATTATATTGATTTATTTTAATATTTATTCTATTTTCTTTATTTTACGTTTATTTACTACATAAATCGCCAGTTACCAGAGAAAAGGAACAAATCACCATATTCGTCGTTTGTCATTCGAAAAGCAAATAGTCAAAATAATTTTACATTTTCCATTTTAAATTTTACTTTTTTTAATCCAATCCCTAATCCCTTGTACCAATCCCATTCTCTCTTGCATAATAAAATAGATACTGCTGTGCAAAACCCGCATATTTACCAAATTTATCTTGTGCGTATTTTTGTATATCTTTAAGTTTAGTATCTTTTTTAAGATAAAAATACTCCATTACCCTCTTTACCCAAACATCTATCGGAAAAGCATCATACTTCTCCATAGAGAATAACATTATACAATCAGCAACCTTAGGTCCTACACCTGCAAATAACATCAATTCTTTTTTTGCCTCTTCTGTAGTCAAATTTTTCAACCTGTAAATGTCCATTTGTTTACTTGAAACAATCGCGGCAGCATTAAATATATATTTAGCTCTGAATCCTGTTTTACAATCTTTTATATCATCTACTGTCAGTTTGCTAAGAGTATCTGCTTTAGGAAAACTATAATATTTCTTTCCATTATATTCGCCAACAAACTCTCCATATTTTTGGCTTAAATTTTCTATAGCTCTTTTTATCATCGGTATTCTATTATTAGCCGAAATAATAAATGATATTAAAATTTCCCAAACATCCTGTTTTAATATCCTTATACCATAGCCATATTCTACAGCTTTTTTTAAAATTATATCCTTTGAAAGCTCTCTTTTTATTTTGCTATAATCCCTACCTAAATCAAAATATTCAAACCAAATATCATTAAATTCTTTTAGATTAGTATTAGAAAAAACTATCATCCCGTTTTCTTTTTTTACGTTTATGACTTTTCCATATGCTACACCTGTATAACTACCATCATCTTCTTTATTCCATCTAAAACACTGTCCACATTCGAATATATGCTCAGGTTCAAAATCTTCTAGCTCTTCAATAATAACTTTATCTCCATCTTCGACTACTTTCAAAATAATACACCCTTTCTATTCATAAAAGTTGTCCAAAGAAAAAAGCCGGCATCAAGCCAGCTTTTTTATTAATACCAACCTCTTAACTTCATAGCTTCAGCTATTCTCTTAATTGACATCATGTATGCTGCAGTTCTCATATCAACTTTATTTTCTTCCATTAATTCATATATTTCATTGAATGCCTTAACCATTAATCTTTCTTGTTTTTGTTGTACTTCTTCGAAACTCCAGTAGTAATTCATTAAGTTTTGTACCCATTCGAAATATGAAACAGTAACTCCACCTGAGTTAGCTAAGATATCAGGAATTACTAATACTCCTTTATTGTATAATATTTCGTCTGCTTCAGGAGTTGTTGGACCGTTAGCACCCTCACTTATAATCTTAGCTTTTATATCATTAGCATTTTTACTAGTTATTTGGTTTTCTAATGCACATGGTAATAATACATCAACATCTAGTGTAAGTACTTCATCTCTGTGAACCTCTTTTTCAGCTCCAGGGAAACCTTTTACATGTCTGTTTTCTTTTACGTATTCCATTAATTCTTTTACATTTAATCCATTTTCGTTGATTATACAAGCTGATGAATCAGATACACCTATAACTTTAGCTCCCATTTCTTCCATATACATAGCTGCATAGCTTCCAACATTACCAAAACCTTGAACAGCTACTTTTAAGTCAGCTAAGTTTAATCCTAATCTCTTAGCTGCTTCTCTAACCATTATAGCAACACCATATCCAGTAGCTTCAGTTCTTGCTAATGAACCTCCGAAACTAACAGGTTTTCCAGTGAATACTCCTGGCACATTGTGTCCTTGTAATTTTGAATACTCATCAACCATCCAAGCCATTATTTGTCCGTTTGTATTAACGTCTGGTGCTGGTATATCTTTTTTATCTCCAATGATTGGAGCTATTGCTCTAACATAAGCTCTTGATAATCTTTCTAATTCACCTTCTGATAATTCACGTGGGTCAACTATAATTCCGCCTTTTCCTCCACCATATGGAAGTCCGATTACTCCACATTTGAAAGTCATCCAAGTTGATAGAGCTTTAACTTCGTCTCTAGTTACGTCAGGATGGAATCTTATACCACCTTTTGTTGGTCCAGGTGCGTCATTGTGCTGTGATCTGAATCCTTTAAATACTTTGATACTTCCGTCATCCATTCTTACAGGAATTGATACTTCCAAAACTCTCATTGGCTCTTTTAATAATTCATATACTTCTGGTTCTGCTCCAAGCTTATCACACGCTGTCTTAATTTGTTGTTGAGCAATCTCAAATGGATTTAAAGTTTTTTCAGCCATTATATGACCTCCTTATAACATATAATAATAATTTAATATTTGTTAAAATATTAACATTGATATATTTTAGGAAAAGGTTTTCACACCGAAAACCTAAACCTTCATAATAATATATATGTAATACCTTTATCTTACATTGGAATTATAACATATATATTTTTTTTTGTAAATAAATATTACATTTTTATCATTTTTTTGACATTAACATCAATAGAAAGTATGTTTAAAGAGGTCATATATTCAACTTCATCCACTATCTGCTCCTGCATTCTTCTTACAAGAGGTTTTATCGGGTTTCCATATACTATTTCCACATCTAAAGAAATTATTATTCCTTGTTCTTTAGTTTTTATATCTATATTCGCAACCTCAGAAATACCTATAACCTTATAAGCAGCATACTTAACTAAATCTCTTACTACATTACGTGATATAGTGTATTTACCTAAATAACTAAATGTAGGCCTTACTACTGTTTTTTCAAAGTACTGCTTATCATTATTTGTTTTTTTAAAAAATACTTTTAAAGTATCTATAAAATATCCTGAAAAATCCTTTTTTATCTCAAAAGTAGGTACAGGAATAACATGTTTACCTTCTAATCGCCTCTGTTTTTTTGCTAATTTTATTTCATATTCATTAGATATATCTTCAATATATATTCTTTTAGTTATCTCTGGAAGTTCTAATATTTCAACAATTTTATCTACCATTCTATCGGATGTACCTAATATTAATAGAGCGTCGGGCTTAATATTCTTTATAACTTCCTTCATTTCTCTTCTATGGTTCTTGTCCATAAATAAAGCTCTTTTTATCGCACTCACAATAGTATTTTCCCTCTTAGCAGACTTTCCTGCCAAAACTTTTGTCCCTTTTATCAATAATCCATCATCAATTATATATTCAATTCCCAATTCTTTTGCCAACATAATCGCTTTATAACTCTTACCCGTACCACTTTCACCAATAAGGGCTACTATTTTCATAAATATTCCTCCATAAAAATTCAACTATTTAATCAATAGAGCATATTGGATAATTTAAGATACAGAATAACTGTTCCATTGTTTCTAACATTTGATAAACTTATTCCATAGTTTCAGACGTTTTTCTTTCAAAAATAGTTTTTCCTACCCTATCAATATGTTCTTTAAGCTCTTTATTTTGCAGATGTAAATAATCTACTACATCAAAAAAATATGGTAATGGGCTATATTCTTCTAGCATTGCATGAAGTTTTGATATAGTATCAAACGTTATATTCTCACCAAAGATAGCTATATCAACATCTGAACCAAGCTTATAATCCCCTTTAGCTCTAGAACCAAATATCACAGCTTTTTCAATTTCAGAAAACTTCTCTATAGTCTTTTTTATATAGTCTATGTCTGATTCGGTTAAACCAAAGCTCATACTAATTCCTCCAATTTAGAACAGAGTTCACAGATAATCCTATAATATTTGTTTCTTATCAGTTCCTCTGCTTCTTTTGCTCTGGCTTCATCATATGTATGTGCTAGTAAATTTCTTTTTTCTAATGCATCTATCCAAGTATGACCGTCTGTAATGAGTTCAACTTGAAAAGCTGTTTGTATTGTTCTTCTAGGACTTTTTACATCAAATCCTTCTTGCTCTAAATAATCTTTCATTGTTTTCCAGGCTAATTCAAAGGTATACTCAAAGCATTGAATTAATCCTTGAACTTCAAATTTATTTAGCTCTCCTTTTTCAATAAATTCCGTTAGCTGTAAAGTAGCTTTTTTAAAATTTAAAAACCTTTGTTTCCATCTGACATCAAGGTTCATACCTCTCACCTACTTTATCACTTTTTCTTTTAATGATTATAAATATTATATCATACACAAATTAAAACCAAAATTCTCTAATCTATAGTTTCATCTTTATATTTAGGAAATACTTTTGATATGTTTTTAGGATACAGTAGAACCATCCCCTTGTTTCATTTTTGAAATGATTAGTACTAATGCTGGTATTATAATTTGAAACGGAATAACATAATACGGATAAACTTCTCCTGCCCATCTTACCATATCTGACAAACTATCATACACCCATATAGAAATTACAACTGCAATTGCAACCACAGGACTAATAAATGGTTTATAATCGTCTAAGTCAAGTAATTGAGTAATTCCAACAAGCGAAGCATAAAGACACATTGCAATTTTTATACTTGCAGCTATAAGCAAATTTACTGCAATAAATGGTTCAACAGCTATTCCAGGAATCAAACTTATTGTAACATGCGATGGAAATATATTTCTATTTAACATATCTGCTCCTAAAACCATCAAATTACTCATTACTACACTCAATAGAATTGATCCAATAATTGTAAGTGAAATATAAGATACTTTCAGTAAATCTTTTCGCTTGTTCAGATAAGGAAATATCATTAAAAACACTACAGTCTCTCCAAATGGAAAAGTTAATACAGAAAAACTCACTTTTAATACTTTTAAGAAACCATGTTCTAAAAATGGTAACAGATTTTTGACTTCGTAATGTCCCATTACCAATAAAAATATTGAAATAACTAAAATTAACATTACTGGAACAATTATTTGTCCTACTCTACCGATAACTTCTAATCCTTTCTTTAAACTATAAACTAATACTAATGCTATAGAAATTATAATGAAAATAAGAGGAGTTTCTGTATAGATAGATGTTACCATAAACTCTCCTAAATTCCTAAAAACAAGTCCTGCTAAATGAAGAAAATACCAAATATAAAATATCCCTATAACACTACCAATATATTTACCAAAAGTATCTTTTAATATTTCTATAAATGTTTTTGATGGATTTAATATCGATATATATACATACATTCCAATTAGTATATAACCTCCAACCCAACCAATAATATAGGCTAACCATGAATCTTGATAAGCAGCTACTGCTGGAGTTATTATAGCAGAGCTTCCAAAGATAAATCCCATTATAACAAATGATAATTGAACTGGTGAAATTTTTTCATTATTAATCAATTTCTTCACCTCGTAAAAATAGATTTCACCAAACGCTCGATAACAATAGAAGGAGTTGTTGGCATTTTTTCAAACATCAAAAGTATGCTTACAATAAAACTTAATCCTAGCAATATTGAGTATACAATAATAGTTTTTTTCTTTTTATTTGTTTTCGATATTACAGGTATATCAAAAATTACAATCAAAATATATATAGCAATCAAACCTATTACCATACCGACTCCTGCTTTCATTTAATTTTAGATGGCTTTCCTATAATTCCAGTACCCTTAACTTTTACTTCTACATTTACTTCAACTGGAGCATTACTAAAAATATCTAACCAATCGTCTTTAACTTGTTTCCAATAGTTTAAATGCTTCCTATAAACCACTTCTCCAAAGCCAAAAATATCACTTTTATATTTCCTTTGTACAATATTTAAAGCATCTTGAATATCCATTTTTATAGCTTTTTCTACCTCTTTGCTTAACTTTTTCTCTTTTGTAGTTAAATCGCCATTTCCTTGCTGATCTGCTATATTCCCCGTTGCTTTAACTTCTATTAATAAAACTAATTTTCCATCAACTATTTTGGCATCTATTTTCCCATTTGAATTTACTATTTCTATTGCTACTTTTTTACTTTCATCTAAAGGATTTTCTACATTATAAACTGCATTTTTAACTTCATCTTGTATAAATAAAAGCCCTCGAGTTTGAGCAGCATTAAGCCATCCTACCAATTTATCTTCTTTAAAAACAGCAGTGCTATCTATTTTCATATTTTCAATTTTTTGTACTTTTTCTTTTTTAACAACCTCTATAGCTCCTATAGCCGGACTTATCCCAGGCTGAATAAGGCATCTTAAAACATCAATAATAGTAACTTTTTTTATTTTAGCAAGTTCTTTATTATTTTTTAATATACTTTTTATATGTATAGAAGGTATTTCTTCTAAATCACTCTTAGCTTTTAATATTTCCTCTGCAGTTGTGCCTTTAGCAATAATAATATCAGAACCTAATCTTGGCTCATGATTTCTCTCCCAAAAATCTAATGCTTCCATAATACCATTTCGTGCAAATTCCTCTCCTATAACCATTAAATCTGCATGATTATAAAAAGGTTTTCTATTTATTGTAATCATCTGATTTTTAACTGCTTCAAAAATAGTATCTCCAGTAGTTGTAAATGCCCAAAAAGCTTCTTCTTCAGGTGCTCCTTGTTCTCCTGCTTTCATTACAGTAGGCTTCACTATCTGCAAAGTTAGCTGCACTTTACCTTCACTAGTTCTATCAATGCCTACAGCCGTAACGAATGCTTTTTCTGTCAAATCCTTATTATCCCAACAAGCATCAAATATTACAATATTAAAAATAATCATCAATAATAGAACTGAAATTTTCTTTAGTTTAATCATATCAATCCTCTTTCTTTATATGATTAACTTTCATTCTATACTCAATCCTTCTATTTTTATTGCCAGTAATAGCTTTAGGTCTTGTAACCATACTCCATATTGGAAATCTTACAATAGAATCTTTTAATCCCATACCATCAAGTGGAGCAATTGGAGATGTATAAGGTACTCCAAATGACCTTAATGAACACAAATGAATGATAACTACGAATATAGATAAAAACAATCCCATAAAGCCTAATATATTTGCAGAAATAAGAAACAATACTCTTAATATAGGAATAGTTCCACCCATTGGAGGTACTACGAAACTGCTAATAGCAGTCAATGCAGTAACCATAATCATCAAATTACTAACAAGACCTGCTTTGACAGCAGCTTCGCCAAGTACTAAAGCACCTACTATACTTACGGCTTGACCGATTGGTCTCGGCATTCTGACACCTGCTTCTCTTAACAATTCAAAAGAAAGTACCATCAATAGAGATTCAGTAAAAGCAGATGTAGGTAATCCCTCTCTCGATGCCGATACTGATAATAACAACTTAAATGGAATTACATCAGCATGAAATGAAATTAATGCTACATAAAAACTAGGCAGTATAACTGAAGCAAAGAAAGCTAACATACGTGCAAATCTTGCTATCGAAGCAAAATACGGTCTTGAATAGTAATCTTCACTTGCTTGTATAGTTTCTATTAATAGATATGGAACTATTAATGCAAAAGGAGTTCCATCACATAATATAGCAATCCTACCTTCTAATAACTTAGCTGCTACAACATCTGGTTTTTCACTATTACCTACTGTAGGAAATAGAGAAAACGGTTCATCCTCAATAAATTCTTCTATATACCCAGACTCAAGTATTGCATCTATCTTTACCTTTTCTAGTCTTCTTCTAACAGTTTCTATAATATCCGGATTAGCTATACCCTTTATATAACAAATACATACATCTGTATTAGTCTGCTCTCCTAACTTAATTATTTCAAACTTCAACTTAGGATTCTTAATTTTTCTACGTAAAAGCGATGTATTAGTTCTCAACGTTTCTGTAAAACCTTCTCTAGGACCTCTTACAACAGCTTCTGTATCAGGTTCCTCAACGCCTCTTGTCTCCCAACCTTTAGTATCTGCCTTAAGTGCTACATTTTTACCGTCTATATATATAACAGTATCTCCCGAAAGAATATCATATACCGTTTGTTTAAAATTACTAACAATTTCAAGGTCTCCAATACTTAATAAATTCTCCTTAAGTATATCTATAATAGTTTCTTTGTTTACTACTTTATTTAAATTTGACATTCTAGATTCTATCATCAATGCTTTTAAAATATTTGTATTTACAGTTTGCTTATTAGTTAAACCATCAATAAATGCAACTAGTATTTTAACTTCTGAATTTTCACCCAATGCTATCTCTCATAAAACAAAATCGCTCGAATCAGAAAATATCTCTTTAAGTTTCTCTTTAACACTCTCAATAGAATTCGGTATTTTTTCAGTCTTTGAATAATATTGAGAATCTTGCACACTATCATTTTTAGCTTTTAATACAAAATAATTCAATAATCTGGTGAAATATCTTAACACCTTAATCACCTCATAAATAATACATTTGACTCAATTATTAGTATTTCATGGAATAAAAAAATATATTCAAATAGAAAAAGCCAACTCCATCTAAATTTTTTGGAGTGGCTTTTAATTAACTAAATACTTCTCATAATTGTATCTCTGGTAAAAAACCTTTTGACTAATAAGATTAAAATAAAATCTAAAACTATAAGCACAATTTCGTATTTAAATATAAACTTCCACGTTATATTAGTTGTATATAATCTCATAGCCATAGGTGCTATTAAAGGAGCTCCAATAAAGAAATTAATCATACCAGCTCCACGAGCACTTTTTAATTTAATCGAAAATAATGTTCCGAGTAACGTTTCAAAACTGCTGATTATAAGAGTGTTTATTAGCATTGTATATAATGAAATGGCAGAATATATCTTGAAATGTATTATCCCGTAAGCCTTATAATACATGATAAAAACTGTAAGATAATTTACAATAAAACATAAGAGTGTTACTAATAGAGCAATTAACATGATAAAAATTACTTTTCCTATATAAAGTATTGTAATCGATACTGGAGTAAACAAAAGAGTTTCTAAAGTTTTCCGTTCTTTTTCTCCTGCAAATGTGTCAGCTGTAAGATTTGCCGGTATAGTTATCGCTATTATTTGAAAAGTCAATCCTACTACATACCAATTGTTATGTAAAATACTATCCTTTGATGATATTGGTATAAGAATTCCTAATACTAAAATAAACATACAATAATAGACAATAAATTCTTTATTTCTTCTTAACTCAATTAATTCTTTATTGACTATATTGAATATATCCCTAATCATATCTGATTCTCCTTATCAATCTCACTATACAACTTCTCTAAATCAAAGGCCTGATAAGAAACACCATAAACAGCCATTCCAGAGTGTATTACCACATGGATAATTTCATTAGCATCTTCTAGCTTGTCGATTCTGACTTTTATTAAACCTTTTTTAAACTCATAATCTTTTATATGCATTTTCTCGAAATTGCGTTTAAGCATAGCTCTCGATTTTTCATTGTCCTGAAATACAGATATTTCTATGTCTATTTTCTCTTTATCGCTAATAATAGATTTTAAATCCCCCGAAAAAACGTTTTTACCTTTTTTTATTATAGTAATAAAATCACAAATCTTTTTTACTTCTTCTAAATCATGTGAACATAATACTACACCGATATTCTGTTTTCTCACTAATATATCTAACATTTCATGAAATTCATTTCTGCTTATTGGATCTAGTCCATTAGATGCTTCATCTAAAAGAAGTAACTCTGGTCTATGAAGTACAGCTCTTATTATACCTAATTTCTTTTTCATACCTGTTGAAAATTCTTTAACTAATCTATTTTTTACATCATTCAATCCAAATTGAGTTAAGTATTCATCTATTCTTATCTTTAGTTCATCATTAGAAATACCGTACATTTTCCCATAATACTTCAAATTTTCATAGGCCGTTAAATTACCATATAGTCCTGTATTTTCTGATAAAACACCTATTTTTCTTCTTACTTTTTTACCAAATCTTATAGGATCAAGTCCAAAAACTGATATTTCACCTAAATCGGCTCTTAAAACGCCTCCTATCAATCTGATAATTGTAGTTTTTCCAGCTCCATTATGCCCTAAAAGCCCGTAAATATTACCTCTTTTAATACTTAAATCAATTCCTCTAAGTGCTTTAATATCTCCAAAGTTTTTATGAACATTTTTTAATTCTACCAGTACTTCCCCCATAACACCTTATCTCCTTTTCTTACGATAAAACATAACTTTTGTTACTATTGCGATAATCAGAAAAAAACCTAAATACAGCCATTGATTATCCATCAAATCCCCCCATATATATTTTATTTTCTAATAATAACATTTTTGATTTATATTGTAATTTATTTAAAGGAGTTTTGCAAGTTAAAACACAAACAATTAACATCTTTGTAAAAATATTCAACTTCACCTAATAAATCACTCTTATTTATACTAAAAATTCTATTTATAGGTATTTGAGCATCTTCTAATAAGTATTTCAACCTATCTCCACTTATATAAAATAGCGTTCTTAAAATTAACCCTAATAGAAAAAATATATATACTTTTGATACTACCGAATAATTTTCTTCTCTAAAATAATCTATGCTACTTGATTGATTAATTAGACATCTAATACAAGCACTTTCTCCAGGAATAACAAGCGGCCCAAATAACACTTTATATCTATTAATGTCAGAGAATATGCATATATGTCCCTTATTTAATACAAAATCATTTATGTATAAAATTCTCTCTTTAGAAAATCTGCCTTTAACAACAATATGAATATATTTTTGACTATTAATAAAACTGTATTTTTCCAACATGTCATCTGACAATATTTCTAGTTTTGAATTATTAAAATATCTTTTTACTATCTCTTGTTTTTTCTCTCTTAACTGTTCAATATTAAATATTTTTGAATTTACCACATCAATAGGTTCTACATATGAATCTTGGGAAAATATTAATATTTTCTTTGGGTTATATCCCAAAAGGGCTTCTATAATAGTAATAGACACTTTTGATAAATCATGAAAAACGAAAGTAACATCTGAAAAATCAAAAATATCAAACTTTGCCGATTCAATAAACTTATTAAAAAATATACTATCTTCTAAATTATAAAATTCTAATATTTTTTTGCTTTTCTCGATACCAATTTCTTCAAAAACATAATCATAGTCCTTCAACAGTTTATATATTATTTTGTTATAATCTTGTTCTAACAAATATCCAATTGTGTTTATCCTCTGTAAATCATTCTTCATTTTTTCAAAATCAAAGTCAAAATTATGTTTTATTCTCAATATAAATTTTTTCTCTTCTTTATCGTAAATCGAAAATATTTTATCGTCTTCTGAAAATAATAAATACTTTTCTTTTAGTTTAATTATAGTCTTTAATTCCATTCTCATCACCTTTCACCCTACTATAAAAGTATACATATTTGATTGATAAGTTTTGTCTAACTCTAGAAATTTATTAATCCTATCTTCAAAAAATCCTCCCAATGGAACAGTAGACATTCCCAACATTGTGGCCACGAGCATAATATTCTGTCCAATATGTCCTAATTCTTTATAAATCAATCTATAAGTAAGCGAATTATATTTCTTCTCCATATATCTCGTATTGCCAACTAAAAACACTAAAAAAAGGGCATCATCAAAACTCATATCACCTATATCTGTACTCGAAGTTAAAGAATTTAATTCTTCTAAATCGACACTATGAAGTGCCAACAGTTCTCTATTATTCTGATTATACCTATAAACCCTTTCCTCTTTTAAAATCTCTGAATTTCTTATCATTTTTTTAGTAGGAACTAAATAGATATCGACTGGATAAAATCTTCCACCAGACGGATAAGTTTTTAAATTGTATTCTCTATCACTTATCCCAAAAGAATATCCTAAAAAAGCTATTAACTCTTGTGTTGACAAAGCCTGTTTTTTAAAATTCCAAGACGTTCGCCTTTTTAATAAAACATCTGTTAACCTAGTATCAAATTGTTCTAATTCAGAAACATAAGGGACTACGTAAACCACTTCACCTTTTTTGTCATTTTCACGCCCTTTTCTAACATCATTTTCTATTAACTCCATATAATTACTTATAGGAGCTTTTACCGATTGAGTTAACGGTGAATGTTTAGAATTTTCATGGTACAATCTATAAAGATAAGTCTGTTTTTTTACATCATATTTAAAATTCCATAATACGCGTTTCTCTAGCATTATCCTCACCCTTTTTTAATCACTTGATTTATAACATCGGCTATCATACTTTCATACTGAGGATATACCCCTAGTCGATTGTTCATCATATGAATATGCGATGCAAGAATACTAATACGAGCTTGATTTTGAGTTTTATATTTAGTCTGATTTTTTACAATATTATCAAGTATAGTCTTAAGATTCATATACCAGTCATTATATTGAATATTCTTTAGATTATCTTTTATATAGTGATATCTTGAACTGTATATATCAATTAACTTCTGAGTCAGTTTAGAATAATTTATTTTTTCATTTCTATGCTTTGCCCAAAACGAACTATATATCTCATTAAACTTCGCTTTATCTTCTAGAATTTGTATTGCCACACTAAACAAATCTAATGCCGCTATGATTTTTTTATTAGGATTATCCTCTATTTTTTCGAGTATAAGTAGTGATAACCTACTAGATATATGGAATAAATCTTCTGATAATTCTATTACATTTTCTCCACCATACCTATCTATCTCTGGTATATACGGTATCTCCACAATAGTCCTATTATCGCACCAATATAAATCTTCTTTTTTTACAGGTTGTCCATCAAATTTATGGTTTCTATAATAATCTTCTGGTTTTAATATTAATGAATTATTGTATTCAAGATTAAATTCATCAAATATTTTATTAAGTTCTTGTCTAATATATTTACCGTTTTCTCCACGTTTCTTGACTCTAAATCGAATATGAGGGCCTCCCTGCCAATATCTAATATAAAAATATTTATCTAATAAATTATTATCTTCTAATTTTCGTATAAACTTTGAAAAAAACTTCACCAAGAAAACATCATGTAAATTTGTCTCATGAATAAATATATGATAAGAATCCCAACCCATTCTATCTAACTCCTAACTAAAATAAATTTTATAATTATATGTATTTCCTCTGCCAATCATTAGAGCATACATAATCCTGTTATCTTTATCTAATCTCAATACCTTCTCTAAATAATCATCTTTAAAATTCTTTATAGGTCTCGAATACAAACCAAATAATGATACTATGGTAGAAATATAATGAATAGATTCTGCCGATAATAAATGGGAAAAATAAATTTTCTCTTCCTCTGAAAAATCTCCTGTAATATCATAACTTACAAAGAACACAACAGGATTAGAAGATAAGTTAATACTCTGATGACTGTCATTTAAAATTTTATAGTTTTCAGTATATATATCATCCATATATGAGATATTTTCTATTCTCCCGTCTTCCTTAACTTCATAATATCCCGGTTTAACTCCAAATACACTATTTACTAAACAGAATACTCTTATATTCTCTGAATAAAATACATTATTAAAAATCAAATCTGCACTTCTATTTATAATTTCATAGAAAATTTCAGTTTCTAAAACCTTTTTTGTACTAAAAATCCCAAAATAGCTGTGATTAGATTCTCTAGTTTTTATCGATAATAACAATTCTTCTTTACTTAAATATTTTTCTGATTTAAATTCAAACATATTATAAATTTCTTTGTCATTCGACATATTTATCTTCTCCAAAAAATTAATAACATTCGGAAAAAAAGTAATCTCTTCTAAATAACTATATATTCTCATAGGCACATCTACATTTTTTGTAACTCTAAAATTCTCTCTATTCTCATCAATATATTCAGACAAATCGATGATATAATTTAACATCATTTGTCTAAAATCTAATTTCAATTTTCTAAAGAAGACATCTTTATCTAACATATAATCAATTCTAAATTTTGAAAATCCGTTGATATTCAATAATTGTTTTAATTGTGATAATATATGTCCTGAATCTAATATCGAAAGAGCTAGTCCAAATTCTCCATAAAACTTCATAATCCTCCATAAATCTGATATTAAAATTATATAGATATTATTTGTAAAAAAATCTATATTCGTAATATACTCAAACTCATTAATTTTAGGATTATATCTCAAAGCATGTCCTCTGTATATAACATAACATTCGTTGGGATGAACATTTCTTGCTGATGGAACTCCTCGGTGATATATATAAGGATTATCATACTGATAACTTAATATCCCAAGTGTATATTTTATTGCATTTGAAATATTCGAAAAGATTTCATCCGTATAGAATACTTTTTTGTCCAATATTTTTTTATTAATCTTTATATGTTCATCTGTCAGAGTATCTCTGTTAATGTCTGTTATTATATGATCCACAAATTTGAAAGAATTAATGTTTGTATAAACTTCGTATCTATACTTGGTTAACCTATCAAAAAAATTCATAATTAAACGCCCCCTTGTAGTTCCCCTTCTATGGGAAAGGATGAGGGATTAAATTGATATCTTTAACATCTATTGGATATCTCTTTTTACCCGCTATTATTGGTGCTGTTAATATTCTCTCATAGTTTAACCTTCTATTCTGATTGCCAAATGTCATCGTAAGCATTGACGGTATAATCACTTTTACACTCGACATATTCAATTCCTTAGTTATATAACTATTTGTATCGGCTATATAAATACGTGGATGATTTTTAGATATTTTAAAAATAATATCGGATAAAGTATGTTTATTCTCTTTATTTTTATACCATTCATAATAAGCATCTTTAAATTTAATCTCTGAATTGTTTTTTAGAACAAATTCTAGATATTTAAAATTTCCCTTCAAAGAATAGAAATATACATGATATTCCATTTTAGTAACTGCACTCGGATTATCTTTTAACATTTGAATTTCTTTAATTTTTTCAGGAGTGGATAATATCTCATTATATACCGACAAAGATGTAACTATCTCGACTAAAGCACTCTCTAAAGCCTTTTCTGGATTTATATGACTGCCAGCTGCATTATAAGCCTTAACTCGTCCTACATCTTTTTCATCTACTACTAATGCCCAAATAGTAGGTATTCGCGTTTCCAATGTTATATCGAATAAATAAATAGCATATCCTTTCTTTTTCAAATATTTTATTATATTATCTATTTCAATATTGTCTATCTCATCAATATTGAGTCTAACTGGTGGCATTTTATTGTACCAATAAACTAAAAAACTATCCCTTTCTACTACTTCAAACAAAGCATACATAATTGCTTCTTCTAAATTCGCTCCTAATGCCGAACCATTTGAAGTCTCATAAATAAACCTTTCTTCTTCATTAATAATCTGATTATCAAAAAAAATCATCTGTTCGGGTATCCAAAATATTTCTTTAGAATTTATTTCATACACCTTTCTCCAATAATACTTTTTATTGTCATCATATACTTTTAGGCTATACCCTTTTTCTGTAAATTGACTTTTATCTGGCATTGTAAACTCTTTAGGATGTAGTACATTATCAAACTTACTTTTCAATTCTGTATAGCTGCCGTATATACTTCCGTTGAAATGAGGAACTATCGTTGAGTATCTTTCTATCATTTCAAATATAGCCGCATATTTAGAATAAATCACATCACTACTTCTTCCATATGAATAAAATTCCCTATTTTTTATACATGATTTTACACAGTACATTGGTATAATATTTGAACTCACATCTCTAAAAATCCTATATCCTATTCCAGTATCCTTATTTACTAATTCTGAAAATATATCCTCATTTTCAGAAATAATATCTTCAATGTCTTTACTTCGATAGCTTTTACTAAATAAATAATCCGCATTAAAATGCGAAAACAATTCTTCAATACAGCTATCCTCTCTACTACACACTGTACATTCAACATTTTTAAAAATCCTTCTCTTTTCAATGCTAAAATCATATTTATCTATTATATATACTCTATTCTTTAAATTCATAATATTATCTTTTATAAAATCGATAAAGAAAATTACGTTTTCAGATGATTTCTGTAAATTTAATTCAATTAATCTATTCAAACGTTCAAAAATTGGACTTTTATTTCTTCTTAATGAATTTAAGAAACATGCAAAACAGCTATCTTTTTTCTCATTCTCCAATAAAGGGCCTATAAAAACATAATTTTCATCTTCATAAAAAGATATAACTTTTTTCCCACATTTTAAAATCTTAATATAATTCTCCATAGAAATATTTTTAGCTACTATAATCTCAAATTCATTAATATTTAATGTTTCACAAATATTGTTATTAGATATTACTTTAATTTTTAATTGGTTTTTCATTACTATCACCCAATCTACTGAAACATCCAATATATAACTGTGCCTTTTCAAATATACTCTGATAACACCAAATCTCCTCTTTTATCAAAATTTGCTGTTCATTTAAGAAATTCTGTATATTTTCTTTTAATGTTTTTTTGTTCACATCTTTAATTTTCATGGTTTTCAAATTGCCTAAGACATACTTTTTGTTTTCATATTTCTTTATCCCATTCTGATAATTTCCTATTATATAATATAGTCCTTCCAATATTGTTTCCTCTTGATCAATTGTTGCATCACTTTCAAAAATTACATATTTAGTATTTTTATCGCATATTATAATCTTAACAACTTCATATTGAAAAATGTTTTGCCCTAATATTTCAACATCTATACCTACAACCTCTTTGATATAGTCTATAATTAAATTAACCCTTTCATTCGTTTCTATTTTATATACTTCATCAGTCGAAGGCAGCATTGATATTAAACCAGATAACAAATATTCATCTTTAGAAGTTTTACAAATCCATTCATATCCATTTCTTTTTTCAATAGTATTCAAAAATTTTGCCAACCCTTTTGTTATTGCATTAATAGCCGCCATCTCATATTTTTCATGAAAACTTATATACTCTATTTTTCTATCTCCGGAACTAAATTCAATTACATAGCTTGTAATAGGGGAATGTACTCTGAACTTATTATAATTATTTATACTAGTGATTATATGGGGGATTTCTGTCTGTATTATTTCAAAATTCTGAATTATTTCGAGGTTTGTTAGCTTGTCCACAAATGTTCTCTCATAATACTCCGTAGAATAAGTCCTCGACAAATCATCAATATTAAAAGTACTGACTGCCCCATCATTGTAAATTAATCTAGTATTAACTTTATTAAAATCAAATTTATTTTCAATATAGTGCAGCAATATATTTACTGGCAATATCTTATTAGATATGCTATAATCTTTAACATTATTCATTTCAAATATTTTGAATGTATTAATAATCGATTTATTAAACTCTGTCAAATAAAGTAATAAATATTGTCGCTCAAATTCTCTGACTAAGACCATTTCATCAAATCTATTTAAAAATTTTTCTATTAAATTTTCATCTGTACCAAAATATATGACTATTTCATCTATTAAATCATCTTCAATAATATCTTTCTCGTCCATATTTACTACTTTAATTTTTCTATCTGCAAAAAAATTTATTACTGATGCCGGTGCATTAATAAATATAAAAGTCTTCTGTTCTAAATAATCTAATATTTCATAATGTTTTTTAAAGTTCTTTATAATATATCCTTGAAAATCTCTATCGAGTCTATATTGCTTATCACTAACAATATACAGTACATCTAGTTTTAAAAGCATTTTTACAAATTTTAATATGTTTTCTCTCTCATCAGGAATATTCTTAATTAATTCATCAATAAATATACTGTCAAAAGCTAACTCTATTATTTTTTGAATAAGCTCATAATCTTTTACATCCCCATTAATCTGATATCTTTTTCTCCTCTTCACAATATTTATACACTTTTTCTGGACATCATAATAAACGTGAGCATTTTTCTTATACCCTATACATATCATATAATTCCCCTCTCACGAAATATCGTCTTCCAATCTGTATTATATTTCTCAAATATATATCTTGACATGGCATAACAACAGAAATGTTTGTATATAAAACTGATATTTATAGTAGGTAGCATAGAATATAATATATTTACTAAAGACCTAAGAACCATATGCTCCTTACTACTTACTAAATCATCAACAGATTCATTAGAAACAAATACGTCATGAAATTCACTATTTATTCCAGATACATTCTTTTTTAGCATATTTATTTGCTCTTCTAGACTCAAATATCCTTCTTCAGCAAATCCATTTTGTTCAAACAATGCAACAGTTTCATCGTATATATCTTTCCATACATTAAAACATTCTGATAATAAAGAATCGTTAATATATAAACTCTCTAGTTTTTCGACTTGAAGAGCTTTATAGAAAGAATCATAATACTCTTCAAATTTTTCTCTTACACCATATTGCTCTGCAATAGCAAACATCCCTGCTATATGAGAATAATATACAATAGAAGCATATTTTTCTCCATGTTCAAAAAGTTTTAACAAAATATGATAATTTTTTAGAACAAATAATATCTTATCATTTTCTTTATCTTTAAAACGCTTTAGAATTGCTTCAAGTATAGGCTGTAACTTAAATTTAGAACGGATATGTAAAAGTAAATGTGCAGAAGAATTATATAATCTTTTATAATAATCCATATCTAAATCAAGCGTTTTTACTTTTAAATGATTATTCAAATCTATTTTTTCTTCTGTTTTTTGTTCCATTTGTGAAATTATTTTTGCATTTTTTAAGTATTTTTGTATATTTTCTCTGATTACATCTTGCGAAAATTCCCCAAATTTTTCTAAATTATATTCATAAACTCTTTTTTGAAGATATTTCTCTAGATAATCTATATCGATGTTACGATTAACAAATACTATCTGAACATTGGGCCCACCGTTCCACTCTCGTAAAATAAAATAGTTTGAATAAATATTTTCCCTTGCAAAAGGAATTATGCATTCAGATATAAACTGCCTTTTTTGCTGCTCATTTCCAAAATGGTATATCTTAAATATTTTTATTTCTTCTAACGAAAAATCTTCGCTTGTATACATGTTATTTCATTCTCCCCTTTTTAGTCGTATATTCTATTTGATATTCCCTAACAAATTTTTCATTAGAATCATTGGGTAAAACTTCTTCTAATATTACAAATTCATTATTTTTAAGTTCAACAATAAATTCTCTAAATAATAATGGACTTGCAAGATGTATATACTTTGGTTTAAGTTCAGTCCTTCCCAATTTAGAGTAATCTATATTTTTATTCCCCCTATACTTTCTGATAAAAAATTCTAAAGGTAGATTGTTATTTATAAATGTAGATATTACATCATAATAAATTTCTACTACATCTTTATCCATATCAAAAATGTTTCTTAGAAGCCATTTTCTTCGGAATAGCACAATGTTTTTATATTTTATACGAGGAATACTATCTGCTATGATTTTGTTATCTTCAGTATTCGGTTGCCATAAATTCATATAGTATTCATCAAATCTAGAAGTAGGATTAAGCCCTAATATCATTCTCAATACTGTCGGTAATAGAACATATATTAATGAGCCTAAAAAGAATACATCTAACTCGCCTTTATCTTTATGATATATTCTTACAACTTGTCTATCTTCGTCATACATAAAATAGCAGTCTCTTAGATAAATTGCATTATCCATATGATTTTCTTCTTCAGAAAAAGGAAAAATCAAACGCTGCTCATTAAAAAAATAATGTGAGTTAGCATTAAACCCAAACCCCTCTAATACCTCAACACATCTATCTTTATCAAAAACATACTCTTTATATTTTTTAAAATCTTCTTCCTCATAGATTTCTGAAAATAATTTCGAAAATCTTGAAAAGAATACTTGGTTGCCATTATAAATCTTATTAATAACATAATTTTCTTTACCCTTTTGATAAAAAATAGTAGATGAAGTAATATCACTAATTTTCTCTATGCTGCTTGGCACTTCATCAATTATACTGTCCACTATATCAGTTATCTGAACTTCTGGTAACTTACTATCCTTTAATTTCAAAATATGTTCTTTAAACTTCTTTTTCAATTCAAAGACTTTTTTAATATCATCTCTTCTCATACCTTCTATATCAAAAAGAGAATCTTCCCAAAGTTCTCTATATTGAAAGCCTATTTTAGAATACAAATGATAAACATCTAAATCTAAACAACTCACTTTCCTGTTTCCATACTTAGCTTTAAATTGTTCTGAAAAAGGAATCAAAATTGGATATGTCTGATCAAATATTTTTATAAACTTTTGTATCGCCCTAATATTATCTATAAATTTTCTATATTCTTGATCAATCTTTATAATAGGAACATAATCTTTATAATAAGTTTCCTCATATATTAAAATGTCCAGATTGATAGATATATTGAGCATTTTCGACAAATCTATTATTTGTTGCTTTATCCCATTATAAATTGAAAAACGCTCTTTATATTTTGCTGTCTTAAATTGATTTAGCAAAATATTTACTTTTTTTAACTTTTTCACAACAGTTTCTATGGTTCTCTCATCATCGTCTTTGAGCCTCGATACTTTCTGCTCAAACTCCTTAAATATATCTTCTCCAAATTCTGATAACCCCATTGTAGGTATTATAATTTTATTTTTAATTAAAATATTGATTATGAAATTATCTACATTTTCTTTTGAAATAAAATTTTCCAAATACTCTTTAATATCGGAATATGTGAATGTACTATTTTTAAATCTATTTAAAATACTACCTATTACTCTATTTTTTTTAATCCTGATATTTGTATCTATTGAATTATAAATTTTACTTTTTCCTGTATCCTTTTGTACTAGAAAATAATAAACGTCTTCATATTCTTTATACATCGAGATTTTAAATTCCAATTGTTTCAGAAAAGACTCCTTCAATATTAATGAATCAAATATCGCTCTAATTATACAATTATTCAGTTCAACACTTTTCAATATTTCAATATTTTCATCATTAATATAACTATCTTCATCTTCTTTAAATCTACCTAAAGCAACAGATGTAAACGTACTAAATGGGCTTGTCTTCATAGTAGTTCTTGATAAAATTCTTACCAACTGATGATCTAGTTTTCTAGTTCTAGACTTATGCTTTGAACATTCAACAGAAACATACTTATCAAATTTCTTGTCAAAGTCCGAATTAATTAACGGAAATGCAAGTTTTACTATATCATCTCTTTTGAAAAAATCTTGTAAATTTGCTCTATTATTCTCCATTGACTCAATAAATTTCTGATTTAATTCCATTTTTGCTTTTTGAAATTCTTCATAAGTTTTACGATAAACAGATATATATCTAATTGATAATTCGTCTAACTCTACAATCTCTTTTTGCTTAATAGACTTAAAATTATATATCTTTCTCTTACAATTCAATAGCTTTGGATTTTTAGTATCTTTAAAAATCTTTTCTAAAACATCACATACTTCTGAAGAAACTTTTTCAAGTTCTTTTTTATACTTCATCACTAAAACAACACAATCTATCAGCTTTCCATCTACTAGCTTTTTCAACTCTTTTTTAGGTACATTATTTCTCCTCTCTAAAAAATAGGGAAATAGGAAGTCTTTTTTCTCCATTCGCTTTACCGTTGGCCTATACTTACTAAATAAAACAATATCTTGTTAAGCCAACGGTTTGCACCTCCTTCATCTTTAAATAGCCTCATCTATACCTTTTTCCTTTTAGCAATTCTCTAAAAATCAATATTCTTGTCTATTTTTTTGAACTAATAATAAGAGTATACAAATCACAATAGTAACTACCAATGCCAATATATTTGCCACATTAGGTACTTTATTTTCCCATATACTAATTGCTATCCTATCCATATGGTAAACTGGATTGGCAAATACGAAATACTGTAAAGCCTTAGACAGTCTTTCAACTGGAAACATCAGACCAGATGCAAATAATACATATTGAAATACTAAAACAGTAAATGGTACTACTTGCCTTGAATTTTTAAAGAAACCATGCAAAGTCAAACTCATTAGAAGCATTATACCTATCATAATTAGAAATACTAATATAAAAACGAATAAATTATCGCTTATAGGTATACCAAATCCCAGATTTGCTATCAAAAGCATTTCTATTAATCCAACAAATGATATAACTACTCCTCTAACTATATATGTTGCAACTATGAAATATATATTGGTAGGAGATATTATTATTCTTTTGTATACTCCCAATTCCCTATCGGCTACGCTCTGCATCCCAATATTAAAAAATATTGTCAAAAAAGATATTAATATAGAATAAATAGGTACATACTGTTGAAATGACCGTACATCTCCATAGCTGGCATACATACTAGTAAAAACGATAAAAAAGAATGCCGGTATAAATAGAATAGGAAATGCAAATAACGGTTCTCTAAAAAATATTAAAAAATCATACTTAACCTGTTTTCTAAAAAAGCTATATTTCCCCATAATTATATCTTACACTCCTTCTACATAACTAAAGTAAACTTCATTAAAGTATTTCTTATCTAATTTCATTTTTAGATTTTCTGGAGTATCATCTGCTACAATCATTCCATCTTTTAAAATTATAACTCTATCACAGTACTGATCGATTTCCTCCATTGAGTGAGTAGTTAAAAGAATAGTCCTATTATTATCTTTTATACCTTTAATTTTTTTCCATAATATCTGGGCTGCTTTTGGATCTAACCCTGTAGTGGGCTCGTCTAAAAAAATCAACTTAGGATCATGCAAAAAGGCAATTGCCAATAGACATCTCTGTTTCCATCCCCCAGATAGTTTATTAAATTTCACATTCAAATACTGCTGAAGCTCAAATTCTTCAATTATTTCATCTATTCTATTCTTTCCTATATTGTAAAAACTAGCAAATAAATCGAGTGCTTCTTTTACCTTTATATATGCATACATTCCTCCTTCTTGAAATATAACACCTATCTGTGAGCGAACAAAATCCGCTTTTTCCGGTAAAGCAGCACCTAAAACTTCAACCTCCCCTTCATCATATTTTCTAAGAGTCATTAATATTTCTAACAGCGTAGTTTTACCAGTTCCATTAGGACCAACTATTCCTACAACTTCTCCTTCTTCTATTTCAAAGGATATATCTTTTAAAACCTTATTACTGCCATATGATTTATATAAATTTTGAACCTTTACTATCTTCATTTCATCACACCTTATCCTTCCTATCTTTTCTTTATACAAAATAATAATTTTTTCATAAAAGGCCCAACTGATAAAATGTTGAGCCTTTTATGAAAGTTAAATATAGTGATAAATTCTTTTACAAGACTAACCTGTAATCATTATTGTGTAAGTTGTACACTGCCACCACAGCTAGCACATGAAGATGAGCCACAACAAGAACAGCTGCCACAAGAACTTGATCCACTTGTAGCTCCTGTTTCACTAAGTAGAGCCGCTTCAGAGATTTCCATGATTTCTAAGTCATCAACTTCATTAAACAATTTTTCCAATTCGTTCATTCTTACACCTCCTAAATGTAATGTTTATTTAGTCGTTCGATTTCGTATCCGAAATCGATATCTAAATATTCTGACAATTTCAATTTGTCTCCTGCAAAATTGCGTAAATAACCTCTTTTTTAAAGTAAATAGCCAAAAAATATAATTAAATAACCAAAACATAAAGAGAATTTTCCCTTTATACCTCAGGGATAATTATTTCTTTTAACTCTTCAAACTTATATCTGCTCATAAAAGCAATCTTATTTGTGTTAGAAAATTTAATTTCAAAAGATCTATTGCCTAAATTTGTTATTCTTGTGATTTTATCTACATTTACTATATACGATTTATGGACTCTTAAAAAATTCTTTGGCAATTTGTTTTCCAATTCATTTAATTTCTGTTTTGACAAATATTCTTCATCTCTTGTATGAATTATTGTATCTTTATCTAGTTTTTCTATAAATAAAACATCATCTAATGAAATGAAAAATATTTCTTTTTTATTTCTTACTACTATTTTATTAGATTTATTATTTTTCACCATTCGGTTCACTAAACTATTTATTGCTCTAACAAATTTCGTATCATTAGTAAAAGCTTCGTCGCTATTTTGAATTTCAAAAACTTTAGATACTACTAGATTCTTATGTACTAATATAATCAAAACAGCAGTCATTTGATCATCCCCTATTTTTTATTTTTAGGAATGTATACATTATTTGACATCATTATTTTTTATGACTTTATTATACATAAAATTAATTGAAAATTCTGTCGAAATATGAAATTTGAACAAAATCTTCGATTTAAATTTGTATAAGGTAGATTTTGCCTATATCCATTACGGAAATTATATTTAAAATTATCCACAAATTAATACAGTTTATAACGACTCTGGCATGTAAACATGCCAGACGAAGTTTCAATAAAATCAACATTAAATCTTTAAAATATAGGATTTTATTATAATTTCCTATGGATTATAAAAAAATTAAAGCCGACCTCTTTTCGAGATCGGCCTTAGTCTTTTACTCTACCTTAAATTTATTCATTTCTTCTTCTAAGTTCATTGCCAATTCATTTAACTTATCTGCTGCTTTAGCAACTTCCTCTATAGCTGAAGCCTGCTGCTGCATTGATGCACTTACCTGCTCTGATGAAGCTGCTGTTTGTTCTGATACAGCAGAGATACTGCTTATAGAATCTACAATTAAGTCTTTATCTTTATTTATGCCATTTACAAATTCATATAAGTTTTCAATTTTTCCTGTTATTTTTTCTATAGATTCAGATATAAGTTCAAACGCTTTATTAACTTCAAATACATTTTGAGACTGTTCTTCTGATCTAGTTTTAACTTCTTTCATTATTTCAACTGTATTCTTACTTTCTTTTTGAATTTCAGTTATAATCTCTTTAATTTTTTCTGATGCACTACCAGAGTCTTCAGCAAGTTTTCTTATCTCGTCTGCAACAACCGCAAATCCCTTTCCATGTTCGCCTGCTCTAGCAGCCTCAATTGAAGCATTTAATGCTAAAAGATTAGTCTGTTCAGAAATTGAAGCTATAGTATCTAAAATATCTCCAATATTTTTAGTTTTATTATCTAACTCTATAATCGCTCTTTCAATTTTCTTAATTGCCTCACCATTTTCCTTTGTCTTATCCTTAAGCACTTCAACTAAATCCACACTAGAAGTATTTACATCCATTATTTCCTTAGCTGAATTTAACATTTCATCTGCACTTGTATTTAATTCAACAATTTTTTCAGCTAAACCATTTACTATTTTAACTCCTTTTTCTGTATCTGCAGCCTGTTCTGTTGCACCATTCGCAATTTCTTCTACGGCACTTGCAACTTCATCTGCAGAAGCACTTACTTCTTCAGCAGTAGCAGCTAAATTCTGTGAAGCCGAAGTAACTTCATCTACTACTTCTTTAACTTGTCTTATCAATTTATTCAATTCAGATGTAGTAATATTGAAATCTTCTGCTAGTTCACCAATTTCATCTCTTGAACTCACATTGCATTTTGCAGTTAAATCTCCATCTTTAACTTTCCTCATCCCATCAACTAAGACCTTAATAGGTTTAATTATAGATTTTGATAATAAGTAAGAAACTACAACACCAACTAATAAGAAAATAATACTAAACAACAATATGCTTCTTAGAACAAACATAACCTTTCCTTTTATTTCGTCCATATACATAATTACAACTATTTTCCAACCTAATCTATCAACAGTTGTATATACAGCAAACTTGTCATACAATTCACCATTTTCCTCAAACTTATAATCTACAATACCTTCTTTATTTTTATTTATTGCATTTGCTATTTCTTTAACAGGTATTGGTTTACCAATTAGTTCTATATTTTTATGAGTCATAATGTACCCATTTTTATCTATTAAGACTGGATACCCTTTTTTCCCAATCTGAATACTATTCACCATATTAGCCAATGCCTCAAGAGAAATGTCTATCCCCAATACTCCTACGAATTCATTATTTTCTGACTCATTGTATATTGGTATTGCTGCAGAAATAATAAGTTCTCCATTACCTGGGTCTATATATGGATCTGTCCAAATTAATTTCTTACTTGCTACAGCCTGCTTGTACCAAGGCCTTACAGTAGGGTCATAATCCTCGCCTAAATCTCCATCTTCAGGATATGAGTACATTTTCCCATCCTTCGTTCCTAAATAAATATATTGGATATCTTTATGTGCCTTTATATACCCTTCAAAGCTCTTTATCATTCGATCAACACTCTCAGGATTAGTAAGAACTTGTTGCAAATCCTGATTATAACTCATTGCAGTAAAACTTTCTTCAATCCCTTTAAAATGGTCATCAACCATCAATTCTAATTGTTTTATTATCTCGAAAGTCGCATCTTTTAATCCTTCTTCTAGCATTTCAACCGATTTTAGATAAGACATTATTCCAAGTCCAGACATTAATATAGTTATTACTATAATATACATAGAAATTATTTTAAAACCTAACCCATACCTTCTTTTTCTCTTATTATTCATAAAGCTTACCCCCTTTAATACATTATACTTAGAATTCTGACAAAAATATATCTCTTTTTCAATTTTCGACAAAAAAATACTTATTCCTTCTTTTGGCATAAAAAAAATAGGAACATTATGTTCCTAAACCATTAATGAATCTATAAATAGGACTAAAGTACTAAAAAATTCAAATAATCTATTCACTTATTTTTTCTTTTAACATGTATGATAACGTAAATAAACTTTCATTTAAATGAACATTTTCAACAACAACATCATCTGGCACTTTTAAATCATCAGGTGCAAAGTTCCAAATTCCTTTCACACCACTCTTTACAAGTTTATCTGCTATTTCTTGACTAACACCTTTAGGCGTACAAATTATTCCTATCTCTATTTGATTTTCTTTAACAAAATCCTCTAATTCTTTAACATCCCTAACTTTTATACCTCTTATTTCTGTTCCTATAACCCTAGGTTCTACATCAAATATAGCCTTAACCTTAAAACCTTCTTCTTCAAAAGGACGATAATTAGCTATTGCATGCCCTAAATTACCAGCTCCTATTATTACAGTATTATATACTCTATCAAGACCTAATATTTTCCCTAATTGATTATGTAAATCTTCAACATTATAACCATATCCCTGCTGGCCAAAACCTCCAAAGTTATTTAAATCTTGTCTAATCTGTGATGCAGTAAATCCTGTAAGTTGACTTAACTGTTGAGATGAAATTCTCTTTACATCATTTTCCTTTAATTCTCCAAGATATCTATAATACTTTGGTAATCTCCTTATAACAGCCATAGATACTTTGTTACCCTTTTTCATTTTTCTACCCCTCACCTTAAAAAATTTAAAATTATTATTATTATTGAAAATATATTTTTAATGATGTTTACCAAGAACGATCATGCTTATCACTATAAAATTTAATTAAATTGCATCCATTTTTTTATTTACTTTAGTTTTTCATAAAACTTCTGACATTATCATTTGTTAATTATATAGACATATAGTACCATTTTGCTAATATTTTGTCAAATCCTATTGCTGTATTATTTGACAGGTGCTTTTAAAATTTAGTTAGATAACTAATCCTCTTTATTATTTTATAATATTGATAATTAACTTTAAAGCAAAATATTATACAGTAAAACAACCTAGCCCATGAATTTACTACATTTGTTTTATGGTTTAACTTATATCCTTTTTCTGTTAAAATTATATACAAAGTATAATTTAACATAAACTAAAGGAGTTGTCTTTATGATTGTACTATCATGCAGTAATTTATCTAAATCATATGCCATATACAAAGTCTTAGACAATATATCATTTACTATAAATAGTGGAGAAAAAATAGGTTTAGTTGGTCTGAATGGCACAGGTAAATCTACATTATTTAAAATATTAGCTGGTAAGTTAAGTAAAGATTCAGGAGAAATTTATATAGCTAAAGACCATAAAATTGGATTCCTTGAGCAAAATACACAAATAGAAAGTAATAACACAGTATTTGAGGAAACTTTAAAAGTCTTTAAACATCTCATTGATATGGAAAAAAAATTAAGGAATTTAGAAGAAGAAATAAGTATCGAGGGCAAAAAAGGTTCATCAACAAGACTACAAAATTTAATGAATATTTATTCAAAATTAATAGAAGAATTCAACGATAAAAACGGGTATGGTTATAAAAGTGAGATAAAAGGGGTTTTAAAAGGTTTGGGATTTACTGAAGAAGAATTTGATAAACCTATAAACAAGTTAAGTGGAGGCCAAAAAACTAGAATTTCCCTAGCAAAATTATTGCTTGAAAAACCTGATATTCTACTTTTAGACGAACCAACAAACCATCTTGACATAGAAGCTATAAACTGGCTTGAAAAGTTTATAAAAGATTATAAAGGTACTGCAATAATAATTTCTCATGATAGATATTTTCTAGACTCTATTGTAAATAGAATATTTCTAATCGAAAATTCTACCCTTAAATCATACAATGGAAATTACTCAACCTTTATGGAAAAGAGAAAAAAAGAAAGAAAGCTTCTACAAAAAAAATATGAAGAGCAACAAAAAGAAATTAAAAGACAGGAAGAAATTATTAGAAAGTTTATGTCATATGGTGGTAAACGATATATAAGACAAGCACAAAGCAGACAAAAAATGCTCGATAAGATGAAAAAAATCGACAAACCTATACAAGATCGAAAAAAAGCTAAGATAGTTTTTGAGCCTAAGATAAAAAGTGGTTATGAAGTTATCAAAGTAAAAGATTTATCCATGAGTTTCGGTGATTTCAAGCTTTTTAAAGATTTGAACTTTTCTATATACAGAGGAGAAAAAGTAGGACTTATTGGTCCTAATGGTATTGGAAAAACAACATTATTCAAAATTATTTTAAGCGAAATAAATCCGACAAGTGGTGAAATAATTTTAGGACATCATGTAAATATAGGTTATTATGATCAGGAACAATCAAATCTAAATCCTGAAAAAACTATTGTAGATGAAATCTGGGATGAAAATCCTGATTTTGACCATTATCAAATAAGGTCTATCCTTGCAAGATTCTTATTTCAAGGAGATGATATTTTCAAAGAAATTGGCACTCTAAGTGGTGGGGAAAAAAGTCGCCTAGCCCTATTAAAATTAATGCTGTCTAAAGCAAATTTTCTTCTAATGGACGAACCTACTAATCACCTCGACATAGATTCTAAAGAAGTTTTAGAAGATGCTCTTAAAGATTATGAAGGAACACTACTTGTCATATCTCATGATAGATATTTCTTAAATAAAGTAACAGATAAAATATTAGAACTAAGCAGTGAAGGAATTAAAGAGTATCTCGGTAATTATGATTATTATTTAGATAAGAAAAAAGCTAATGAAATTCAAGAAGAAATTTCTGATGATAAAACTAAAACTCAAATTAAAGCAGAAAGAAAAAGGTTGAGAGAACAACAGAAAAAAGAGAAAAAACTAAAAGAAAAAATTAAGAATTTAGAATCTAAAATCAATCAATACGAAGAAAAAATATCTGAGTTAGAAGAATATATGTGCAAACCTGAAGTCTTTAATGATCCAACTAAAAGCATGGAAATCAGTATGGAAGCTAATAGTTTAAAAAAGGAACTTGAAAAACTTTATGATGAATGGATGGAATTAACTGAAAATAGTGTGTTGTTGAAAAAGTAAATTCTTATGAAAATAACTCTCATGCGAAAGAATTTTAAAAAAACTTAAGACTCAAATTTTTCAATTGACATACCAGATTATATATTGTATGATTTAATTGTCAACTTAATATTATGTTAAGTTGACAATTATTTTTTTATGGGAGGTATTAGTATGTCAACAAGAAACTTAGTCTTTTCAGCAATGTTTGCTGCACTAACTGCAGTATGTGCTCAAATATTTATTAACTTACCTTTTACGCCTATTCCTGTTACTCTACAAGTTTTAGCTGTATTCTTATCAGGAATTATATTAGGCAGTCGAATGGGAGCTTTATCGCAATTAGTTTACCTACTTATAGGTGCAATCGGTGTTCCTGTATTTGCTAGCTTTTCTGGTGGTTTACAAGTATTAGTTGGATATACAGGAGGTTTTTTAATTGCCTTCCCTATAGCTAGTTTTGTAATTGGAAAAATAGTGGAGTCTTACAGTAAAACTTCTCCAAAAGTAAACTTAGCTATAAATACTTTAGCTATGATAATAGGACTAATTATTATTTACTTAATGGGAGCAATTCAATACGCAATAATTGCTAAAGTTAGCTTTATTAACTCACTAAGCGTAACTGTATTACCTTTTATATTTGCAGACTTACTTAAATTAATTGCCGCTATTTTAATAGCTGTACCTGTTAAAAAAGCTTTAAAAAATGCAAAGTTGATATAGGTTAGATACTTGGTACTTGGTACTAGGTGTGGACAAGGTGCAAATTATGTCAACATTCTACAATGCAACTTGTCCACATTTTTTATCTTACATTACTTAGAATTTTTATTTTATCCAAATAATCCACAAAAAATTCACATTATCCACATACTTATCCACATTTATATATTAAGTCAGTAACAAACTTATATTTATTTTCCACATTATCCACAATTATTTGTTAAAATAGAAACTATGTTCTGTGGACAAGACGTGTCTAATTATTAGTAATAATGTCGAAATAATATTTATATTTAGTTTACATAAATATATCTACATAATTTAATATTTCCTCTCTCCAAGTTTGAGATTAGGTATCGCATTTAACGTTAAATCAGCTCTATACCCTTTTAAATAGTCATAATATGCAGCACAACCAATCATCGCTGCATTGTCTGTGCATAATTTTTTTGATGGATATCTTAATTCTAATCCTTCTTCAATACATCTTTTACTCATAAAATTTCTTAATCCTTCATTTGCTGCTACACCACCAGCTAAAGCAACTATATTAACTTTTTTATCCTTAGCTGCTTTTATCGTCTTTTCTACTAAAACCTCTATAACAGATTGCTGAAAACTAGCTGCTACATCTTCCACTACTATTTCTATACCTTTTTGTTTAGAATTGTTTAAATAATTTAACACAGCAGATTTCAATCCACTAAAGCTAAAATCGAAACTCCCATCATCTAAATATACTCTAGGAAAATCGATAGCATTTTTATTACCTTCTTTAGCTAATTTATCTATAATAGGCCCTCCTGGATATCCAAGTCCTAATGCTCTTGCAACTTTATCAAATGCCTCTCCAGCAGCATCATCTCTAGTCTTACCAATTATTTCGTATTCTCCATAATCTTTAACTAAAACTAAGTGTGTATGCCCTCCTGATACTACTAAACAAACAAATGGAGGCTTTAGCTCTTTATGCTCTATAAAATTAGCACATATGTGTCCTTCTATATGATTTACTCCTACTAAAGGTATATCTTTCCCAAAGGCTATGGCTTTAGCCGTAGATACCCCAACTAGCAAAGCTCCAACTAATCCTGGACCATATGTAACTCCTATATTATCTATATCATCAAATGTAACATCAGCTTCATCTAAAGCTTGTTGAATAATTATATTAATATTTTCAATATGCTTTCTTGAAGCAACTTCTGGAACAACTCCACCAAATTTTTTGTGTATTTCTATTTGAGAAGAAATAATGTTAGATAATACTTCTCTACCATTCTTTACAATAGCGACAGATGTCTCATCACAAGAAGTTTCTATGGCTAAAGTTATAATATCTTTCTTACTTTCCAAATCTTATCCCTCCACTTCATTCATATATGGTATATTATAACCTAACGACTGAAGAGATACTAGAGAATTTAAGTGCAGGTACTTGGTATTAATTTAAATTGAAAATGAAAAATGTAAAATTAATTTTAAATTTCTAGTTTTACATTTTAGGTTTTTCGTTGTCTTTCCTTATCAAAAACATACATAATATTGACTAATAAACCAATACTAAATATATATCCTATTTAGGAGAGTGTAGAAATGGAAAAGAGGAAATCTCTTTATAATAGAATTGCAGAAGCTAACATTCTACCTGATGGATTATTAAAAGAAGTTAGCTATGACGATTTAGCCTTAGCGATAGTTGCTAAAAACAGACCATTAGCTTCAAAAAATGAAAAGAAAATTTAAAATAATTTGGGGCACCATATGGTGCCCTTTTAGTCTAATTTTACATCCATATTTGATAGTATTTCATCTACTAGATTAATATCACATTTATTGTCTTCAGTAAAGTGTTCGCAATTTACGCAGCTTTTACTTTTATCGTCAGTTGCTACTGTAGAACTTACCATAGAAGCTCCCTTTGGTCTATACTGGCTGCAATTTTGAGCTACCATTTTTAATTGTTCTCTGCTGGCCATCCGTCACCCTCCTTTTATCTTTTGCACTTATTATTTCAAATATATACTATTATTATTCATTTTATGGATTGTGACGGTTTAATAATTTACATTGTAGCCTTCAAAGTAGCTAAGCCCCCAACTATTAAAATCCAAGTTATCCAAGGCAATAATACTGCCAAAGTAGATTTTTTTCTTGATATTCCATATACTTGAGAAATGCCTATAATAGCTAATATCTGATACCAAATTATGAATACATCAATTTGAGACAATATCATGTATAGTAAATTACCATTCATTGATTCCGGCAATAGTACTGCAAAATTAATAAGTACCTCAAATTTTCCTATTATTAAAGATATGATAGTTATAATAACCTGCCCTAACAATACGGGTATGTAAGCATGTGAAACAACTGAAAAAGCATCTTTAAATCTTCCATCTCCTCCAAAAACAGATGCAAGCCCATTAGTTAAAAAGCTCTTAAACACCCAAATAACTATAGGAGTAACGGCTATTACAATTATTGATATATACACCTGTGTATTAACTAAGCCTTCTAAATTTGATACTTCTGTGCCCTGTTTTGCTAACTGTTCCATCATCTTGGTATTTAAAAATTCCCTATAACTGTCTAATCTTAATAATATTAATAACGCCATTCCAATACTAACTAATAATATTGGAAATAAAACTCTAGGATACTCTCTTAAATTATCAAATAGTTTTACAGGATTTGTAAATACATACTTTAACCTTTCCCACCAAGTAAATGGTCTAATTTCATTTTCATTCTCATTTTCATTTATAATTTCGTTATTGTTTTGATTTAAATTTTCAGTCATAATCCCACTCCTTTTAATTTTTTTGTTATTTTACTCATATCTTAATGCTTCTATTGGGTCAAGCTTTGCAGCTTTATTAGCTGGATATATTCCAAAGAATATTCCAACACCAGCAGAAAACAATACCGCTATTAAAATAGTAGCTATCGATACTGTTGGTGGCAAGCCCATTGAAACAGCGATAATATTTGCAATAATTAAACCTAAAATCGTTCCTATTAACCCCCCTATACCTGATATTATCATAGCTTCAACTAAAAACTGCATAAGAATATCCTTTCGTCTAGCACCTATAGCTTTTCTTATACCTATTTCCCTTGTCCTCTCTGTTACAGATACAAGCATTATATTCATTACACCAATTCCACCAACTAATAAAGATATTGCCGCTATTGCACCTACAACTTTTGACAAAATCCCTAACACATTATCCATAATTTGCATTTGCTTCTTTGCACTTTGACTCATATAATAATTGTTACCCGAATTTCTATGACGTCTTTCTATGAGCTTTATTATATCTTTAGAGACTGTCTCAATTCTGCTGCTATCTACCATATTTACTTCAATAGCCCAGTATCTATCACCATATCCTAATTTTTTCATATATGTTACAGGCAAATATATATTCGTAGGTATTTCTTGCCCAAATTTTTCAGCTAACTTTTCAAATGAAGAAGCTTTAGATTCATATATTCCAACTATTGTAAATGATATCTTTGAATATCCAGTATCTACAAGAATTTTTTCTCCTATAACATCAGTTCTTTTAAATAATTCCATTGCAAGTTCTTTATCTATTACTCCAACACTTCTTTTCCCTTTTATATCTGACTCTAATAAAAATCTACCATTAACAATATCTATACTCTCAATTTTATTGTAATCTTCATTTACTCCATATAATGTAACTGAAGCTGTCTCTCTACCTTTATTTGCCTTACCACCAATATTAAAATTAGGAGATATCGCCTTTATGTCATCTTTAAATACTCTTTTAATATTTTCAATATCACCATCATCAAAACGATCTCTATATTTTGGATTCGCGCTCCAATTCATCCAAAAAACAACTCTATTTGCACCAAATCTCTCAAATTCACTTCCTATTTTTGCTTTACTACCTTGTCCTAAAGACACAATAGTAATTACTGATGCAATGCCTATTATTATTCCTAGCATTGTTAAAAATGAACGCATTCTATTAGCCCAGAGGCTAGAAAGTGCAACCTTTATACTTTCTAAGAAATTCATATTCTCACCTCTTCTCCTGTCCTCATATTATAAATGCTCATTTAATCTGCTTATCTTCTATAATCATCCCATCCCTAAATGTAACAACTCTTTTAGCCTTCTGAGCTATATCTGGTTCATGAGTTACAATAATTATCGTTACTCCTTCTTCATTAAGTTTTTTAAAAATATCCATAATTTCTTCTCCAGATTTTGTGTCTAAGTTACCTGTCGGCTCATCAGCCAATATTATTGCCGGATTATTAACCAAAGCTCTAGCTATAGCAACTCTCTGTCTTTGTCCTCCAGACATTTCATTAGGTTTGTGATTTATTCTATCTCCAAGCCCAACCTTTTCTAACAGTTCTATAGCTCTCTTTCTTCTTTCTTTTGCTGGAACTCCTGCATACATCATTGGAAGTTCAACATTTTTTAGTGCAGTTGTTCTTGATAGTAAATTAAATGCTTGAAATACAAAACCTATCTTTCTATTTCTTATCACAGCTAATTCATCATCATTCAATCCTTGAATACTTACTCCGTCCAGTATATACTTTCCTTTTGTTGGTTTATCTAAACACCCAAGTATATTCATTAAAGTCGATTTTCCAGAACCTGACGGTCCCATAATAGCAACAAATTCCTCTTTTTCAATATTAAGATTAATATCTTTTAGTGCAGTAACAGAAACATTTCCCATTTTATATACCTTAGTTAATCCCTCTAATTTAATCATTTCTTATCACCTTTCAATATACTAACGTCCATTCCATCCTTTATTTTTTCAGTAGGATTTAGTATTATTTGATCTCCTTCTTTTAAATCTTTAGAAATTATTTCTACTTTTAAGTCTCCTTCAACGCCTATCAAAACTGGAATTTCTACTGCTTTACCTGCTTCTACTTTAAATACGACTATACTTCCATCTTTTTTATGATATAGAGCTTCATACGGAACTACTAAAGCATCTTTCTTGTTTGCAGTATTAATAGAAACATCTGCTGAAAACCCTGGTTTTATTTTTTCATCAGGATTTAATATATCAATCTTTACTTTTACATTTGTTTCAATACCTCTTCCTGTATTCATTTCAGTTGCTATAGGTGATATATATGAAACTTTGCCTTTATATTCTTGATTTTTAAATGCCTCCCCAGTTATTTTAACTTCTTGCCCTAATTTTATATCATTTACGTCATATTCACTAATATTTACTTCTATTTCTAAGTTACTTATATCATCAATAACAAACAAAGGTGAAGCTGTATTAGCCGGTATCCCAAGTTTAGCACCCGAATAAACAACAACTCCGTCTATTGGGCTTTTTATTATAGATTTACTAAGAGCTTCTTTCTGTTTTTTTAAATTTAATTCTTGTAATTCAACTCTCTTCTTTTGACTTTCTATATTTCTAGTTTTATTTGCATCTTCTAACTGTTTCTGAGCTAATTCAAAGCTAATCTTAGCTGCAGTTAGTGCTGACTTGTCAGCATCTAATTGTGCTTTGCTTATCGCCCCTGCCTCATATAATTTAACAGAATTCTGATATTTCTTTTGAGCATTTTCATAATTTAATTTTGCATTTTCTAAATTTTTCTCAAGTTGAAAAGTATCTTTGCCTTCAAGCATATCCTTTAAAATCTGTTTTTCTATTTCCAAGTTGATTTCTGCAGTCTTTATATTAAATTCAATATCCTCTGTATCAAGCTTTACTAATATTTGCCCTTTAGATACTCTATCCCCTTCCTTAACTAGTATTTCTTTTATTGTATATGGAAGTGTTGTTACTACATTTCTATTAACTTTAGATTTTATAGTACCATCTGAAATTATTGTTGAAGATATGTCCTCCTTAGATACTTCAACTACTTTTACAAATATTCCTTTTCTATCTTCCTTCTTTGCCGCTTTGTATGCTCCCACTCCTATTATCGCTATTCCTAAAATCACTAATAGAGAAATTGCTAAAACCTTTTTCCTCTTTGCCATATAAAAACCTCCTGTCCATTTAAATATGTCTATCACTTTCTTTACTTATCTTACTTCTACAAAATTATTCAATTTCCTGCCAAAACATTAAATTTAATGAAATTAATAAATAAGGTAGATTTTGCATATATCCATAAACGGAAATTATATTTGAATTTATCCACAATTTAAAGTAGTTTACAACGACTCTGGCATGTAAACATGCCAGACAAAGTTTCAATAAAATCAACATTAAATCTTTAAAATATGGGATTTTATTATAATTTCCTATGGATTATAAAAAATTTGAGATGCGATAGAACTCACATCTCCTTCCACATTATTATTGCATCTTCTTTTGTATCAGAATAATAACCTGGTCTTATACCACACTCTTTAAAACCGTATTTTTTATATAAAGACTTAGCTATCTCATTTGATTTTCTGACCTCTAAAGTCATCCTATTTATTCCTCTTTCTCTACAAATCTCTATAAGAGCTTCTACTAGTAATTTTCCTACTCCCAATCCTCTAAAATCAGGATGAACAGCTATATTTGTTATATGTCCCTCATCGATAATAAGCCAAATGCCACCATACCCTATTACTTTATCATGGACAGAAGCTACAACATACTTGGCAAGCCTATTTTCATTGACTTCCTTTACAAAAGCATCTCTTGACCAAGGCGTTTTAAATGACTTTTTTTCTATATCAAGAACTTCATCGATATCTTCTTCTGTCATCTCTCTAATTATAATCTTACTCATTTTTCTCACCACAACACTTAATTTTCTCTTCATATTCTCTCTGAGCTTGAGACTTTCTGAGATAATCAGGAACTAAATCAAAAAAGTTTTCTAGTTTTCCTTCTTTTGCCCTTGATAGTGCTAATTCTGCAACTGATGATGCTCTTGCCATATTTGCAGATTTTGGTGCAAAAAATACTCTATCGCCTAAAACTTCAATTATTTTCTGTCTGTAAACTAATGTACCATCTCCATTAACGATAATACTTTCATCTCTTTCTTTTAAAATATTCATAAGTTCATCTAACTCTATCGCATCTGGTTTTTGTATAACACAAAGGTTACCATTTTCCCACTTGTAAATTCCAGTAAATACTCTATCCCTTCTAGCATCCATCATTGGTACAATAATCCCATCAGAATAAGGTAAATTAAATGCTAGAGCATCCAATGTAGGTATACCAATAACTGGCTTATTCAAAACATGCGCTAAGCTCTTTATGGTTGCTACCCCAATTCTTAAACCCGTAAATGAACCTGGTCCGATTGATACTGCAAAAACATCTATATCCTCTGGTTTTAATTCGCTGTTTTCCAAAATTTCTTTTATTATAGGCATTATTTTCTGAGAATGAGTTCTTTTATTATTTAATATATACTCACCAATCAATTTATCTTCATCAAGTATAGCACAAGTTGCAACAATACTGGACGTATCTACCGCAAGTACCTTCACTATTTAATCAACTCCTTAACAATTTCTTCATATCGCTTTCCTTTAGCTTCTATTATTATTTCTCTTTCATTAAATTCTTTTCCTTTTTTTATAGTAATATCTAATCTTTCTAAAGGTAGTATATCTTCTATTATACTAGCCCATTCAATTATAGTAATCCCTTCTGAATATATATATTCTTCAAATCCTAAATCATACATCTCATCTATATCGTCTATCCTATATACATCAAAATGATATACTGGATATCTTCCCTCATATTCATTAATCAATGTAAAAGTAGGGCTAGTAACATAGTCTTTAACATCAAGTCCTTTAGCTATTGACTGTGTTAATGTTGTTTTTCCCGCTCCTAAATCACCATTTAAACATAAAATATCCCCACTCTTTAAAAGTTTTCCTAATTTGTATCCAAAAGAATAAGTTTCTTCAGGACTGTTTGTTTTTATTTTTACCATGATTTCATCCTTCCTATATTCATTTTTTCATCTTATATATAAATTGTGCAATTCTGTTTAATCCTTCTGTTAACACATCTGTACTACATGCATAAGAAATCCTTATATAATCATCCATTCCAAAAGCTATACCGGGTACAACTGCCACTTTACTTTCTTCAAGTAATCTATCTGCGAAATAAACCGAGAAACTTCCATCATAATCCATATTTTGCTTTAATTGAGAAATATCGATAAACAAGTAAAAAGCTCCTTCAGGATAAATAAATGATAACGGTTTTATTTTATTTAACATTGAAACTACCCTATCTCTGCGACTCTTATAAATCTTAACCATCTCTTTTATTTCTTCTTCACAATAAGATAATGCTCCAAATGCTGCCCATTGTGATATTGTTGAAGGATGAGAAACTAAATGCCCTTGTATAGTAGAAATAGCTTTGGCTATTTCTCTATTAGAAGCTGAATATCCTACTCTCCATCCAGTCATAGAAGCTGATTTAGAAAATCCATTTATAGTTATTGTTATATCTTTAGCTTCATTAGAAATAGCAGCAATACTCTTATAGTCGTCAATATAACGTATCTTTTCATATATTTCATCTGAAATTATATATATATTATTCTCTAAACAAAATTCAACTATTGGAATTAACTCTTTTTCTCTGTATATGCTTCCAACTGGATTTGATGGATTAGAAATTATCATCGCCTTTGTCTTTGGACTTACAGCTTCTTTCAATTCTTCAACTGCAATTTTGAAATTATTAGATTTATCTGTTTCTACAAATACGGGCTTCCCTCCTACCAATTTAACCATTTCAGGATAACTTACCCAATATGGTTTAGGTATAATCACTTCGTCCCCTTCATCCAACAAAGCTAATAATGAATTAGTTATAGAATGTTTAGCTCCACTAGACACCACTATCTCATCAACTTCATAATAAATTCCATTTTCAATCCAAAGTTTGTTTTGAATAACTTTTTTCAGCTCATTCAACCCTGAAACCAAGTCATATTTTGTTTTGTTATTATGTATAGCTTTAATCGCTTCTTCTTTAGCTTTATCTGGAGTAAAAAAATCTGGTTCTCCAATGCTTAAATTAATTATATCTAAACCTTCTTCTCTAAGTTTTTTTATCTTACTGCTTATACCAATTGTAAATGATGGAGTTATATTGTTTAACCTTTTAGATAGCATCTATTTCCTCTCCTTTATATTGTTCTTTATCACTATATTTTTATTATAATCCATAGGAAATTATATTCCATATTAAATTGAAGATAAATTCAAATATAATTTCCGTGATGGATTTCAATAAAATCTACCTTATAAAATTTTTATTTAAAAAGATTTTATTATAATCCATAGGAAATTATATTCCTATTAATTTTAATGATAATTTCAAATATAATTTCCGTAATGGATTTCAATAAAATCTACCTTATAAAATTTTTATTTAAAAAGATTTTATTATAATCCATAGGAAATTATATTCCTATTAATTTTAATGATAATTTCAAATATAATTTCCGTAATGGATTTCAATAAAATAACAAAAAAAACAGGGGCGGTTGGATACAACAGAACCGTCCCCGTATTTCCTTATCTGTGTAAGATTGGTGATATTTTCTTATACAATACAATTGTAATCAGTGATACAATTATTCCCTTTAATAAATTAAAAGGAACTATTGCAAATAAGATAAAGGTTTTGTAATCAGCAACAAATTTATTAACTTTAGCACCCATTTCAACAAAAGCATCTACCGGAGCACCAAATAATTTTGCATAAAACGGTATTAAAAAATAATAATTTGATAAAGAAGCTACAAGCGTCATCATTACAGTGCCTATAATCATACCTAAAATTGCATTTTTAAACGTTTTGTTCTTAAAATAGATATAACCTGCAGTATAAACTAATACACTTCCTACTAAGAAATTTGCTAACTCCCCAACGCCCATGGTCGAAGTTCCTTTAATTACAAGATGAAGTATATTTTTAACAAACTCAATTATAACTCCAGCTATAGGACCTAATGCAAAAGCTCCTATTAAAGCAGGTATATCACTTAAATCAATCTTTAAAAACTCTGGTGTAAACCATAAAGGTACTTCAATATACATAATAAGAAATGCAAGTACTGATAAAACAGATATTTTGGTAAGCATTCTAGTGTTAAATCTTTCTTTTAGTGTTAACATGATACCCCTCCATCTATTTTTTTGTTTTATGGGAGAGGATTAGGAAATTAAAAGCTCCTGAAGACAATCTTCAGGAGCTTACATACATAAAACTATACTAATCTTCTCCCATCCAGACTTTAACTGTCGGCCCTGGAATTTCACCAGGTCAACTGCAATGCAGCTCGCGGGCTATACCGCCGGTCGGGAATTTCACCCTGCCCTGAAGACTAGAAAAAAATAAATATTCTATTATTAACTCCATTATCGCATTATTACTTACTTTTGTCAAGACAATAAATTAACCTTTCGTTATTCGACTGACAAAAAGCCAACATCGAACAACCAGTACCAAGTATCTTACATCTAATTTTACATTTTACATTTTCAATTTTAAATTTTATTTTTATAAACCACCTTACCATCAATTATTGTTACATATACTTTACAATCAACATCTCTTAATGGATGGCCATCAAATATAACGATATCAGCATCCTTGCCTACTTCAATACTTCCAACTCTATCATCTATTCCTAATATTTCAGCAGCATTGATAGTTATAGCTTTAAATGCCTCCATTTCATCCATACCAGCTTTTACAGCAAGTCCAGCACAAAGAGGTAAATATTGTAATGGTATTACCGGTGAATCTGTCATTATTGCAACCTTAACTCCAGCTTTCTGTAATATACCAGGTGTTTCAAAAGTCAAGTTTTTAAGCTCAAATTTACTTCTATTGGTTAAGCTTGGACCAACTATAGCGCATTTTCCTTCTTTTACCAAATGTTCTGCGATTAAGTGTCCTTCAGTACAATGGTCTAAAGTTATATCTACATCAAATTCCTTAGCTATCCTTATGGCAGTTAGTATATCATCTGCTCTATGAGCATGAGCCTTAAGTGGTATTTCTTTTCTAATTACCTTTGCCATAGCTTCCATTTTTATATCAAATTCAGGCATTTTTGATTCATCTTCTTTAGCTTTTTCTAATTTTTCAACATACCTTTTAGCTTTAAAAAGTGTTTCCCTAAGTTTTGCTGCAGTTGCCATTCTTGTAATTGGAGATTTCTTTTGACTATGATAAACTCTCTTAGGATTTTCTCCAAAAGCTATTTTCATAGCTAAAGGTTCTTTTACAATCATATCATCTATTCTATCTCCATATGTCTTTATAGCCGCAAATTGTCCTCCAACTACATTGGCACTACCTGGACCTGTCGCTACACATGTAACGCCACCTTCATATGCCTCTTTAAATGTCCTATCCATAGGGTTTATACCATCAATAGCTCTCAAATGTGGAGTTATTGGATCAACCCACTCATTACCATCATCTCCTTCAAAACCTATACCATCTTCCCATAATCCTAAATGACAATGCGCATCAATTAATCCTGGAGTTACAAGTCTCCCATTAGCATCAATTATTTCAACATCTAATGGTACAACTATGTCTTTACCTACTTCCTTAATCTTTCCATTTTCGATTAAAATACTTCCATTTTCAATTATTTCTCCAGTCATAGTCAAAATTTTACCATTTTTAATTAATAACATTTTCTTTTCCCCCCAATTCTTTCTTTTTATCAATTACACTTCTTACAGCTTTGATAACCTCCTTAATTGTACAAGGCTTATGTATTATATATTCTATTTCACTTAAATCTTGTCCATCTAAGTCATTTGGCCATCCTGTCATTAGGATAACTTTCAAATCCTTTTTAACACTTTTTATTTGCCTAGAAAGCCTAATACCATTCATCTTCGGCATAGCTAGATCACAAATTATTATATCATATTCCTTTCTAGACAATCTCTTTAAAACATTATTACTATTAGTTTCAATATCAGATTCTATTCCAATTATCCTAAGCATTTTTTTTAAAGAATAAGCTACATAGGCCTTATCATCTACAATTAGCACATTTAGCCCGTTAAATTTTGGTAAAATATTATCATCATCAGCATATCTTCCCCCTTTCTGATATCTATTAAATGAAATAATAAATTTTGTTCCTACTCCAACTTTACTCTCTACTTCTATACTCCCATTATAGCTGGCTATTATATTTTTAGCTATGCTTAAACCTAAACCTGTTCCTCTAGACTCTTTTGTACTAAAAAACGGTTCGAAAATTCTATCTTTAAATTCATCTGGTATTCCACATCCTGTATCCTCAATACAAATATAAACCTTATCCCCTCTGTCATAAGTTTTTACTGTTAACTTACCCCCATTTTCCATAGAATCTATAGCATTCAATATTATATTAAGAATTACCTCTCTTATCTCGTGAACATCACAATATATATAACTGTTTGAGTTTAACTCTTTCACTAAAGTAAATTCTCTTCCTTTTACATCATAGATATTATTCCATTTAGGTCTTGCCATATCTATAGAAGTTTCTACAATACTATTAAGGAGTATTGCCTTCTTGTTAGAACTTGCTTTTTTTCTCGTGATCTTCTGTATTTTGTTGACTATCGCCTTGCCATCAAGAGCAGAATTATATATTATTTCAAGATTTTTCTTTATATTTTCATCTTGTACTTGATATAAAAGTAGCTGAGATAAACCTATAATAGTGGTCAATATATTATTAAAATCGTGTGCTATTCCTCCAGCAAGTTCCCCCAATATCTTAAGTTTTTCAGCTCTCAGCAAATCTTCCTGATGTTTCTCTATTTGTTTTTGCTTATTCAACAAAGCTAGTATTGTATTGCCAATTGCTTTCAGGAATGACATATGATAATGGAAGTGCTGTCTACTGTTATAAGAGGCTAGTATAAGAAATGCAATAGGATTGTTTTCATCTTTACCTATAGGTATCTCAACTAATGACTTTATACCAAGTTCATTCATTAATCTAGCATTGTAACAAATTTCCAATTCGCTGTCATCATAGACTTTTATTCCTTGTCTAAATTTTTCTCGAAGTCCGTTTTTATTTAAAGTTCGAGTAGTAATATATTTATCAATTTCATAAGGCAAATTGTACTTTATTATAAACTCTAAATTAAATTCAGTATCTAAATATGTAAAAATCACTCCAAAGTCGGCATTTACTACTTTACAAATTTTTTCTAATACTGTTTCCAATAGATGTCTGCTATTATGTTTATATGAAATATCCAAAATTAGTTCATTTAATAATTCAAGTTTCTTATTTTCTTTATATAATTCAACTTTATCTAAGTACAAAATTCTTAAATATTTGTAAAAAAGTTCTATCTCGCTAGGACTATTTATTCGAAATACACTTACACTGTCATTATTCATTATAATAAAAACATCATGAAGAGGAACTAAACGATAAAAATATTCTTCAGTAAAATTATCAATTAAATATTCCTTTATAATCATAATCCCCTTCTCTTGAGCAAGTTTTTTAATTTGTTTGTGATATTCATGTAGTACATCTAAATTTGTTTTATCATTATAAAAATCATCTCTAATTCCATGTATTACTATTTTTTTATACCCCTTTTTATAGCAATTATCAATTAAGTTCTCATAAAATTTGACTATATTTTCCACTCGGAGTAGTCCGCCTTTAAAATATTTTTTCTGAGCAGAGATAAATATGAGTTGTCCCTTTTTTACTAATTCATCTATTGCCAAACCTAATTTTTCTAACTTCTCTTTTTCTGCATGTAATTGATTAATAAAATTATATACATATATGAAACAACCATCATTCTCAATAATCTGTAAAATAAGACTTTTCAGATAATTTTTTTTAGAATTCAGTATACTTGAACTTAAAATACCACAAAAAGCCCCCCTAATATACTTTATATCTACCTCATTGTACAAAACGACTACCCCCTTGAATTGAAAAAATGAAAACTTTTTGTGTAGATTCTACAAAATTACAAAAATCCCTCTTTTTTTGTTGTAAAAATATTAAAGAAAATAGATTATAATAGAGTCGTATATTTTTTATCAATTATGTCTTTAGAAAATTTAATAAATTATATTAGATAATTAAAGTAGAAAACAAATGATTAAACCCAATATCGAAGTTTACTTTGTATAAATTTACAATATTTAATGTTTAAAATGAACTAGCTAAGGGTAGTTAGTATTATATATAAAAGATTATGAAAGGATGATTACTTATGTTGAAAAATATTAAAATTAAGGTTTTAATTGTTTCTTTAATTTTAGTTTTAAGTTTAACAGCGTGTTCTAACTATGATTCGCCCCAGGAAAATTCATCTAATCAAACAAGTAAATCTTCAAATGTAAGTTCTACAAAATCCGAAGAATGGGGATCAATGGCTGTAAAACTCCGTGACTCTTTTACATTAGAAGAAATGCTTGTTTATGCAATACAAGATGAATATCTTGCAAGAGCTGAATATGAGGAAGTAATAAATAAGTTTGGAGAAAATAGACCCTTTACAAGTATAATAAAAGCTGAAGAAACTCATATAAAACTTTTAACTCCTTTATTTGAAAAATACAATATACCCATTCCAACTGACAGGGCAAAAGATTACGTTGTAGTTCCTGAAACCTTTGAAGAAGTTTTAAAAATAGGTGTTAAGGCTGAAATCGACAATATTGCTATGTATGAAAAGTTTTTAAAACAAAAAGATTTGCCTGAAGATATAAAAGATGTTTTTATGAAATTAAAAAATGCATCTGAAAATCATTTAAAAGCCTTTCAAAATAGTTTGTCAAATCAATAATTTAAAATTCATAAAAAAGAATCCTAATAATTTAGGATTCTTTCTTAATTGCTTAACTATAAATGTTTTTACATCTCGTTTCCTTGACAAATAGTATACTTATAACAGCAATTATGGAAGATGCCAAACATATTAAAAACGCTCTATTATATGAAGCTACTGTATATACTTTAACTCCCTCAACTAGTTTACCAGTCCAATTTTTATCTAGTACATAACCAATAAGAGGCTGTATAATTGCCGCAAAAAGGAAACCACCCATGTTTACTGTTCCAGTAGATATTCCTGCATAGCTAGGATTATTTACTTCTTTAGAACATGCCCAAGATAGCACAAAACCTGATGACGAGAAGCCCATTATAAACAATAATATATAAAGTATTGAAAAAGACATCCTACCAGGGTTAATATATATTAATATCACCCATGTTAATGTATATAATAAACAAAATGCCAAAAATGGAGCTTTTCTTCTTCCAATCTTATCTGAAATTGTACCAACAACTAAACTACCTATCATAAGCCCTACTGTTACTATCATAGTAAAAGTTGAAGCTTTTGCTTTTGATACACCATATACATGTATCATATATGGGACTCCCCAAGCACCCATAAAAGCTATTACTGAACCAAACATACCTCCAAAAGCAAAGAAACCCGGCCAAGTTTTTGGATTAGAAAAAACATTTTTTATGCTTTCTGATAATGATACATTTTTCTTTTCAACTTTTTTAATTATTGGATCAAATCCCATATCTTCTGGACTATTTCTTACAATTAAATATGCCAATACAGCTACAACTAACGATACAACTCCTATTGCAGCAAAAGATAATCTCCAACCTATATTTGTAACCATTACTACTAAAGGAAACTGTGCAAGTAAAGCACCACCATTACCAATAAAAGAAGTTAACCCTGACATTCTTCCAAACTCGTCTTCTCTAAACCACTGTGATAACACCTTTAAAATAGAAATAAATACTACAGATACTCCTAATCCAACTATCAATCTACCAATATAAGCTAATGTTATGTTTGTAGCAAAACCAAATATTATAGAACCTATACCTGCAAGTAATGTACCTACAGAAACCGTTTTCCTAGCACCTAAAGTATCTGCCAATATTCCTGACGGTATCTGCATAATCATGTAAGCGTAGAAATACATTGAACCTAGATTTCCAAATTCAACATCTGTAATATTAAATGCTTTAATCAAATCTTGTCTAACTACCCCCGCTGCAACTCTATGGAAGAATACTATTACGTATGCTAATGCAAGTATCCCCCATATATACCAGCGATAAGTATACAATTTGTTTCTTTCTGCATTCATTTTTAAAACTCCTTTCATCATTATTTTAGCTAATAATCTTGATTCTGTGCTATTCGCCATTCGATATTTGTGTCAATTGTCTTTCCAATATCGAACTGCAAATGACGAACGACGAACAGCCAGAATTCTAATTTTTAATTTTACATTTTCAATTTTAAATTATTTATACTTCCCTCATACTTAATGCTATTCTCCCCTTCTTTACATCTACCTCTATTACCTTAACCTTAACAATATCTCCTACTGAAACTACTTCCATAGGATGCTTGATAAATTTGTTACTTAACTGCGATATATGTACTAAACCATCTTGCTTTACTCCAATGTCAACAAATGCACCAAAATCTACTACATTTCTTACAGTCCCTGTTAATACCATATCTGGTTTTAAATCTTCAATTTTTAATACATCAGTTCTAAATACTGGTTTTGGCATCTCATCTCTTGGGTCTCTGCCAGGCTTTTTTAACTCTTTTATAATATCCTTTAGAGTTGGTAAACCTACACCCAAATCTTGAGCTAAAATTTCTATATTAATATCATTTAAACTTTTATCTATATCCTTCAAACTTCCATTCTTTATATCCTCCTCTGAAAAACCTAATCTTTCAATAAGTTTAATCGCAACATCATACGACTCTGGGTGGACAGAAGTGTTGTCTAACGGATTGGTTCCATCAGATATTCTCAAAAAACCAGCACACTGCACAAAAACTTTATCCCCAAGTCTCGGAACTTTCTTAAGCTCTTCTCTATTTTTAAACTTCCCATTTTGTTCTCTGTATTTGACTATATTTTTAGCAACACTAGACGATATTCCAGCAACATAGCGAAGTAATTGTGCAGAAGCAGTATTTAAATCTACTCCTACACTATTAACGCAATCTTCAACAACGCCTTTTAAAGCTTCGTCTAATTTTTTCTGATTTATATCATGCTGATACTGACCTACCCCTACGTGTTTAGGGTCTATTTTTACAAGTTCAGCTAGTGGGTCTTGTAATCTTCTAGCTATAGATATTGCCCCTCTTAATGATACATTAATATCAGGATATTCTTCATTGGCAACTTCTGATGCTGAATAAACAGATGCTCCTGCTTCACTTACTATTGTATAACATACATTTTTATCTATTTCACTTAGCATTTCGGCTACAATAAGCTCCGACTCTCTTGATGCAGTTCCATTGCCTATCGCAATTATATCTATATCATATTTATCTATAAGCTCTTTAAGCTTATTTTTAGTTTCTTCAATTTTATTCTGTGGTTCAGTAGGATATACAGTAGTTGTATCTAACAATTTACCTGTTTCATCAACTACAGCTATCTTACATCCTGTTCTAAATGCTGGGTCAAATCCCATAACTACTTTTCCTTTGACTGGTGACCCAAGAAGTAAGTTTTTAAGATTTCTAGCAAATACCTTTATAGCATGCTCTTCTGCTCTTTCAGTTAAACTATTTCTAATTTCCCTCTCTATAGATGGTGCAATTAGCCTTTTGTAACCATCTTCTATTGCTTCTTTAAGATATTCTGTAGTAATAGCTTTATCATTAGTAATAACGCTATTCATAAGATAAGTCATAATCTCTTCATATGGTGCATCTATCTTTACTCTTAAGTACTTTTCCTTTTCTCCTCTGTTAATAGCTAATATCCTATGATTTGGAATTTTCTTAACAGGTTCTTTATAATCATAATACATCTCATATACAGACTCTGCTTCCCCATCTACTGCTTTTGATACTAATATACCTTTATTAAAAGTAACATTTCTTATAAATCTTCTAAATTCTGCATTATCAGAAATAATTTCAGCTATTATATCCTTAGCTCCATTATAAGCATCTTCAATGCTATTTACACCCTTCTCTTCGTTTATAAATTGCTTAGCTAAGTCTTCTAAACTTATATCTACTATTTCTTGAGATAATATTATATCTGCCAGAGGCTTAAGTCCTTTTTCCTTTGCAATTGTAGCCCTTGTCCTACGTTTAGGTCTAAAAGGCCTATATAAATCTTCTACTCTCTGAAGTACATCTGCCTCAATAATTTCCTTTTTTAATTCATCAGTCAATTTCCCCTGCTCACTAATAAGCCTTATAACTTCTTCTTTTCTACTTTCTAAATTTCTTAAATAAGAAAGTCTTTGACTGAACTCTCTCAAAACAACGTCGCTTAATTCCCCTGTCTGCTCTTTTCTATATCTAGCTATAAAAGGAATAGTATTTCCTTCGTCTATAAGCCTAATAGTATTTTCTACCTGATATCGTTTCAATCCAAACTCTTCTGTAAGCTTTTTAACAATATCCATAATTTTTCTCTCCTTCATGCAATATCCCACTTAATTATACAATTTTATGCATAATTAAACAAGAGATACAACCGTTTGCCACACGCTTTGTCAACAAACAAAATGCGGCTAAAAGCCGCATACATTCCCATCTATTCTAACTTAAACCCTTTTATCAACGTATCCAATCTATAAGCCATATCACGTAATTTTTCAGCAGACTCATTTATCTGATGAATAATTGACTGCTGCTCTTCTGTACTTGCTAATACAGTTTGAGTTCCTGAAGCGGTTTCTTGAGAAATCTCACCAACTTGAACAAATGCTGTTTCTATTTCATTCATTTCTTGAGATAGCTCTTCTACTATACCATAAAACTCTTCAACAATATTAGATACTTTATTTGTTTCAGCAATAATATTGTTAAAGAACTTTGTCGTATTATTAATTATCTCTCTTCCTCTGTCCACTTCATTTATTCCCTCATCCATAGATTTTACAACTTCATTCATCTCATTTTGTATCTCATTTACTATCTTAACTATATCGTTTGAAGCACTACTTGTCTGTTCCGCAAGTTGTCTTACTTCCTCAGCAACAACTGTAAAACCTCTTCCATATTCACCTGCTCTTGCTGCCTCAATAGCAGCATTTAAAGCTAAAAGATTAGTCTGTTTTGATATGTTATCAATAAATGTAACTATATTGCCAATTTCCATTGTATGTTGCTTTAATTTTTTCAATTTCTCAGCTGATTCTCTAACCCTTTTCGTAATTAAATTCATAGTTTCTTCTGACATCTTTACATCATCAGAACCTGCTTTAGCTATATCTGAAGCAATATTTGCAGCTTGTAAAATATATTTAGTTTTATCTTCTACATTTTTCACACTCTCTGCCATTTTATTTACAACCTCATCAGCTTCATCTACGCTTCTAAGCTGTCTTTCTGTTCCTGCAGCAACTTGTTCAATAATCTTCGAAATCTCTTCTGAAGATTTAACAGTAAGCTCAGCACTATTTTTTAATTCTTCAGAAGATGTATTTATTTCTTCCCCAGCAGCTTGAACATTGGATATTATCATATGCAATGCATCAAGCATCTGATTAAATGCTTTCTGTAAGTCTCCAATCTCATTTTTGGCATTTTCTTCTGCTCTCTTAGTCAAATCTCCGTCTTTAATTCTATTTGCTACATTTACTAATTTTACAATAGGATCTGAGAATATTTTGGCAGCAATAGATGTAAATATAATAGCTAAAACAACTGCAGCTAATGTAATATACAATGTTCTATATAAATCTTTTAGATAGCTTTGTGCTATTTCATCTTTATTTTGCTCAACTATAACACCCCAACCAGTTGAAGGTACTACTGTATATGCTCCTATTACGTCTACTCCTTTATCGTTTTTATATGATAATTCAACACCTGTTTCTCCATTAATTGCTTTAATTGCACCTACAATTCCATTCTCTTTTGCATTAAATCTATTCAATACCTTTTCTCTAAACTTAGGATGACCAATTACAACTCCTGTTCTATCAACTATGTAAGCTATACCAGTTTGTCCAATCTTATGTGCTTTTGATAATTCCACTAAATCATTCAACGCTATTTTTGCAACTATCACACCTGTCTGTTTCCCAAATATATTTTTTATAGGCATAGCTATATTTACTCCAGAAAGCCTATTAGTTTCATCGATATAAGAATCAGAAATAGCTCTTTCTCCATTTAAAGCTTTCTTAAACCATTCTTCTTTACTTACATTCTTCTTATCTTTTCTATTAGCTGTAGATATAATCTCATTACCTTGCATATCGTATATGTATAACATCTGTATTTGGTCTATTTTAGTTACTGTAGAATTTAGTACAGTTGAACAATCAAACTCACTCATATTCATAAAATCATGAGTTGCAGTCAAAGTATCTAAAATATCAAAAGAACTTAAAATAAATATATCTACTTGCTTTGCGAGAGATTTAGCAATGGTAAGATTTGTAGATTCTATACTCTTTTCTATGCTTTTAGTTTGGGAATAGTAATTTATCAATCCTACAGAAACAATAGGTATTATTGTAAGGATTAAAACAATCGCCATTATTTGATTTTTAATTCTATGCTTTCTTGAAGTTTTCTTTTTACCCTTCTTTACCCTTTTAAACAACAATTTACTTTTTTCCTTTAATGATTTCTTTTTATCTTTTTTATATAATTTTTTTGAAAAAGTAAGTTTTAATTTTTTCTTCTTAAATAACCCCACTCAAATAACACCCCTTATTTTAAATTTTCATTATTATATTCTACATTTTTTTACATAATCCTCTTTATTTTCTGAATATTTTTGTTTTACAACAGAACAAAGCCACCAGAAAATCTGGTGACTTATCTAGCTTTAGACTTCAAATATTCATTTATAAAAAAATCTATATCCCCATCCATAACACTATTCACATTTCCAACTTCTGCACCGGTTCTATGATCCTTTACAAGATTATATGGGTGAAATATATAAGACCTTATTTGAGAACCCCAAGCAATTTGGTTGTACTCACCCTGCAGGTCTTCAATTTTTTCCTTCTGTTTAAGTCTTTCTAATTCCATTAATTTAGCTTTTAATATCTTCATAGCTGTTGCTTTATTGCTATGCTGGGATCTTTCGTTTTGGCATTGAACGACAATCCCAGTAGGTATATGAGTTATCCTAACAGCCGATTCAGTCTTGTTTACATGTTGACCTCCAGCACCACTTGCTCTATATGTGTCAATTCTTATTTCATTAGGAGCAATTTCTATATCTATTTCATCTTCTATTTCTGGAATTACATCAACCGATGCAAAAGACGTATGCCTTCTTCCAGATGAATCAAATGGAGATATTCTAACAAGCCTATGGACTCCTTTTTCAGATTTCAAATACCCATAAGCATTGAGTCCTTTTACAAGTAGAGTTACGCTTTTAATCCCAGCTTCTGGATCTGGTAATATATCTAAAACCTCAACAACATAACCCTTCCTTTCACACCATCTTCGATACATTCTCAGTAGCATCTGTGCCCAATCTTGAGCTTCTAATCCACCTGCACCTGAATGTATCGATAATATAGCATTATTTTTATCATATTCCTCATTAAGAAGGGTTTTTATCCTTATATCGTTAACTTTTTTATCGATACTATCAATTGTCTCTTTTATCTCATCTATTAAAGATAACTCTTCTTCCTCTTGAGCTAATTCTAAAAGCACTTCGGCATCTTCAATTTCCTTAATAATATCTTTGTATTCTTTCACTTTATCTTTTATATTCTTAAGCTCCTGAGCCACTTTTTGAGCTCTTTTATGATCATTCCAAAAATCTTGTTTTGCCATTTCCTCTTCAAGTTTCTTTATTTTATCCTCTAACCCTTCTATGTCAAAGAGAAACACCTATTTCTTGTATTTGCTCTCTAAAACTAGATACCTTATCTCTGAATTCTGCTAAATCTAGCATTATAACACCTCACTTCTCATTAGTAGATATCGATTGTTGACTAATTTTACATTTCTAACATCCAGTCTTAATTACTTTTATCTCTACTTCTTGCCTTTCAACTTTATCTATTAATTTATCGACTTTTTCTTCTAATCTAATAATTCTTTCTGAATTCTGTTTGTAGCCGTCAAATAGTGCATCTATTTTCTTCTCAATCTGATTTTCGATTATACTTTCTACTCTAGCTATTGCTTTTGCATTCTGTGCTATCGCTTTTGCATTACTCTTAACATCTTGTTTTATTTCCAATATTTCTACATACATCTTTTCCAATAATTCAAAAGTTTTATCATCCACTTTACCACCCCCAATCAACTATCTAATACCTATTAAACATTCTTTCCGCAGCATTTCTTATACTTCTTTCCACTACCGCATGGACATGGGTCATTTCTTCCTATTTTTTTACCTTTAACAATAGTCTTAGGTTTGCCACTATCTCCATGACTTACATTAGTTATTCTAGCTACCCTTTCTCTTTCTATTTTTTCAGCAGGTTGTAGATTAAATAAATATCTTACTGTATCCTCTTGAATGTTTTTTATCATTTCCTGGAACATATCATATCCTTCAATCTGATATGCTCTAACAGGGTCTTCGTTCCCCATCGCTCTTAAACCAATACCCTGTCTTAATTGATCCATAGCATCAATATGGTCCATCCACTTAGTATCTACAACTTTAAGCAGTATTACCCTCTCAAGTTCTCTTAACTGCTTTTCTCCTATTTCATTTTCCTTTTGTTTATACAGCTTTGTAGCTAAATCCATTATTATATCTTTTAAACCTTCTCTAGTTAAAGATTCTAAATTTTCTATTTTAAGCATTCCTTTAGGTAAAAATATATTTGCCAAATAGTCTTCAAGGCCTTTTAAATCCCACTCTTCAGGATATTTAGCATCAGCTGTATAAATGCTGATAGCTGTATCTACAATATTTTCTACCATAGAAATTATATGCTCTTTAATATTCTCTCCTTCTAGAACCTTTCTTCTTTCAGCGTATATAACCTCTCTCTGTTTATTCATAACATCATCATACTGAAGAACATGTTTTCTTATATTGAAGTTCCTAGCCTCCACTCTTTTCTGTGCTGTCTCTATTGACTTTGAAAGCAGAGGATGCTCTAAAGGTTCATCATCTGGCATACCCAAAGATTCAACCAAGCCTTTAATTCTATCACTACCAAATAGCCTCATTAAATCGTCCTCAAGTGAAATATAAAATCTAGAAGAACCAGGATCGCCCTGACGTCCAGAACGTCCTCTAAGCTGATTATCAATTCTACGTGATTCATGCCTTTCTGTACCTATAATATGAAGTCCTCCAGCTTCAATTACTTTTCTTTGCTCATCTTTTAAAGCCTCTTTAGTTTTATTTAATATTTCCTTGTACACCCTTCTTGCCTCTAAAATTTCTGGATCATCAGTATCTTCAAAACTATCTGCAAGAGAAATTATATGTTCACTATAATTTCTCTTTCTCATTTCACTTTTAGCTAAAAATTCAGGATTACCACCTAGAACAATGTCAGTTCCTCTACCTGCCATATTTGTTGCAATTGTTACAGCTTTATATCTACCTGCCTGAGCAACGATTTCAGCTTCTCTCTCATGATGCTTAGCATTTAACACCTCATGCTTTATTCCTTCTTTTTTAAGCATTTTACTTAATATTTCAGATTTTTCTATAGAAATAGTACCTACAAGAACAGGCTGTCCTTTCGCATTTCTCTCTTTAATCTCTTTTACAACTGCCTTAAATTTGGCTTCTTCAGTTTTATATACAACATCAGGATAATCTATCCTAATAACTGGTTTATTTGTAGGTATTTCTATTACGTCCATGCCATATATTTCTCTGAACTCTTCTTCTTCCGTTTTCGCTGTACCAGTCATTCCTGCCAACTTTTTATACATCCTGAAGTAATTTTGGAATGTTATAGTTGCTAAAGTCTTTGATTCTCTTCTTACATTAAGACCTTCTTTAGCTTCTATCGCCTGATGAAGACCATCACTATATCTTCTACCAAACATAAGTCTCCCTGTGAATTCATCAACTATTACAACTTCTCCATCTTTAACTACATAATCTCTATCTCTTTTCATAAGATTATGTGCTTTTAAAGCTTGATTAATATGATGCATTAGCTCCATATTCGCAGGATCGGCTAAATTCTCTATATTAAAGAATTTCTCTGCCTTTTTTACACCTTGTTCAGTAAGCGTTACAGTACGTGCCTTTTCATCTATAACAAAATCCCCTTTTTCTTCCTTTATCTCAAAATTGAAACGGTCTTTTTTCTCATTTGGATCTACTTTTGTTCCCTTTAATGTCTGCACAAAAGAATTAGCTGCGAAATAGAGGTTAGTTGACTTATCCCCTGTTCCTGAAATAATAAGAGGAGTTCTAGCCTCATCTATTAAAATACTGTCAACCTCATCTATTATTGCATAATTTAATTCTCTCTGAACCATTTCACTCTTATATATAACCATGTTGTCTCTTAAGTAGTCAAATCCAAACTCATTATTTGTACCATATGTTATATCGCAATTATAAGCCTTACGTCTTTCCTTATTATCTAATCCATGAACTATACAACCTACAGATAATCCTAAAAATTCGTAAATTTTACCCATCCAATCTCTATCTCTTTTAGCTAGATAGTCATTTACTGTTACTACATGAACTCCTTTTCCTGTAAGAGCATTAAGATAAACAGGTAAAGTAGCTACCAAAGTTTTACCTTCACCTGTTTTCATTTCAGCTATCCTTCCCTGGTGAAGAACAATACCACCTATTAGCTGAACCCTATAATGTCTCATACCAAGAACTCTATCAGCAGTTTCTCTGACAACTGCAAAAGCTTCTGGTAAAATGTCATCTAAACTCTCTCCATTTGCCAATCTATTTTTAAATTCTTGAGTTTTTTGTTTCAATTGTGCATCTGTAAGTTTCTTCATTTCATCTTCTAATGATTCTATTTTCTCAACTAACGGGTTTAATCTTTTAATTTCCCTCTCACTATAAGTTCCAAAAATCTTTTTAAATAGTCCTTTCACTTTCATCACCCTTCGGTTATTTTTACCTTATCTTTATATTTTATCACTAAAATTTGTAAGGGACAAGAGAAGTGTTTTTCATCGTTCGTCATTCGCTATTCGTTATTCGACACATAAATAAAACGGTGGAAAGTAATCTCCACCGTCTTCTACACTCTAATTTAAATCTCTGGCTCTATTAAACCATAATTTCCATCTTTTCTTTTATATACTACATTTACATCATCAGTTACCGCATTTCTAAAAACGAAGAAATTATGACCTAAAAGCTCCATTTGTAGTACAGCTTCTTCAGCATCCATAGGTTTAATAGCAAAACGTTTAGTCTTTACAATCTTTGGCTCATTATTTTGATTTTCTTCTAAAGGTATTATATTTTCAAATCTTATTGTTTTTCCATTACGATTTCTTTTTTGTAATTTAGTTTTATGCTTTCTAATCTGTCTTTCTAAAACATCTATCACCTTATCAATTGAAGTATACATATCACTGTTTTCTTCTTCAGCTCTAATAATACCACCTTCAAAAGGTATAGTAACTTCTATTATATGCCTATTTTTCTCAACATTCATTGTAACATGTACTTCAACATCTTTATGGAAATACTTATCTAACTTTTCCATCTTCTTTTCTACTACGTCCCTTAAGGCATTTGTAACCTCTATATTTTTTCCACTTACTATGATTTTCATGTATTTCCAACCCCTTTCACTTTATATAAGTTGTTAAAAAACAAATACTACCTTAAGTTTTTTTAATCCATAGGAAATTATAATAAAATCCTATATTTTAAAGATTTAATGTTGATTTTATTGAAACTTCGTCTGGCATGTTTACATGCCAGAGTCGTTAAATCCCCCCAAAAACTTTCCTTTAATATATTTTATAATTCATAGGAAATTATATTCCTTGTTAAAATTATATACAATTTTGAATATAATTTCCGTAATGAATTTCAACAAAATCTACCTTAATTTATTTAAATTAATTGTCATTTAAAATTTTATATTCTTATGATACCCACATATGCTGAGTAATTAACAAAAAATTTTTAAAAGAAAAATTTTTGATATAAATAATAAACCGATAGCTGCAAGCTTATTAGACAATAATTTATATTTTTCTATTTATTAGTACAAATATATTCATTAATTCTTCAATATACAGTTAGTTGTATAAATATTAATATAGCTTATCCACAATAGAATTATTAATAATTTGTGGATAAAATATGTATTATTCTGTGGATATTGTTGATAAGTCTGTGGAAAAAGTATATTTGTACATGTTTTATTGTTGAAAACTATGTGCATATATAGTGGACAAAAAAAATTTTTTGCTTTTTTATCTGATTTTAGACATAATATGAAATTTTTTTACAATTATATTTATTTTTTTGATAGTAGTTTCATCTTTTTTATATACAATATATTGAAATGATAGGTAGTAGATAAAAAAACACCTCAGGTTTTTGCCTGAGGGATATAAACCGAAGATTTTTTTATTTTTTTATGTTAATAAATATCGAACTATTCATATTTCTAATTTTATAAGCATTGTCGTATTCTTTTACAATCTTTTTACCTTGCTTAATATTCTTCAATTTAAGTTTAAGATTATCAAATTCATTTTTAATTTTTTCGTTATTATCAGTTTCTATTACTTGTACTTCTTTTAATGTTAATAAAATCTTATTTATTGTTTCCTTAAGATGCTTTAAATGAGGATATTCTTTAACATCAATCATTTCAATAGAATCTATTTTATTTATCACTTTAAATTCTTCATACTTTTCTATAAAAATACTATCTATCTTATTTACTTCATCTATTCTTTTTTGTTTTATATCTATATAATTCTGGAGCTCTTTGATATCATTATTCTTTATACACTCTGACTGCTTTTCAGTAATTTCTAATATCTCTTTAACTAAAGATAGTTTCATTTCACTAAGATTAATAAGTTCTTTTACCAAATCGCTTGACACTTTATCAGCTCCTAACTATTTAGCAGCCATTTTATTTTGTCTTGCTAATTTCATTGCCTCTTTCCAAGTATCTCTTAAATCTTCTACAATAGGCAATATTTCTTCTAAGATTTTTGAATCTTTTTTTATATTAGCTTCCATTAACTTGTCCAAAATAAATGTATATAAACTTCTTAAATTTTTAGATATTTCATAATCCATGTTCAAAGTAATATTTAACTCGCTAATTATATCTTGAGCTCTAACTATAGAATTATGGGCATTTTGTATATCTTTTTGTTCTATAAATAACTTACCTTGTTTTATAAATTTTATAGCTCCATTATATAGCATTAAAGTCAATTCTTCAGGAGTTGCTGTCATTATTGAATTTTGCTGATACTGTGCATATAGATTTTTCATTTCCATAATTTTTCATCCTTCCATAAAATTCTTTATCAGATCTGACCATTTAATGTTGATTGCTTCATCATTATATATACTTTATATATAATTTGAAGCTTCGAATGAATTCGAAGCTACTATGCGTTATTCCATCATTATTGCATTTGTATTTTTATTTTCAATTTTACATTTTTGATTTTAAATTCATAAAGAATGCTTTGCATTCTTTATGCCTACATTCCTCCACCAAATTGCGACATCAACCACATACTCTGCTGGTTCATTTGTGAAATCGCCTTTTCCATCGCTGTAAATTGTCTCCAATACCTATCCTCAATACTATCTAAATAGTCATACATATCATCAATTCTCTCATCAATATCAGAAATATCTTTTTCTAACATACTTATACCACTATATTGAGTTATAAAATCAATTAACATATTAGATTTTACATTCCTGAAAGTTTCAGAATAATCTCCAGGCCCTGATTTATTAATTATCTCTTTCATCCCAGCAATCATATTATCATAAAGTCTATTTATAAGACCACTCTCACTTCTCTTTTGTTGAATTTCAGCAGCTGTCATATCACTTTCTGATTTAGTCATTAATTCTTTACTAGGTTCTTTAAACAATAATTCTAAAACACTATCAACATCATTTTGTATAGCTGCCTTTAACTTAGTTTCATCAATTACTAATTTACCACCAGTAGAACCAGCAATATAACTTTCAGTTGTTATACCTATTTCTGTAAGCTGATCATAAGAACCAGTAACCCCAGAAACCTGTTCATATAATCCACTTCTAATATTATACATAGTTCTTGATAATATCGAATCATTTCTTAAAAGTCCACTTTTAGCTTTTTCTTCCCAAAGTTCTATTTCTTTTTCAGATAGTTCTTCTTTTTGCTCTTTAGTTAACGGTAGATAATCTCTATATCTCTTCTCTGTAAGTTTAGTATTTACCTTTTCAACAATTTCATTATATTTTTCAACAAAAGTCTTTATTTTATTGTATACTGCATCTACATCAGTGTCCACTTGAACTGTAAAACTACCAGTAGACTTTAAATTGAAATTTATTCCATTTATTGTGAATTGATTTGAATTCATTACAATATCTTTTGCTTCACCAAAGTCTATCTGGGCATCTACACCTGAATATCTTATACCATCTGTAAGGTTTGTTGGCGTTCCACCATTATCATAAGTCAACTTAAGTAAACTGCCTGCACCTGTTATAAAATTTAAGTTTCCTCCTCCTGAATCAGTGCTTGTATCTGTTATTTCAACCCAATTAGATGAACCAGTATTATCAGTCTGTAAGAAAAATCTATCAATTGTACTATCATAAACTGCTGTTACACCTAAATTTGCACTATTAATGTCACTAACAATATCGCTTAAAGATACTGTATCCAAATTAGTATATGTAAATGTCTTTTGCCCTGTATTAGTTGTAATAGTAAATTCTATTTTATCACCTGCAGCTAAACCAAACTGGCTAGCTATATTTGATGTATCCCCATTTGATATATTACTACTACTTGCTGCAGAAAAATTTTCTGCTAATCTATCAACAGTTATACTATAAGTACCTCTAACCGCACTTGAAATTGCACTAACTGTAGCTATGCTTTCATTTGAAGATGTTGCACTTTTTACCCAATCCAAACTACTAACTGATTTATTTACTAATGTCCCTGTAGACGTTGTTGTAGTTAATCCAAACTCTTTTTTAGTATCCAAAATAAAGTTTGCAAAATCTAAATTTATTTCTTGATACAACTCTTGTTTCCATTCAAGCAACTGCTTGTCTTGTTCTAATTTATCTACCTTTGTTCTTTCTACTTTCATAAGGTCGCTTACTATCTGGTCTATATCCATACCAGAAGCTAAACCACCAATTCTAAGATTACTCATTTGAACACCACCTCGAAACTCCTTTTAGGAGAATTCTAATATCATCTTTTACAACCTTACACTTTCTATATTTTTTATCGACAATATAGAAGAAAAACTTTAATGTATTAATATCTTATTTTATACTAAACTCAATATTTTAATCATCTCTGATAGTATATAAAACTCTCTTACCAAATTATCGTAGCTTAATTAAAGCATTTTACTTAAAATCTCTACTATTCTACTAGTTCCCATTCCATCGACTAAAAGTTGTTGTTTTTTAATATAATTTATCCTCAAATTGAAATCATCTTTTATAAGATGAATTTTTTTTAATACTTTTTCAACTTTTAACTTATTATACAATCCTAAACTTTTCACATATCCCAGCTCATCCATTTTCTTAACAATAAACTCTTGATTATCTGCATATATAAAAGCTAATGTAGGGGTTCCACATGCACATAATTCATATAATGTGCTTCCACCAGAAGATATAGCAATATCAGACCTTAGCATAATTCTTGACATATACTTTACATTTTCATGTAATATAACATTTTTATTTTCCCTGCTAATGTTTTTCAATTCTTCTTTATTAGTAAAGCTATTTCCAACAATAACATTTATCTTTAAATTTTTTAGTTCTTTATCTTGTAAAATCATATTTAATAATTTTACACTCATATTATGTGGATCTGAACCGCCTGTTGTAATCATAATTTCTTCTACTTCTTCTTTTACAATTCTCTCTGGAAGATTTCTAAACTCGTCCCTTATTAAGTTATATTTAGGTCCTAATAACATTATTTCATTTTCTGAATATTTCTTGTAATTCATATATTCTGCTGTTATATTACCATTTACTAATATATCGACAGGATATACAAATTTATTTAAGTCATCTATATATCCTAGTTTTTTTACATGGGGTTTTATTTTTAAAAAATATTCTTTTGTGACATTATAAGTATCTATGAAAAGTAAATCTATTTTATATAGCTTAATAATACTGTTTATTTCCTCTGCTTCTTTATCTAATTCTTCAGGATTCCCATAATTAAAACCAGTTGTGTTCTCTATCTCTCTATGTTTTAGTTGAATAACGTTAAAATTTTCTTCTTTTATTTTTTCTATTCCGCCCTTGTATTTACTTATAAAGAAAACTTTATATCCATTTCTTCTAAATTCTTTTGCTAATGATAATGAGCGCATTATATGTCCCATACCTATGTTTAAGCCACCATCTGCTCTGAATGCAACTGAATGCATATTAATCTACCTTTCTTATTAATTCGAAAACTTCTACATATTTCTTTCCTACTATTATTCCCCATCTCTGAGCTATAATTTTTAATGCTTTTAATGACCTTGGATGTGGATAATCTCTTATTTCAGTTTTATAACAGGCTATTGCGTCAAGTTTATCTTTAATTGTATCTTCTATATCAATAAATACATTTGGCTTAAAAATATTATCTTCATACTTAAAATTCCATTCTGTAGAAGAAGGTGTTTCAAAAGTATATATCTCTTTTACACTATATTCTCCAACAGGTCTACATGCTGTTATTACTGACTCAAATGTTTTTCTATGGTCTATATTTAAATCTCCATAATGATGTGTATATATTATATCTGGCTTTAACATATCTACATATTTTTCTACTTCTTTAATTATGTCTAATAAGTCTATTGAGTCAAACCTATTATCTGGTAGATTAGAAAAGTATACGTTTCTATATCCAATTATTTTTGCTGCATTTAATGTATCTTCATGAAGTTTATCTAATATCTTTTTATCTGTATCTTCTCTTTTTTTTCCTCTAGATGTCATACCTTCCCCTAAGATAAGGCAATCGACTATATCTCCTTTATTAACATGTTTCTTTACTGTACCACCTACACCTAATATTTCATCATCTGGATGTGCAGCTATTACTAGTATTTTACTCATGGCTTTCCACCTCTTTTATCTCAACGTCAGCAATTATTTTCCCACTTTTAAAACTTGCCCTTGAAAATTCTAATCTATACTTCCCAAACTTAATAAAAGCCTTTGGATATCCTTCGGCATCGAGCATTCTAATATAATCATATATTTGTTCTATTGTAAGCTCAGGTTTTATCTCACTTTGTTCTGGTTTTCTCCTTTTAAACTCAACTACTTCTCCTTTTTGTGGTTTTGGAATAAGTTGTTTGGCAATGATTTCTGGAATCATATCGTTAAAAATTATTTTTGATGCTCTAATGTATATTTCTTCAGCTGTACCATTTAAGTTCAAATCTTTCTTTAGATATATGTCTCCAGTATCTATTCCTCCATCTACTTTTATAGCTGAAATTTTTGTATTTTCTATGCCTCTTTCAATTAAATTTTGAAGAGGACTTCCCCCTCTACCAAAAGGTAAATCTGTCATATGAAATACTATACATGTAAAGTTATCATATATGTTTTGTGGAATAATCCACGACCAATGTGGAAAAAAGATATATTTAGGGTCTATTTCTTTTACTTTTTCATAAGTTAAATCATTTTTATCAGTAATAATAAAAGTTTCTATATTTTTATTTTCCTTTTTAAATTTAATTGCATTTTTTATATTCCAAGACTTAATAGTTGCTATAATAATTTTCATACTAAATCACCATACTCCAATCAATAGGTGTTCCTCTTTCTATATCTTTAGATGCTGTTCTCCCTAATATATCTTCATAGTACTTAGGAGCTAGTCCATACCCTGGTCTTATCACTTTTACGTTTTCTTCTGTGAATACTTCCCCTTTTTTAATATCTTTAATAACAAATATTGATCTTCTAAATTGTCTATTTATCTTTTCCTTTTCTGAAACCTCAAAGCTCACTTTTCCTATAGCTCTTTCTGCTGCTCTTATGTCTTCTACCATTTTCTTAAATTCATGGGGTTCCATTGAAAAAGATGAATCTGGATTTTCGATTTCTCTACTTATGCAGAAATGCTTTTCTACTACTTTAGCTCCAAGGGCTACTGCAGTTATCGCTCCTACTGAACCTAATGAATGGTCTGATAATCCAGCAATTACTCCGAAGGCTTCTTCTAAATACTTGATTGTCTTTAAGTTCATATCTTCTGGTACTGCTGGATATGCACTTGAACATTTAAGTAGGCATAAATTTTCATTACCTTGTGATTTTACCGCATTTACTGCATCTTCTATTTCCCCTAATGTTGCCATTCCAGTTGACATGATAATTGGTTTGCCCTTTGAGGCTACATATTTTATTAATGGTATATCAACTACTTCAAATGAAGCTATTTTATAAAAATGTACTCCTAGTTCCTCTAAAAAGTCTACTGCCGTTTTGTCAAAGGGAGTAGAGAGAAAATCTATTCCTATTTTATCTGCCTCTTCCTTTAATCTTGCTTGCCATTCCCATGGGGTATAGGCTTTCTTATATAAACTATAAAGATTTTCCCCTTTCCATGTTCCTTTTGTTATTTTAAAATATTCATTATCACAATCTATTGTCATTGTATCTGGTGTATAAGTCTGTATTTTAATACAATCTGCTCCTGATTCCTTTGCAGCATGTATAATCTCTATTGCTCTATTAAAATCACCTGCGTGGTTAGCTGACATCTCTGCTATTATATATGTCGGTTGTCCTTCGCCTATTAATCTGTCTTTTATTTTTATTGTTTTATTCATGAATATCCTCCTCGATGTCTAAATATCTTTTTTACAAATCTATATAATATTCAATATAATCATTTTTCTTCTCATGTCTATATCCAGCCTTTGCAAAAGCTTTTTGTGATGGAATGTTTTCTATCTTAACTTTTCCTACTAACCTTCGTATATTTCTAACTTCATTTTTAAACTTGTTCACTATTTCCTTTAACAATTTAGTACCATACCCTTGTCCTCGATACTTTTTATCTATGCTATAATCTATAAATCCTATACCATCTTCCATATCTACCCTTATTTGTCCTATAGGGATTTTTTTATCAATATAGCATATATAAATAAATGTATTTGAAGATTTAATTTTATTTTCAAACCACTTTTTATGTTGTTCGTAATCAATCTCATTTGTATTAAAAGAATTTTTTCTAACGGTTTCATCATTAACCCATTTAAATAGCAAATCACAATGTTCTTCTTTTACAGGAACTAATTTTATATTCATATTATTTTCACACCTTTTATTTAACTTTCTTCTGTTCTATATGGATGTTAATTTTCTTTAATTCAGGTTTTTCTTTAAATAGTTTTAATATATCTTCCATATAAAAATTGTGCTTTTCTTTATATAAATATCTATATATTTCCTTTATTAATTTAAAATCTTCTTCAGTATCTAATGTCCATCTGTACTCAGAATAATTTACATCGTTTTTATAATAATGGATTTTATTACTATTTTCGTATATATAAGGTGTTACATGCTCTCTTTGATAATTTTCTTTTGCATTATTAAATGCTTCTTCTAAGACTTTAAATGAAAATACTTCTGTGTCTAATCCTCTTGGGAAAGTTCTTTGACTTAAATCTATTCCTGCATTTGTTACTATATCATAATCATTTTCTTTATAGAATTTTACTATACTATCTATTATAATCGGGTCAATTAAAGGACAGTCGGATGTAATTCTTACTACAATATCTGCATTATTCTCTTTTGCTGCATAGTAATATCTACTTAATACGTCATCTTCACTGCCTCTAAAGTATTTAACTCCACATTTTTCAGCTTCTTTTACTATTACATTATCTTTTTCTAAAGTAGTCGTTGCTATTACTATTTCATCTACTTCTTTAGACTGCTTTACTCTTTCAACCACATGTGCTAATACAGTTTTGCCAAATAAATCTTTCATTACCTTACCCGGTAGCCTTGTTGAACCCATTCTAGCCTGAATTATCGCTACTACTTTTCTCAAGCTTACACCTACTTTCTATAGTAACTTAAAACCTTATCTACTGCATAAACAACATCTTCTAAATCTTTATCACTCATCTTAGGAAATAACGGAAGTGTTATCATTCTTTCATATAACTTTTCTGCGTTTGGACACAATCCTTTTCTGTATCCTAATTTTTGGTAATATGGATGATAATATACTGGTATATAGTGAACATTGACTCCTATATTTTCAGCTCTTAATGCTTCAAAAATTTCTTTTCTTGAAGCTTTAAATTTTTCAAGTTCAATTTGAATTACATATAAATGCCAACTAGAATTCGAATATTCTGCTTCAAATGGAATAATCACTCCGTCTATATTAGATAAATATTGATTGTATTTTTTAACTAGTTCTCTTCTTCTCTGGATAAACATGTCCAATTTCTTCAGTTGGCTTATTCCCAACGCACATTGTATATCAGTTATTCTGTAATTGTATCCTAACTCTAATTGCTCATAATACCATGAACCTTCTTCTTTATTAACCAATAAGCCTTTATCTCTAGTAATACCATGTGTTCTAAAAAGTTGAAGCTTTTTATATAGCTTTTCATCATTTGTAGTTATAACTCCACCTTCTCCAGTAGTTATATGCTTTACTGGATGTAAGCTAAACTCTGTCATATGCGATATACTTCCGACTTTTTTGCCTTTATACTCTGTCCCTATTGCATGCGCCGCATCTTCTATAACTATAAGATTATACTTATCCGCTAGTTCAAGTATAGAATCTAAATCAACGGCTTGTCCTGTATAATCAACCGGTATTATTGCTTTTGTCTTTTTAGTTATTTTCTTTTCTATATCATTAACATCTATATTGTAAGTTTTAGGGTCAATATCTGCAAAAACAGGCTTGCCACCTTGATAAAGAATGCAGTTTGCTGATGCCGCAAAGGTTATTGGAGTTGTTATTACTTCATCTCCTTCTTTTATCCCTGCTGCAAAACATGCTGCATGAAGTGCTGCTGTACCGTTTGATACAGCTACTGCATATTTCGCACCAACATACTCTGCTACTTTTTTTTCGAATTCTATCACTTTAGGTCCTGTTGTTAAATAATCGCCTTTTAATGTATCTATAACTATTTTAATATCATTTTCATCTATCCACTGCTGTCCGTAGGGCAAAAACTTTTCCCTTAGTGGTTTTCCTCCATTTATAGCTAATGTATTAACCATTCTATCACCTACTTTAATTTAACCTTCAAAAATATAATCTATATCTCTTCTTATTACATTTCGTTTTTGCTTACCGCAACTTCTGACTTCCAGTTCTCTACCTTTGGCATCAAATCTAATTCAACTAAAGCTTTTCTTAAATCTTCTACACTAAGCCATTCTGTATTATTACCTGAATTATATTCAAATCCTTCTTCTATCAATTTCCCTCCTGGTGTAAAATGTTTATCAAAATCCCACCATTCAAAATGCGGATAAATGATATAATGATTTTCGTATTCATATGTTGTTCTAGAATCATCTTTTGTAATCATTACTTCATGTATTTTCTCTCCTTCTCTTATTCCCACTTCTTTCATCTTACAATCTGGCAACATAGCTTTTGCTAAGTCAGTTATTTTAAAAGAAGGAATCTTAGATATGTAAGTTTCTCCACCTTTTGATTCTTTTAAGGCTTTAAATACTAATTCAACACCCTCTTCTAGTGTAATCCAGAATCTAGTCATTCTAAAATCAGTTATAGGAAGTTCCTTTTCCCCTCGCTCTATTAAACTCTTAAAAAATGGAATAACTGACCCCCTACTTCCAGCAACATTTCCATATCTTACTACTGAAAAAACTGTACTTTTACCACCTGAATAAGCATTAGCAGATATAAACAATTTATCTGATACTAACTTCGTTCCCCCATATAAATTTATTGGATTTACAGCTTTATCTGTTGATAATGCCACCACTTTTTTTACTCCTCTATCTATAGCAGCGTCTATAACATTTTGAGCACCATGAATATTAGTCTTTATTGCTTCAAAAGGATTATATTCACATGCAGGAACTTGTTTCATAGCAGCTGCATGAATTACATAATCTACCCCATCAAAAGCTCTATATAATCTGTCTTTGTCTCTAACATCACCTATAAAAAATCTCAACTTATCTAACTTATCTCTAAACTTCTGTTTTACTAACATTTGTTTATATTCATCTCTAGAATAGATAATTATCTTTTTAGGATTATATTTATCTAATACCATTTCAATGAACTTCTTACCAAAAGAGCCTGTTCCCCCAGTTATTAAAATTGTTTTATCATTTAACACTCTATATCCTCCTATCCATATTAATATCAAAAATTCTTTTAAATATAGAAAGTACTAAAGTTATATATTTTTATTATAACATCGAACATCTTAGTTCTCTTTTATTGTAAATATAATTTCATTACTTTTATCGGCATCTCATTTAAAATTCTTTAAAATAATAATTTTTAGATAGGCATTTTCAAAAGTTAAATTGCCTATCTAAAATTGTTAATAAAGATAAATACTCTCTTGAAAATGTAAGACATTCTAATGGTGTCCATTCTAATAGTGCTGATTTATGGATAGAAGTTGCCAATTATTTAGATGAAGCTTATGATATGGAAAAAATAGAAAAAAATACGTTTATTAAGAGATGGATCTAAGTGGATAAAGAAAGGATTTGGCTTTCAGAATTGCTTAAGTCTGTTCGTGGTGCTTAATTTCATAACATTGTAGGGACTTTTTATATTTTTAAAACCTACAGTAGCTTGACACAAGCCCTTTATTTGAGTTTAAAATATTTATAGTTGTATATGGCATAGTTCTTACCTCCGTGCTACTTATTTGATTTGTTTAATAATTTTTATTTAACACAAAGTAAGAACTTATGCCATTTTTATTTTTTAGTAATGTTACCGATTAAATTTCTATTTTTGCATAACTAAAGCTGTAATTTAAAGTATTTATTCAATTTTTATGATATATTAAACTTATCTTTCATATTTAATTTACATTACCCTATCTTCTTTCATCTACAAAAATACCAGACATTTCCATGAATTTTGCAATCATATCTAAAATTTTTTCTGGTGGTATTTCTTTTATAACTTCTTTTGTTTCCGTATTAATAACCTTTATCATAATCTCTTTCGTTTTTTCATGTATGCTAAATCGAACTTCACTACGTACTCCCAATAATTTCTTATTAGCATCTTCAATAGCTTTAATCAAAGCTCTTTCTCCGACTGACAATTCATAATCAGACTTATTACTCAAAGATAAGTCTCTATCAAAGTCAATGGCTGTATTATTTACTTTTTCAATTTCGTCTGCACTATTAGCTCTAAGATTTTGATTTGCATTTTGAAAACCAATACTCATATCAGAAAAAGAATTTTGTATTCTCAATACTATCTCCCCCTGAAAAATAATCTCTCTATAATATGTATCGGTAAATACTATATATTGTTTAGCAATTAATAACCACAACTCAAATATAATTTCAACTATTTTTAATAAATATAGCCATATAAGCCATACTTATAAAATTATTTTGTTTTAATAGATTATAAATATGCTCAATAAATGAATTGTTATGTGCTACTACTTTAGTAAAAGATTGAATCAGTTTAATTATATGTTCTACATTAAAGTTTTCCTTATGATATCCCGCCATACCTATTAAGTGCATCTTAATAAGAGCATAGTTAATTACTAACATAACATAATTATCAAAAACTGATTCCTTTCCAGCCACAGGAAAGAGATTTTTATATATATAATCGACAATATAGTTTTCTAAGATATACTCGTGCTTATCCATAAAAATCTTGTAATATCTTACATATGCTTCATTATATCTCTCTACTATTTCTTCTTCTTTTAAATTTTCAGTATATTGTATCCCTTCCAGAAATTCATTAAAACATTCTAAATACCTTTGATTATTTATTCCTAAACAAATTCTCTCATCTGCAAGCTCTTTTAAAATCTTCATTTGAACTGCTGGTTGTGGAGTAATACTTTTTATAGTATTCTTAAATATTCCTCTAGTAATCTTATCTACATAATATTCTATAAGTTGTGGAATTTCATTTATATTATTCTCTTCAATATATTTCTGAACTTTATCAAAAAACATTCCCAAAATAATAAGCCTTTCAGCAATACTGTAATCACGGCTTTTAAGCAGTTGAATGCTGAAAATTCTAAGGTCCCAGAAATATTTTTTTATACTTCCAAAAGCATCTACTTCTTTAGTGTTCAAAACTTGAATGATATTGCCTCTTTCTACTACTTCTTCTATCTGTTCAAAATCAATACCCTCAGAATTTAATAAGGCACGACGAGCTATCTCTGGACATGAAAGGGTAGCTGATTTTTCTAAAACATCATCTACTAAATTGTAAAATCTAGGATAGGTACTACATGTATCTGAAAGATAATCTTCTCCTAATTCTTTTTGTATAGTACATAATTTTTCTTTATCTAAAAATGGGCATATTTCGCCTTCATTCAACCTTATCTTGGCATAATAAAAATCATTAGGATTAGAACGATTGCGTGTTATATATTTATTTAAAAGATTCTTTATTTTTTTGTTTTTACACTTGTTATATTTTTTATAAGTCTTTTTATCTATATTAACTTGCCAACCAATACAGCAAGTATCTTCACAAGCTGACGCTATACACTTAAAATCTTTAATATATTCTGGTACAATAATTTCTTTCATTACATATCCTTCCTTATTTATTAAATTTTCTAATTCAATTAAAGGTAATTTAAATTATATATTTATCTATAAATTCCTGTAATTTCATATGTTTACAGCCTTCTATATATGCACCACCTTCTGTGGCATTTATAAACTCAATATGCGGATTATCTTTTATCTTGTTCTCAATCCAGTATTTAAAACTTAACAATCCAAGTGTAGTATCTAAAATCTCACCATTTTGCCCTCTTATTTTTCTCATATTTGGAAGAGATTTTACCTTTTCTTCTTCCCCATACATATTCCCATCTGCATGGTGCTCTCCGTTTGTAAATGCCAAATCCTGTCCTATAAATACAATAGGATTGCCTCCAAACTTTATAGCCATATCCATAACAGCGGTAGCTACTGAACCACCTGTGTCTATTAAATATTCTGGGTTGTCTAATTTTGAACTTCTGTTTATTGCTACATACTTAGGCCCTTTATATTTAGAAACTGTATAAGCACTTGCCGTATCTAAAAAAACTAAAGGTATGTCTAAATCTTCAAATCCTTCTATTTGTTTATAAGTTATAGGTTGTGGGTCTATAATACAAAACATATCAGGTTTTACTCCAACCTTAAGTAAAGGTTTTAATGCCGAACCTACCGAAAATATAAATGCTTTCCCTTTAATCTTTTTAAGCAAATGCTTGTTTTTGTTTAAAGAAGGTCCTGCTGAAACAATTATAATAGGCTTATTTTTATAACTATTAAACAAAACACCTATGTTCTCACAAACTATTTTTTTATTTTTTTCAAAATTATCTCTTAAAAGTTCTGTCCATTTTTCAGTTATACTCTTCTTCATATTCCAATCTTCTATAAGAAATTTAAAATATGGATATTTATTGGGTATTGTTTTAATAGAAGGTGGATATATTACAAATTTGTTCTCCTCTGATAATAAAGTCTTAAATTTTTTAGCAACCCATTTTTCATCATCTGAAATAATAAGTTTTAGCCTCTTGTCTGACAAAATATGTCTTAAATCATTAAGCTTGAGAGCGATTTTTAATACTTCCAAATTTAAATCTACTACATAAAGAATATCGTCTATATCTAATATTTCTAATATTTTTTCTATATGATACCCAAGTCCAAATCCATAGATAATATTAATCTTTGACTTTTCACTAAACTGCACATTAGCAAACCTTGCCGCTTCTCTCTCTGGATTGTATTTACTATGAAGAAGTGTAACTGTTTCCCTTATACCGTCATAGTCTCTGACTCTAAGCGTATATTTCCCATTTTTAGTTTCAATTACAGTATAGCTTTTATTGTCTATATTCAACTCTAAAAGCTTTTTATATAAAATATCATCATTCTTCTTGATTAAATCCAAATTATCCTTAAAAAACTTCATGTTTCACACTCCAATCGAAACAGATATCTTTTCCTTCCATTTTTCAAGAATCGGAACGATTTCATATTCAAGCAAATCACTTAAAAGCACATAATCGCTGTTTTCAAACGCTTGAACCATTTCGTCAAAATGTTCATTCATATCTGTAATATTTATTTTTTCTTTCTGTATTTCAGAAGTAACTGTTATACCCTCTATAATCCAATTTATGCCATCTATAATATCAATCATATTTTCATTTGCCTTACCTTCATTACCTCCTTGATATAACTCTGCCGTTTTTGCAATGCCAGGTATTAGCCTTCCTAAATATATGTATAGACCTTTTAATACTTCCTTCATCTGTTCTCGTTTGTTCATAATTACATACTCCTTTCATATTGTTCAAAATCCTCTATACATTCATCTATCAAAGGTATCACCTGTTCAATAGAATCCTTTATACCTTCATATAATGCATAACTTTTTTTCGCCAATCTGATACCTTTTTCTTTTTCCGTTTCATTTGTATTTTCTCGAAATTCTTTTTTATGATATATTTGAAGCAATACTGGAGAAATTAAATGATATATCCCCATAGTCATCAGTTTATATTTCTTAATATCTTCATCTATCTCGTCTAATGTTTTTAAAATATTATTTATATCATGCTCCTTATTATCTCTGTAATACTCAAGCATTTTTTTACTAAATTTAATCCCCAACATCGATTTTTTCTTGACTTTCATTAAATTCTTTCTAAGTTCTTTCAATCTCTTCAATGAATAAGTAATTTTTTCACAATCTGAATGGCTATCGTCTGTATTTAAAAACCTTTCTGCAATGTTTGCTTCTTCAGTACAATACTTTTCTATTGCTTCTTTGAGAGTCATTATTTTTGTACCCTTTATTTTAGCCCCTCCTTCTGTAGCATCAATATACTCTTTTTCGGTATTTTTTCGAATATATAATTCAAACCACCTTAAAAAAGATAGCCACACTTTGCTTGTATAAACTCTATTGCCATAAATATCTTCTATTTCTATTAGATCTTTACCTAAATTTTCATTATTGCCATCAAATTCATAGGTAGAATTCTGTGCATGAATTTTTCCATCTGTATATGCAAGATCTTGTCCTATCAATATTATCGGATTACATCCCATATAGTCAGCAAGACTTAAAGACATATTTGCAACAGAACCACCTTGAGAGATTCTATCTATTTTTTTGTATATTAGATAATTTATTAACTCTACACACTCTAGAACGTTTGAAAAATACTTTTTTCCTTTATATTCACGAATAATATCACTTTGCGATATAACAGTAGTAACCAAAGGAAACTCTTTATCCAAATTCTCCTTTATTACTTCATAAGCACCTTTCCCAGGATCTAATGATACAACTATATCAGGTTTTATACCATTATCCAATAGCGGTTTCAAAGTCCTTCCACCAGCAATAATTACTGCTTTCCCCTGCGCTTTTTTAAGCTCTTTTATGTTTTTATCTAATGACGGTCCAGCAGATACAATAATAGCTGGTACGTCTTTGAATTTATCTTTCAGAAGTTTAACATCATTTCCTTTAATAATCTCTTCTAAGTTTCTAAAAAGATTATTATTTAATTCATTAGAAAAATATTTCAAAGTATAAATAGAAACTTGAATATCCTCTATACACTCTTTTAACTTTTTTGCTGCTTTTTTGTAAATTTGGGGAAAAAATTTATCGTATCGAGAAAATACTAAAAACTCAATGTTACTTACATTTAATTCATTAATATGCCTATCATAAAACTGACTTATAAGCTCAATATCTTTTCCTATAAAAAAGAAAACCTTCTCTTTTTTCATCAAATCTGTCCAATCACTAAGCTCTATTGATTTTTTAAAAACAGATATACTAGGCTCTATTACAAGTATCTTATTGTTATCACCCAGTAATTTACTTAACTCAACAATATGATATCCAAGTCCCATACCAAATACTATAAATAAAGTTTCATAATCATAATCTCTTATATTATCCACAAACTTTTTTGCCTCTCTTAACGGAGCATACTTGCTTGTTATATATCTTGATTGTCCATCAATAACAATCTTTAAAGTATAATTTCCATCTTTCGCTTTTTCAACAATAACTCCTTCATCACATTCATCTGAAAGAATATCTATAATATTCTCTCCATAAACTTCTTTTAAAACTGAAACATTATTTTGATAAATTCGATTTTCCATTTAACCACCTCGAAGTCTTTCTAAATATATTATCGACATACTTCGTCAATTTTTTAAGTATATAATAATAAAAACCCACGATACATAGTATCGTGAGTTTTTGTTATTATCTTAATAATTGAAGTACTCCTTGTGGTGCTTGATTAGCTTGAGCCAACATCGCTTGAGCTGCTTGATTTAAGATGTTTTGCTTAGTAAATTCCATCATTTCTTTAGCCATATCTACGTCTCTAATTCTTGATTCAGCTGCTTGTAAGTTTTCAGCAGCAGTATCTAAGTTCTTAATTGTATGCTCTAATCTGTTTTGATTTGCACCAAGTTTTGCTCTCTCTTTTGATACTGTTTCTATTGCAGTATTAATTGTATCTATTGCAGCTGTAGCACTAGCAGCATTTGACATTTTAGCATTTATACCTGATACTCCTAATTTTCCTGCAGTCATTGTTGCTATTGATAATGTAATTGTCTGTCCTTTATTAGCACCGATTTGGAATGTTTTATTATTAAATGAACCTGTCAATAATTTTTGCTTGTTAAATTCTGTTTGAGAAGCAATTCTGTTGATTTCTGTTTCTAATTGCTGAATCTCAAGAGCTATTGCACTTCTATCAGCAGTTACGTTTGTATCATTAGCTGCTTGTACTGCTAATTCTCTCATTCTTTGTAGTATTGCTTGAGTTTCTTGTAATGCACCTTCAGCAGTTTGAATTAATGAAATACTGTCTTGAGCATTCCTTGATGCTTGTTGTAATCCTCTAATTTGAGCTCTCATTTTTTCTGAAATAGCTAATCCTGCTGCATCATCTCCTGCTCTGTTAATTCTAAAACCTGAAGATAATTTTTCTAATGATTTCGCTTGAGCATTAGTATTGATTTTTAATTGTCTATGAGCATTTAAAGCCATTAAGTTGTGATTAATTCTCATATTTTTCTCCTCCTTGAATTTTTTATTTTTTGGCATCCATGCCTAAATTCTCTACGTCGGCCGCCCGTAGAGAAACTTTTTTCTTCTCACTATAATTATCGGCAGGTACTTGTCCGACTTTAGCGTTTTTTGAAAAATTTTTGAGAAAAAAATTAACCGACTCATTTGCCGGTTCCTATTATTTAAATCCATATTACACATTTATTTTACAGATTTAAGCTTTGCTATATCAGCCCAATTACTTGCAGTTATAAGTTCAACATTAGTCATATCTTTTCTCAACCCTTCAATTTCTCCTTTAATATGTGCTATATCATTCATAATACTATCATGTTCTGCTTTGTTAACTTGTGCTGAATGTTCTAATGCCCTTAAAATTTGTGTGTGTTCGTCAAGCTTCTTCGTATGTTCATCAAGTATTTTAGTATGTTCGTCAAGTATTTTAGTATGTTCATCAAGTATTCTTGTATGCTCATCAAGTATTCTTGTATGCTCATCAAGTTTCTTCGTATGTTCGTTAAGTATTCTTGTATGTTCGTCAAGTGTTGATTTAATACTTGATATATCTGATTTTATAGGCTCTAATTCTTCCTTTAGTATGTTTTTAATTGCTAATAATAATTCGTTTTCCATATTTTCTCACCTGCCTTTAATTTTAATCTTTATTAAAATCCCTAATCTCATTATACCATTTATATTCCTATTTTTTTAATATCCCTTTTAAAACTCCAAAATCAATATTATGCATATTAGCAGCTTTTCTGTTTTCTTTTTGAATGGCTTCGTAAATTTCTTTTCTATGTACTTCTATATTTTTAGGTGCTTTTATACCAAGTTTAACTTTGCCATCCCCTATTTCTACTACAACAATTTCGATATCCCCATTTATAACTATACTCTCATTTTTCTTTCTGGTCAGTACAAGCATACTTATACCTCCTGACTCGACTTGCCAAGTTCATCTAATATTAGATGTTTAGTAGTATATCTCTTATCGTCTAATATTATTTGTTTTCCTAGTTTATTTTTTGAATTGATTATTATAGGGCCTACTAAATTTGCTGTCATTTTCGTTATATCTTCCGGCACAACAACTATTGAATATACTAAAACATCTTTTTCTTCTTTTATATCAAGCTTATCAACAACAGATTGGGGAATATCGAATTCGTAATCTCTTTTGAAAAGGAATGGGTTTATTATTACAAAGGCAAGGTCGGGATTGTCTATTGATTGAAGCCATTTAAATGGTATTTCTTCATCTGGGTTATTTATTATTGTAAATCTCTTCTGCTTTTCAAAAGCTAATAATCCATCTGGGAATGTAATTATGCTATTTTCGTCAATTTCTATTTGCCCGAAATGTTTGGTATTGAGTAACATTTTTGTTCCTCCTTTTAGTAAGAAATCAAATTTCGCTTTTCATCTTTCTTTCGTCTTCCGTTCTTCGTCTTTAATTTAGTCTTTAATTTAACAAATAGCGATCAAATCAATTTTGCATTTTGCATTTTATATTTTCAATTTTAAATTTATTTATACTTTCACGTCTACATACCTTATCTCTATACTAGGTTTTTGTTTAAGATATATTTCTACTTTTCCTCTTTGAAAATTAATAATCGGTTTATTTACCTTGTAATCTATATTTACTTTCCCTAGTTCCCAATCTATTTTCAAACTTCCCTTTACATCTATTTTAGGTCTTGATTTAGGAATAAAATCTATATTATAATCCAGTTCTTCCCATGCATTCTTTTCCGCTAACTCAGGAATGGCTGGGGGCACACCGTTTTCTATTTGTGCCATTCTGTCTCCATCTTCTGCTATTCTTGCAATCCCTTCTAGTACTTTCTGGCGGCCAATTCTTGCAGCTTCTCTAGTTAAATCTAAATAATTTTTAAGACCAGCTTCAGCAAAACACTGAGACTGGTCTATAATGACTTTAGGTTTTTCACTCTCTATTTTAACCTTCGGCATAGTTGTATGTATACTTTGCTCTCCTCTAGGCTGACGAATACTCATCTTCCCATTTATTATATTAATTTGTATCATTGCTTTTGTAGTAGTTATTTGAAGTGGCATTTTCTACCCTCCGAAAAAACAATTTTAAATTTTAAATAATAATTTACTTCTCTTTTTAGTATCAATTTAATATTTAACATTTACAATTCGACTTTTTAAGGTAAATTAATTTACCTTAAAAAGTCGACAAGTGTTGGTTGTATTATTCTTGCACCTGCTGATAGTGATGCTCTGTATACATTTTCGTTCATCTTTAGGTTCATAATAACTTCTGCAATATCTGCTTCTTCATTTTCAGCTAACAACTTAGTAAAGTTAATTGATTGAGATTCAAGTCTCTTTTTAGTTAATTCAAGTCTATTCATTTTAGCTCCTATATCTGCTCTTACAGATAATAGATTTTCTATAACTTTATCTATTCTTCCTAGTGTTTTTTGTATAGTATCTGTATCTCCATTATCTAAAGCCGTTTTTAAACTGTCAAACATAGCTATTAAATAACTTTGATCTGAATTCGTTACATCTGTATTAAAATCAAGACTATCTAAATCTGCTCCTAATTTACCAAACACTCTAACTCCTACTACGTTAACTTCTATATTATCTGATACACCAACATTATATCTTGATATTTCATCTTTTTGTAACGCATTCGGTTTGTAAAAACCATTTTCATCAAGCAAAGGCATATCAGTTTTAAATCCAGTAAAAATATATCTTCCTGCATATGTAGTATTTGCAATATTTATTAAATGACCTTTTAATTGTTCAATTTCAGATGATATCTGTTTCAAATCGCCAATATCATTCGTACCATTTGCAGCTTGAACTGTAAGCTCTCTAGCTCTTTGTAATACATCTCCTACTTCTGATATAGCTGATTCTGTTATTTCAAGCCATGACACAGCATCATCTAAATTACGTTTATACTGCTCTATTTTCGCAATATCAGTATTTAGTTTCAAACTTCTAGATACTCCAATTGGATCGTCTGATGGAAGCTGAAATTTTTTTCCTGAAGAAAGCTTTTTCTGTATCTTATCCATCTTCTTAAGATTATTATTTAAATTTCTCATCATATTACTTATAAGCATATTATTTGTAATACGCATAATCAATCTCCTTTCAAGATACCGCTTTTCGATGTTCGTCATTCACTATTCGAAATTTATATTTAACATTTAAAAATTTATCTGCCGACAAGTCCTAGTCTGTTGATTGTTACCTCATATATTGCATCTATTGTGGTTATCATCCTAGCAGCCGCATTGTATGAATGTTGAAATTTCACCATATTAGACATCTCTTCATCTATAGATACTCCAGATTCTGATTCTCTCTTTTGTTTAATATTATCCATAATTGCACTTTGGTTTTCATTCATTCTTCCAGCCTGCTGACTATCAACTGCAAGATTAGACAACACTGCCTTTATGAAGTCATCTGGTGTACCTTGTGGAGTTGTATTATCAAAAAAAGTCTTATCCTCTCTCAATGCAATAAGTTCTAAAACATTTTCGTTAGCATTTACTCCATTAAGCTGTTTAGCAGCAGCTATATTATCTAAATCAGATATAATATCACCGGATAACGATATATTAACAGCTTTAACTTCATCTAATAGTTCACTTAAATTTTGATAATCAGAAGTTTTCTTTCCGTTAGCAGTAAATAAAAATGTGCCTTGTGAGCCATTTAACCCATAGCCATTTGAATGTACTCCATTAATTTTTTCTACAATTTTCTTAGCAAATTCGTCTAATCTCTTTATATAAAATACAACACCTCTATAATTATTCCCTATACCATCACCATCTCTTAAATCTAATAATCCTTTAAGCTCTCCAGATTCTATTACTACATCTTGATTTCCTAATTCCCATTGAACCAAAGCTAATTTTTCCTTAGGATTATATATGTTGTCTATTACATTTGGAGGGTCTTTTAATAAATTAACTTGAGTATGATCCACTAATGACATTCCTCCAATTGATACAGTAAATTTCCCATTATTTTCACTTACATTTATGTTTACTATTTTAGATAATTTATCAACTAATAAAGCTCTTCTATCTCTTAAATCATTAGCTTTAGTACCATCAAGTTCAAGTCCATATATCTGTTCATTTAAATTTCTAATTTGTCCAGCTAAATCATTAACCTGTTTTATCTTTGTACTGACTGCAAAGTTTAATTCCTTTTGCAGAGCATAAAGTCTTTGAGCAGTTTCATTAATATGTCTTGTAAGAGCTACAGCTTTTTCTCTAACTAATGATCTATGGGCATAACTAGAAGGATCGGTACTTAAAGTTTCTAATGCATCAAAAAATTCATCTAAATATTGCCTAAAGCTTGAATCTGAAGGTTCATTAAATACATTTTCTATTTCAACTAAAGTATCTCTTTTTACTTCCCATTCCCCTGCTGGAGCATTTTCTTGCCAGTACTTAAAATCAACATAATCATTCCTTACCCTAACTATATCGTATATTTCAGTTCCAGTTCCTAACATTCCTATCCCTGGCAATACCAATGGTGAAGTTGCCTTTTGTAAAACCTTCTGTCTCGAATATCCTTCAGTATTTACATTTGAAATATTGTGGCTTGTTGTATATAAAGATTTTTGACTTGCTAAAAGTCCAGATACTGCTGTATTAAATCCTACCCAACCAGACATTTTACTCAGTCCCTTCGTAAAATGAATTTTAAATTTTACATCCAGAAGATAAGATGCATTTAGCATCTTATCTTCCGACAACTCCCATTTTATTTATTATATTATCTATCATTTCATCTATTGCATTTACAACTCTAGTATTTGCAACATATGAATGCTGATATTTAAGCATATCTGCCATTTCCTCATCTAAAGATACTGCTGACATAGATTTTCTCTTATCATCTATCTGATTAATAAGTATTTTCTGACTTTCTTCCATTACTGTAGCTTCGTTAGCTGCAACTCCTATGGACGATATTATATCCCTATAATAATCATCACTATTCATATCGGCAAATAGGTATTCGTTCCTAAGCTGAGCTATTTTTTCTGCTATTCTTCCGTCCCCTCTATCGCCAGATTGTGAAGCAGCTATATTATTAAGTGTATCCAGGTTAGAATTAAGTGCAATGTTCCCAGCTTCAATCGGTTTATCTGGATTAACAGCTACAAAGAAGTCTTCTCCAACTGTCCCAAGCAGAGTTTTACCTTTTTTATGTATATAGTTTACATTTCTTGCTATTGTATTTACAAATGCATTTAGTTTCTTTTTAATTAAAGGAATAATTTCTAAAAAGTCTTTCACTCTACCCATAAATTTACTTGCAGTATTTGTAGTTTCCTGAGAAAGATTTTCAGCAAAATCATCTCTGGTAATATCTTTTATACTAAAGAATCTTCCTGAAGTTCCATCAGTTATACTATCCCAACCATCTTCTCCAATATCCCCAGTATACTGGTATGTAGAGTCTGATATAACAGTTGTAAATATATCTAATCTATTTAATCTGTCAACATAATTTGTTATTTCATTATCTGGAATTACGTTTGAAGTTCCTCCAATATTTTCATCAGTAATAATTATTAATTTTTTATGTGCATTTGCTCTAAAATCATCCATTGATTCTATTTTAGATATTAAGCCGGATAAATCTTCATTCCCGACTTCTGCAGCCTGTGATAAAGATGCAGTAAATTTATCAGCTTCAACAAACCCATTTGTAATCTCTTTAACAGAACCATCCCCAAATGTAACCAACTTAAATCTTGGTTCAAGTCCTCTATTTTTTAAATCATCTTTATATTCATTAATCATACTATTTATTTCAGTCATGTTTGAAGAAGTTATATCCACTGCAATAACCACATCTACCTCTTTATTTACAGTACCATTTCCTTCAGCTAATATAGTTGTTTGAACATCTCCTCTTGAATGAATAAGTCCTAAAAGTTCTCCATCTTCTATATTTACTTTTTCAGAGATATCTTTCCAGAATATATCTACAAATGCACTTCCATTTTTTCTAGTCTCTATTTCACTATAAAATCTTCCGTTTACTAGCATTTTCCCACCAATAGAAACATTAACTACACCATTAGCCTCTTCATTATACTCTATATTTACAAGTTCTGATAGTCTGTCTAATAAAGCATTTCTATCGTCTCTATAATCATTCCCCTTGTATCCTTTCACTTCATAAATCAAAATATTTTCATTTAATTTAGCTATTCTTTTAGCTATATCGTTTATCTCTTTAACTTTTATCTCTATCTCTCTGTTAAGATTAATTTGCAAATTATCAATCTGCTGACCCAAATGGTTTACAGTTTCTATAAAAGCTATTGCTCTCTCTTTAAGCAAGCCTCTTATTGTAAGATTGTCTGGATTTTTAGAAAGTTCCTCCCAACCGTTCCAAAACTGATCCATAACCCTTTGAAGTCCACTATTAGAAAGCTCATTCAAAATTCCTTGTACCTGCTCAAATACCATATTTCTAGCAGCCCAATAGCCATGTTTTCCGGACTCTAATCTATATTTTAAATCTAAAAATTCATCTCTTATTTGCCTAATCTGCTGTATTGTTACTCCTGAACCTATCTGAAAACCGTCTGGAAGATTAAAATATTTACCAGTAGATTGAATAACCTGCTGTCTTACATAACTAGGATTATTTACATTAGCTATATTGTGGGATGTTACATCTAATGATCTTTTATTCGCATATAAACCTGATATGGCTATTGACAAGCCTGAAAAAGTCGAACGCATAAAAGTACCCCCTAAACTTTCGCATCAAAAATGTTTTTACTTTGCAGTACATCATCCTTATTTACCTTATCACTATAAATATTACTAGACAAAGCATTAGTCAAAAGATTTACATTTAAGTTAATATACTCTAAAGAATCCTTTATTAAAGTACTATTAAGTGAATTTCTCTCCTTAAGTCTATTAAGCACATCAATTAACTGCTGCTTTATATCTTCTATTTCTTTTTTCTGCTCTTCACTCAAATAATCAACAAGCCTTGATATGTTTTTAATTTCATTCAACTTCAATTCATTTTGAATTTTTGATATAATATTCTCTCTTATATCCTCTAATCTACCTGCCTTTAATATCAATGCTTGCTCCTTTTGTGTTATTTTGTCTAATTCACGTACTTGACCCGAAGTGATAATTTCCGTCTTATTTATAGATAACTCTAACATATGTTTATATAAGTTTAACTCCTCAATCAAAATCTCTTTTAAATCGTTAACTAATTTCTCCACTTTTTACACCACCTATTAAACTCTCTTGTCAATATTAACATTTTCAAACATCTTCTCAACAATTTTGCTAGAATCTATTTTATAAGTTCCAGTTTCTATCTGTCTCTTTATCTCCTCAACTTTGTCTTTTCTAATATCAGGTACATTCCTCAATGCTTTCATAGCAATTTGATATTCTATTGCTTTGTTAGACAAGCTCAATTTATCTTTTTTCTCAGCTTTAGCTGATGTTTTTTTATCTTTAATTTGTTTCTGGCTATTATACAATTTCAAAGCTTTATAGATATTATTATTAATTATTTTCATAAAAAACACCCCATCCTTATTTTCTACTTCTATTATCGGTAAGGATGGGGTATTACTTTAGATTATTTTTTATACCTTTCTGCAATATACATTTTATCTTTTTCTTTATTTTTTCTAATATTATCTCTTTTAGCTACAGAACTCTTTAATTCTCGTTGCAACTCTACCACACACTTATCACAAAACCTACCTGTTTTGATAGGTTTTCCACATCTCTCACAAGCTAATATCAGATTATTGTGCTCATCCTTTAATTCTAATCTGCCTTCTCTTAGATATCTAAGTATCTTTTTTACAGGTACGCCAGTTTCTTCAGATACTATTTGTATATTTGCATCTGGATGATCATATATATACTCTTTTACTTTTCTAAATTCTTCCTCTTCTTCTTTTCTACACTTAGGACATAATTTATTAATCCCATCATATACATATATTTTCCCACACTTTGAACAATTTCTAATATTCATAATATCACCCCCAGATAAAATATTATATATGTGCTTATGCAGTAGCTAGTGTAAGTACATAAACCTTGTTTGCTCCTGCTTTCAATAAAGTTTTACTGCATTCATCTACTGTAGCGAATGTTAACTGTTGCAAAATATTATTCATTTATTAATTTTAGTATATCATACCTTGGGTGGCAGCTTGCCACCCATTTTATTTATTTACGTGATACCTCATTACCTTTTTTATCATATAAAATCCCTGTGTCTCCTTTATTGTTCCAAATATTCTTGCTTGTCCATTTTAAATCACCTGTAGATTTACCACTCGCAATTGTAATTGTAGCTCCTGCTTTTAAAATGTAACCGGTAGGGAAGTAATATGTTTGATTACCAATAACGCTTACTAACTTCCAGCCAGTCATGTCTATATCTTTATTAGTAGTATTCTGTATTATAACTATTTCTTTGCTCAAATCTATGCTTTTGATAACAACACTAGTTTTAGCAACAGTATTCTTATCAACATTAGTATTAATAGCTGTGTTAGTTTCAGTAGTTTTTGAATCATTATTTGTATTTACACTATTTATATTGCTTGTATTTGTATCTGTTGAATTATCATCTTTCAAATCAAACTCACAAGGTTTCTTATTGAATTTAATATTGTCCCCATCAGAAGTTGCAATTATAGTTCCTAATTCATCAGTTCTAAATACCTTTATCCCCATTTTAGCCAATCTTTCTAAAACCTCTTTGTGAGGATGTCCATAATCATTATCTTTCCCAACTGATATGACTGCAAATTTAGGGTTAACTCTTTTTAAAAACTCATAATTCGTTGAAGTTCTGCCACCATGATGCCCAACTTTTAAAACATCTGCCTTTAAATCATAACCTAGCTTTATCATTTCTTCTTCTGAATCCTTTTCAGCATCACCTGTAAAAATAAAAGAAGTATTTTTATAAGTTAATTTGTTA